>UQAW01000045.1 GCA_900539175.1 uncultured Lachnospiraceae bacterium
TACTATGAAAGTCCCGGACAGCAGCCATGACCCGGAGCGTGCTTGCACGCGCAGGATCATGGATATTGGACGGGCAAGCCGGTATGAGTAAGGAGGGCGACAGCCCGGATTACGAATACTGGCGGCGATTGCGGGAGCACGAAGTGCGGAGCAACCGACTTTCATGGATGGTGATGTCTGCGTCAGCAGACATGTCCGTTTTTACCACCTGCTGATCACATCCACCCCTTATTCAGATACTTGATATCCTAATATCTATCTTAACACAAATCTCATCCAACGTCTACGCACGCAACTCCTACTTTTCTAAAAAATTACTATGAAAGTCCCGGACAGCGGCCATGAGGAGCGCATGCTGGCATGCGGCGAGTCATGGACATTGGACGGGCAAGCCGGTATGAGCAAGCAGGGCGATAGCCCGAATTGCGAATACTGGCGGCAGATGCGGGAGTGCGCAGCACGGAACATCTGACTTTCATAAATGGTGATGTCTGCGCCAGCAGACATGTCCGTTTACGTGCCATCACAGTTCTTCTCTCCAGACCGGATGGCATAATTGTTTTATCCCTGCTCTACATATTCCAGTTTGCTGACGGAAACTTCATAAGCGACCCGCTTTTCGGACTCCGTCTCATTCAATCGTTTCATATATTCTCTGCTCTGGATTCTTCCCCAGACAAGGACATGACCTCCTACTGCGAATGCAGATGCATACCGGGCATTTCTTCCCCAGCAGATGCAGGGAATATAGTCCGATTTTCCATACGGACGGTTTACCGCGATCAGAAGATCAGCAATCTCTCTACCAAGCGGTGTTTTCCGGTATACAGGAGGCTTACATATGTAGCCATCCAGATAAATCTGGTTTGATTTTACAGAATCGTCTTCCTCTTCCACAAATGTGATTTCACGGGCAAAGACGGACAGCACCAGTCGGTTTTTCTTTTCCTCATGTCTGTTATAGGAGCGGAACTGACCTGTTACCAGTATATATTCTCCCTCATAGTCCTGTGTCACATCTACCAGACGTTCGGAGATCATCACCGGAATGATATCTTCCGACTCGCTTAACCGTTTTACGCATACGTCAACCAGATAGAATCCCTCCCCGAATACCTGGTGGCTGAACGTAAACTGCGATACGATCTCGCCCATAATTTGTACCTGATTGTTTTCAATAATCTTATCTGCCATGAATGATAGTTCCCCTTTCTCTTGTTGGTATCTTATATAAACCATATGTATTCACTATCTTTCCGTCTTAGAACTAATTTTTTTTGTATTTTCTTACTCTACCCAAATATGACAAAATATGCTATACTACTTGCGGTATTATGACAAATTTAGACATGGAGAACGGACGGTTTATACGCCGGGGAAGGGGCCGGGTGCTGCGGGTAGGTGCACGGCTTCGTCCTTTAAGAAGTTCTAGGTGCTCTCGGAATTTCCTAAAAACGTTTCCCTTCAAGGATAAACTCGCTGTGCTCAGACAGTATCCCTGAAGGAAAACAACGGAATTTTCGGGAGTACCAAGAACTTCTAAAAGGGTTGCAGATGTGCACCTACCCGCAGCACCCGGCCCCTTCCCCGGCGTATAAACCTGACGTCCTAAGACGGAAATTTGATTGTATGCAGTGTTTAAATTATGCAAAGAGTGGAAAGTCTTCTAAATAGATAGATTTTACTATGAAAGTCCCGTACAGCGGCCATGAGGAGCGCATGCTGGCATGCAGCGAGTCATGGACATTGGACGGACAAGCCGATATGAGTAAGTAGGGCGCATAGCTCGGATTACGAATACCTGCGGCGATTGTAGAAGCACGAAGTGCAGAACAATCGACTTTCATGAATGGTGGTGTCTGCGTCAGCAGACATGCCCGTTTAGAACTGTTTCTACTGCCATGATTAAACAATGTATTTTCCGTTCTGCTTGCTGTGCTGGATTCTGATGATGTATCAGTGTCCTTATTTTGCAACCTGTCTATAATGATTAAGGAATCAAAAACTTATTTTCGCTTTAAATACGCATTTTCATCAAACTACACAATAAGAATTTGTTATGGCTTGAAAATGGGTTTTTGATTTCTTAATCGTATGTGTTTTGTTTTAAATTTAGTATGAATAAAGAAGGATGATTGGTTATGAAAACTCAGAGAAATGATGTAAGGAATGTTGCAATTATTGCTCACGTTGACCATGGTAAAACGACACTCGTGGATGAGTTGTTGAAGCAAAGTGGTGTATTCCGGGCAAATCAGGAGGTTCAGGAGCGGGTAATGGACTCTAATGATATCGAGCGGGAGCGGGGTATCACGATTTTATCCAAGAACACGGCTGTTTTTTATAAGGATACGAAGATTAATATTATCGATACGCCGGGGCATGCGGATTTTGGCGGTGAGGTTGAGCGTGTTCTGAAGATGGTGAATGGTGTTATCTTGTTGGTGGATGCTTTTGAGGGGGCGATGCCTCAGACGAAATTTGTACTTCAGAAGGCGTTGGAGCTGAATCTGCGGGTGATTGTCTGTATCAATAAGATTGACAGACCGGAAGCGCGGCCGGATGAGGTGGTTGACGAGGTTCTGGAACTTTTGATGGATCTGGATGCTTCGGATGAGCAGTTGGATTGTCCGTTCTTATATGCTTCTGCCAAGACAGGATTTGCAGTGAAGGATCTGGCAGATGAGGCAAAGGATATGGTTCCTCTATTTGAGACGATTCTGGATTATATTCCGGCACCGGAAGGGGATCCGGAAGCAGGGACACAGGTATTGATCAGTACCATTGACTATAATGAGTACGTTGGACGTATCGGCGTCGGTAAAGTAGATAACGGCAAGATTGCGGTGAATCAGGAAGTGATGCTGATGAATCATCATGAACCGGATAAAAAGAAAAAAGTGAAGATCAGCAAGCTGTATGAGTTTGATGGTTTGAATAAGGTGGAAGTTGCAGAAGCTAATATTGGGTCCATCGTTGCAATTTCCGGAATTGCGGATATTCATATCGGGGATACGCTGTGTGATCTGGAAAACCCGGATCCGATTCCGTTCCAGAAGATTTCTGAGCCTACGATTGCAATGAACTTTATGGTAAATGATTCTCCGCTGGCAGGTCAGGAAGGAAAATATATTACTTCCCGTCATCTGCGGGACCGTCTGTACCGGGAATTGAATACGGACGTCAGTCTGCGTGTGGAGGACACCGACTCCCCGGACTGCTTTAAGGTTTCCGGCCGTGGGGAACTCCATCTCTCCGTCCTGATTGAGAATATGCGCCGTGAGGGATATGAATTCGCAGTCAGCAAAGCTGAGGTACTGTACCGTACCGACGAACGGGGCAAGAAGCTGGAGCCGATGGAGATTGCTTATGTGGATGTTCCGGATGAATTCTCTGGTTCCGTGATTCAGCGTCTGAGTGAACGTAAGGGAGAGTTGCAGGGAATGAGTCCTACCAGTGATGGCAATACCCGTCTGGAATTTGAGATTCCGGCACGTGGTCTGATCGGCTTCCGCGGAGACTTCCTGACTATGACGAAAGGTCAGGGTATCCTGAATACAATTTTCGATGATTACGCACCGTATAAAGGAGATATTCAGTTCCGGAAACAGGGTTCTCTGATTGCATTTGAGTCCGGTGAATCTGTAACCTACGGCCTGTTCTCCGCTCAGGACCGTGGCACACTGTTCATCGGCGCCGGTGAGAAAGTTTACGCAGGTATGGTAATCGGACAGAATGGTAAGGCAGAGGACATCGAATTAAATGTCTGCAAGACCAAGCATCTGACCAATACCCGTTCCTCTTCCGCTGATGAAGCATTAAAGCTTACCCCCCCGAAAGTACTTTCTCTGGAACAGGCTCTGGAATTCATCGACAATGATGAACTTTTGGAGGTTACCCCTACAAATCTGCGTATCCGGAAACGTATTCTGGATTCCAAGATGAGAAAACGCTCCAACTTAAAATAAACAACAAAAGCCATGGTTGATATCAATTCCTTTGTATCAACCATGGCTTTTATAAATATCTTCCTTTCCGTATTCCGCCAAGAAAGAATCAAACCATCTTTTAATCCGCAATATCGCTTCTGCTTCGATCTGTCACGGTATTGTTCTCTATATTTCTATCCGTAAATCCATAATAAGTAACCCCTGCCTCAGCCTCATAACCACGGGAAGCTGCAAGCTCCTGTACCGTCACCAGTTCAAATCCACGATTCTTCAACTCAGGGATAATCGTCTGGCAGGCCGTAACCGTCGTCTCGTGAATGTCATGCATCAGCACGATCTGTCCGCCTTCCGCATTATCCAGCACGGCGGAAATATTGGACTGTACATTCTTTGTCTTCCAGTCCAACGTATCCACATTCCAGAACCAACAGGAGCGTCCGGTATTCGCCGCCAGGGTTCTGGTATACTCACCAAATGGAAAACGGACAACCGCCGCCCCCACCCCATTATTGTATTGAGCAATCAACGCATCCGTCTGATCGAACTGCTGCTGTGCCACTTCCGCGCCTCCCGCCTTCAAATTCGGATGGTCATAGGAGTGATTTCCGATGGTGCATCCCAGACTTGCCATCCTTGGAATCGTGTCTGCGCCGTAGCGTTCTACATTGATGCCCTGCATGAAAAAGGTAGCCCTGGCACCATTTTGTTCCAGCACATCCAGTAAGGTATTCGTATACGGCCCGGGACCATCGTCAAACGTCAAAGCGATCATCTTCGACTTGTCTTTTTCTGCATTGTAAATGCCGTCCTCTTCAAAATAATATCCTTCTCCGCCAATTGCCTTCCATCCGGTATCCATATAGCCGTCACTTCCAAAATGATAACGCTGTTCCTCAATCGTCAGCCATCCATTGGCATAACAGCTCTGGTTGTCGGCAGCATACCACCATCCCTTACTGTCCACCTGCCAGCCCGGAACGGTGCTTGCCGCTCTTTGTCCGTCAGCCAAAGCGATCTTTGCCGCATCCCCGGAACCGTCCTCCAGATTGTTGGTCCCCGCCTGAACCTCAAGCACTGTTACACCTGTCTCTGCATCCGTGCTGACAGAAGTCTTCTTCACAAAAGGCTTTGCCGCTTTCCATCCTACGGTGACAATCAGAAGCGCAACTGCCACACAGATGCTTACTTTGGCACAATTCTGTAAAAATGCTACTCTGCGGTTACGCCTTACACGTTTTCTAAGTACCTCTTTTTTCATATCAATCCCCGAATTCTATCTTTTGAAAAACCGAGCAGTTCATGCCCCTATGTTATCTCGTACATCCTCTACTCTGTTTGTCTATTCTTTGCTCCTTTTATCATAACGTTTTCGGGAAGAATATTCAATTACATAATTCTTAAATTTACATAATTCGACATTAACCTTTTGTTTGATTATTCTCTTGCTTCGCCTACTCTACATTTTTCAAAGCTTCATCCATCGGAATCCGCTTAATTTTACGAAATTGCAGGAATGCTACCGCCAGATAAACCAGCAGCCCTACAGCAAACATTTCTCCATAGATTTCCGGCTTGATATAATAGGACAACCAACCATTGAACTCCTTCATGATTTCCCGGTAAATTGCTTTCAATACCAGATTGGAAATCACCAGGCTCAGTGCAATTGACAAAATCACCACCCCAGTGGTCGCCAAAAGATAGAGCCGGGCAATCTCACCATTCTCATACCCCAGGATCTTCACCATGGAAATTGATGTTGTATTTTTCTCCAGAATCAGTTTCGTCAGCAGATAAATTAAAAGTGCTGACAGTACCACTGCAAATACATTCACCATATAGAACATATTCCCCATGGATACATCCAACTGCCGGGAAAGTTTGGTCAGATCCTCCTCCATAATGCAGGAAGCGATATATGCTTCATCAATTTCTGTAAGTTCTTCATCCGAAAAATAACCGTTGAAATACCCCTCTTCTTTATCGAAAACATTCCAAAACTGTTCCTTTGCCATAAAGATGGCCAGTGCCGCCGGATATTTCCGGATTCCTTTGATTTCAAACTCATACGTTTTCTTACCGTAGGCTTCTTTCAACAGCACCATATCTCCCTGTTCCAGACGATACTTCTCCGCATATCCATCTGAAATATAAATGCCTTCCATTGGCAGCGCTTCGTCTATATAACGACTTTCCGCGGCTATCCCATAGACTGTGACTTCTTCAGCATCATACGCTTCATCCACCGTTTTCAGGTTTGTGACACAGTATTGCTCCGCCTGTTCTTCTTCCACCTCTACCGGAGCTTTCAGCACATACTGATATTCTGCCAACATATGCTCCAACACCTCATCCTGATAATGAGACAGAAGCGGGGACATCATCATGCCGAACAACAGCAGAATATTGGCAAATACAATCCCCACAAATAAGGTCATATAACTTGGCAGGTTCTGCAGAATAATCCTCAGACGGAACCGATGGAAAAACGAAAATCCAGGAAGTTTTACTGCCTTTTTCCGTCTGTTCCGGCTCAGATCATGGCGCAGAAAACGCAGCGGGGTCAAGGACAGCCTGTGTATCAGTGAAAGAATATTGGTAAACAGCATCAGAAGCATCGGAATGACTGTAGTCAGAACAAATGCCTCTCCATTCCATATCGTTTCATAGGTGGGCAGACTGTAGCTGCCATAGTACATAGCCGCAACCATATCCTTAAACACCGTATATCCAAGAATATTTCCGATCAGCGCCGCCAACAGGGTCACCAGCATCGGTGTGGTGAGATAGTGTCTCAGCATTTCCCCTTTTGTATAGCCCGATGCGCGCAGCGTTCCGATCACAGATGCTTCCTTCACAATCGTGTGATTGATGGTCACAGAAAATACAAATGCCAGAATCACAATCAGAATATAGAGAAGAACAATCATCATAGACTTATCGCCGCCCATATCATCTCCGGTAAACTGAATTGCCTGATTGCTGTAACGGGGAACATAACTTTGAATCACAGCCTGTTCTCCCAGAACCTCCAACAAGCGATCAGACTGTTTCTTCTCCTCTATTTCATCTTTCGGCATCTGATCATATCTCCAGGCATAGCTGTAGTGCAGTGCAGCAGCTCCAAAACTTTCAAATCCTTCTTCCGTCATCACTGCCACACCGAATTTGACAGCATCGAACATCATATCCCCATTATCCGAAAACAGAGCGCTATAATCAGACAATGCCACAAGACCTGTCACTTTCAGTTCTTTTGTACCCACATTCACAACATCCTGCACTTCAATCTCATTGTTGTCTGCATACATTCTGTCTATGGCAATCTCATCTGTGTTCCGGGGCATACTGCCTTCCATCAGACACACCAGATTTACTTCCGTGCGGTCTGCAAAAATTCTCAGCGTACTGTCATTCCTGCCGTCCAGATCATGATCCGTATCCTCTTCCACATAAAAATCAGGAACAATCATCACCTCTTCCTGTTCCAGCCCGGAAATCAACGTCTCCTCTGCCCTTTCTTCCAGAACAAAATGCCCATCCTCAATCTTATATTTTTCAAAGCTTTCTTCATATGCCTGAATCATACTGCCGCCTGCTACCAGAAACCCGGAGACAAAGCCGATCGTTGCCGTCATAAATAAAAAAATAACCAGATATTTTCCCATTTCTCCGATAAATTCCCGGGGCAGCCTTTTCATTAATGGATTCCTCATCAATACCACCACCTTTACCATTCCAGTTCCGAAGCCGGGATTTTTGACACTGTCCGGTAATCCTTTCGGATCTTCCCATCCCTCAGGCTGATTACACGGTCTGCCATATGCTTAATGGCATCATTATGCGTAACCATGATTACCGTATTGCCATATTTCTGGTTTACCTCTTCAATTAACTTCAAAATCTCCTTGGATGTGCTGTAATCCAATGCTCCGGTCGGCTCATCACAGAGAAGAATATCCGGATTCTTTACAATTGCACGTCCGATGGCCGTCCTCTGCTGCTGTCCGCCGGATAGTTGACTGGGCAGCTTATGACGATGTTCATACAGACCCAATGTCTTTAATAATTCATCTATTTCCAATGGGCTGTCACTTAAATAAGACCCTACCTCAATATTCTCTTTTACATTCAGATTTGGAATCAGATTATACATCTGGAACACGTAACCCAAATGTTTCCGTCGGTATCTGGTCAGGACTTTTTCTTTCATTTCCGCCGTTTTTTCTCCGTCTATGGAAATATACCCGCTGTCTGCTGAATCAATCCCACCTATGATGTTCAGCAGTGTGGATTTTCCTGAACCGGAAGGTCCCAGCAAAACGCAGATTTCCCCGCGTTCCACCTGAAAACTAATTCCTTTCAAAACCTCTGTACGGTTCCCATCATTTCCAAAACTTTTCTTCAAATCTTTGATTTCCAGAAACATACTCTCCCACCTTTCCTCTATTTCCCTGTTTCATCGATTATTTAAACATCTTTTCCCTGAAAAAAATCTTCTTTTCTTCAATTAGTTCAAACTAACTTATATTCAAAAATATAGAGCGGTCAACGTAGCCCGCCACCCTAGTTAGTATACTCTAACCCTTTTCCACTGTCAAGTTTCTAATCCATTTTTTTCATTTCACTGCAACCGCACCAGAAGCGTTTCAGCCAACACTTTCTTTTCTCTTGAAAGCATTGGCTGAAACAATTTTCCTTCTGAAATATTTAAGATAAAAGCATATCTGTCAAGTATACCAAATCCCCACAGGTATCTGCAATTGCTGATGCACTGCGAAGTTCTTCCGCCGTTCCATATCCATAAGCACACCCAATCGACTTCAACTGATGGATGACTGCCACTTCCATATCCTGAAAACGGTCTCCGATTACAAGATAAGGACCGCCGTACTGCTTTCTGATTTCTTCAAAAATATCATATTTCGGCAGGAAGCCATAATCCTCTGAACAGAAGAAATCCTCAAAATACCGATCCAATAAGAACATCTGCCGGTGAGCTTCCATATAGCCTCTCTTGCAATTACTTAAGAAAATAAGTGTATGCCCCTTCTCTTTCAGCGCCGTCCACACTTCCCGGCATTTCGGATACAAGGCAGCCCTCTTTTCCCTTACCAGGCGCACCATTTCCCTACCGATCATCTCACTGCACTGCTGCTTCTTCTCCTCATTCAGTTCCGGCATAAACTGCTTCCACATCTCTTTGCTATTGTAACCCAACCATCTGCTGATTTCCGCATCTGTCCATGCCCGCTCCAAAGCTTCCTTCTCTTCCACCAGATACGCATAGGCTTTCCGAAATGCAGGTGCATAGATTTTTATGGATTCATGAAATGTTCCGTCATAATCACAAACCAGCGTTGCCATATCATCTTATGCCTCGATTTCCCGAATCAGATTTACCATCTCAATTGCCCCCAGCGCACAGTCATATCCTTTATTTCCGGCTTTTGTGCCTGCACGCTCAATCGCCTGTTCAATATTTTCTGTGGTAAGAATACCGAACATCACCGGAATATCTGCATGCAAGGATACCGATGCAATTCCTTTGGAAACTTCACTGCACACATAATCATAATGTGATGTGGAACCACGGATCACGGCACCCAGGCAAATGACCGCATCATATTTTCCGCTCTTTGCCATCTTGGAAGCAATCAACGGAATCTCGAATGCACCCGGAACCCATGCAAGATCAATATCCTCTTCTTTTACATCATGTCTTTCCAGTCCGTCCATCGCACCGCTTACCAACTTGGATACAATGAATTCATTAAATCTTGCCGCCACAATTCCTACTTTAATTTCCTTTGCTACCACTTTTCCTTCATAAACACGCATTCTTTTTGTCTCCTTTATTCTTAACTTGATGTTGGGGTCAAAAGGTATTTTGCCCCCTATTCAGGCTGCTTTCTCATGTTTTACGGGTCCCAAAGTCATGCTTTTTCATGCAAGCATGAAAAGCATAACCTTTTGCCCCTGGTATCTTAACTTATTTATAATTCAAAATGTGCCCCATCTTGATCTGCTTCGTCTTCAGATAGAATTCATCATAATCCGTGGCGTCCATCTGGATCGGAACCCTTTCTGCCACCTTCATACCAAAATCAGCAAGCCCATGAATCTTGAGCGGATTATTGGTCAGCAGACGTAAGGTTTTCACGCCCAGATCCCGCAGAATCTGGGAACCGATATAATATTCTCTCAAATCCGCATCAAATCCAAGTGCCAGATTTGCTTCCACCGTATCCATTCCCTGATCCTGCAGTTCATAAGCCCTCAGCTTATTGATCAGACCAATTCCACGACCTTCCTGCCGCATATAAAGCAGAATCCCACGACCTTCCCTCTCAATCTGGCGCATGGCGGCAGCAAACTGCTGCCCGCAGTCACAGCGCAGGGAACCAAAGCCATCCCCGGTCAGGCACTCCGAATGTACACGGCAGAGAATATTTTCTCCGTCTGAGATATCGCCTTTTACCAATGCCACATGATGTTCCCCATTCAATTTATTCACATAACCATAAGCTCGGAAATTCCCGTATTTCGTGGGCATCTTTGCATCTGCCACCTGCTCCACCAACTTATCATGGACTTTCCGGTATTGCTGTAAAGCTGCAATGGTAATGAATTTTAAATCAAATTTTGCTGCCAGTTCCATCAATTCCGGCGTACGCATCATCGTACCGTCTTCCCGCATAATCTCACAACAAAGTCCACACTCCTTTAATCCTGCCAGCCGGAGCAGATCCACAGTTGCTTCCGTATGACCGTTTCGCTCCAGTACACCGTTTTTCTTTGCCAACAATGGGAACATATGACCTGGTCTCCGAAAATCTTCCGGCTTCGCATCCTCTGCCACACACTTCATCGCTGTAATTGAACGTTCTGCTGCTGAGATTCCGGTAGTCGTATCCACATGGTCAATAGATACGGTAAATGCAGTCTCATGGTTATCCGTATTATTGGATACCATCTGGGGAATCTGTAGCTTCTTAATATAGGCTTCAGACATCGGCATACAAATCAGCCCTTTTCCATAGGTTGCCATAAAGTTCACATTTGCCGTCGTGGCAAATTCAGCCGCACAGATAAAGTCTCCCTCATTCTCCCGGTTCTCATCGTCTGTAACCAAAATTACCTTTCCTTTTCTTAAATCTTCCAGCGCTTCCTCCACTGTATGAAACTTCAACATCTGGTTTCTCCTGCCTCCTTTTCTTCATTCTAAAGATGTTGGGGTCAAAAGGTATTTTTCAAGAAATTCCTTTGTAATACCTCCGGTCTTTTTCTGAATGCCCTCCCCGGGCTTCGGTACCCGCACAAAACGTTCCACATACTTTCCAATCACATCATTTTCCAGATTCACAATGCTGCCGACACCTTTGGTACTCAAAATGGTCTCTTTCCTCGTATGCGGAATAATAGAAACGCTGAATGTTTCCCTGTCTGCCTTTGCCACTGTCAGACTGATGCCATCGATAGCAATTGACCCCTTCTCCACAACGTAGTACATCAACGTTTCCGGTGCCTGAATCGTATACCAGACCGCATTGTCATCTTTTTGTACATTCAGAATCATACCGGTTCCATCAATATGACCGGATACGATATGCCCTCCAAATCTGCCGTTTGCTGCCATCGCCCGCTCCAGATTCACCACACTGTTTTGTTTCAGCACTCCCAGTGAGCTCCTCTGCAGCGTCTCGCTCATCACATCTGCCAAAAAACAATTCCCGGAGATACTGGTGACCGTCAGACATACCCCGTTCACCGCTACACTGTCTCCAATCTTCAAATCCTCAAAAATCACCTTTCCTTCAATCTGCAGCACGGAAGATTTTGCACCTTTGCGTATTCCTGTGATCCTGCCGACCTCCTCAACAATCCCTGTAAACATCCGTTTCCACCTCCCATTCTATCAGCAAATCTCCATCAATCACTTGTATCTGACCGTTTTTTAACGGGAATGCCTGATCCGGAGTATCCACACCGATTCCTCCAACCGGAGTCTTTGCCTCAACTCCGCCGAACAGCTTCGGCGCCACATATGCCTGCACTTTTTGAACAATTCCCGCCTGCAATGCACTGTAATTCAGACTGGCGCCTCCTTCCAGCAGTACACTGTCAATTCCCCGTTCTCCCAATTTCAGCATCAGTTCACGCAAGTCAATATGGTTCCCACACTTCGAAACCCAGAGGATTTCACATCCCTGCTCCCGATATGCCTTCTGCTGTTCCTCTTCTTCGCAGGCCGTCGCCAGAATCGTAGGAATCTCCTTGGCCGTTCTTACAACTCTTGCATTCGGCGGTGTCCGCAAAGCTGTGTCACAGATAATACGCACCGGGGAATTTCCCTCTGGAAACCTGCAATTCAACATCGGATCATCTGACAGGACCGTACCCACACCTACCATAATTCCCGCATAACGATGGCGGGACTGCTGCACATGGAATCTCGCCTGCTCTCCTGTAATCCACCTGGAAGCACCTGTATGAGTTGCTATTTTCCCATCTGCTGTCATAGCATATTTCATGACAACATAGGGACGCCCCGTTCTGATGTAATGGAAAAAAATCTGATTCAGCGCATCACATTCCTCTTTCAGTACCCCGGTGATCACCGTAATGCCATGTGCTCTCAGGCTCTCAATTCCTTTCCCTGCCACAAGCGGATTCGGATCATCGGAACCGATGACTACAGTAGTGATTCCCTGTTCGATAATTGCCTCCGTACAGGGAGGCGTTTTGCCATAATGACAACAAGGTTCCAATGTCACGTAGATTGCAGCGCCTTTCATGTCTTCCCTGCAGTCTGCAATGGCATTCCGTTCCGCATGCAGTTCCCCGCATCTGTGATGATAGCCCTTGCCGATTATCCGTCCATCTTTCACAATCACCGCACCGACCATGGGGTTCGGATTCGTCCACCCCATCCCCCTGACCGCTTCTTCCAGAGCGATTCGCATATAGTCTTCATGGTTCATACATACATCTCCTAAAACAATATTTGTATACAAAAAATGCCCCGAATATCAATCCAGGACATTTGACTTCTCACCGCACCCGCAATAGGGGCACAGGAACTATTTTGTCACAATCTCAAACAGAAAAAGCTCCGGAGTATCTTCATACATCCAGAGCAATCATCCACAAACAGAAACAATGACATTTCACATCTCTCTTCTTCCATCCAGACTATACTGTCGGCTTCGGAGTCTCACCGAATCAACCTTACGGCTCGTGGGCTTTACCACCGGTGGGGACTTGCACCCCGCCCTGAAGATTCATATTCAACTAAAAAAATCATAGCACCGATTCCATACTTTGTCAAACCATTATTTTTTATTATTTTTTCTGATTACTCATTATCTCACCTGTCTATGACGATCCTGGAGCGTGTTTGAAAATTCATTCCCGCAATCTGCTCTGTTATGGAAAGAGAATCGTTATGCCGGTTCCCTTTCCGGGTGCACTTTCCAACGTCAATTTCGCATTATGAAGCAACGCTCCGTGTTTCACAATCGAAAGTCCCAGACCTGTACCGCCAGTTTCCCTTGAATGACTCTTATCCACCCGGTAGAAACGTTCAAAGACTCTTTCCTGATGCTCCGGTGCGATTCCGATTCCATTATCCTGAACTTTTATCTCCGCCTTACCGTCCTGCTTTTTCAATATGCTGACCCGGACAGAACCGCCCGGCTGGTTATACTTGATCGCATTATCACACAGATTAAACAGCATCTCATACAACACCTGCCTGACGCCGTTGATCACAGCTGCTTCCCCCTCCACCGACAATGTAATCTTTGCATCCCTCGCCTGGAACATCAAACGTTTCTCCACTTCTTTTGCCACTGCCAGCAGATCTACTTCCTCCTTTGGGAGCATATCGTCATTTTCATCCAGGCGGGACAGCTTGATAATATCCTCCACCAACGAGGTAAGACGGCTTGCCTCACTGTGAATCCTTCCGGCAAAATCAGGAATATCCTCCTTGCGAACCATACCATTTTCTATAATCTCCGCATAACCGGAAATCGACATCAGCGGCGTCTTCAGCTCATGGGAAACATTTGCAGAAAACTCCCGTCTCATCAATTCCGCCGCCTGCTTCTCTGTAACATCCAGGATCAGGATTACCACACCGGTTACCTTTACCTTTCCTGCCCGCACTGGGTTTGCCAGAATATGGTAAGTTCTTCCCTGTATCTCTACAATCCGATCGTTACTTTCTCCTGTCCGGGCAATCTGAAATGCCTCTTTTAATTCCTCATTTCTGCTGACTGTAATGATATCATGATTGATGCACTCGTCCATAGATACATGAAACAATTCCTGTGCTGCACGGTTGATGGAAAGTACTACATGACGGTTCGTCACGATCAGACCATCCTTCATATATTCGGTGATTGCCAGATATTCTTCCTGATTCTGCTTTAATTGTCTTAGTTGTTCCCGAATCTGCTTATTCTGGTGATCAATTCTTGACACCAACGGACTCAGCTCTTCATATTCCACATTGTCCAGCGGATTACTTAAGTCTAACTTATTGATCGGTTCAATCAGACGTCTGGCAGTAATTTCCATCAAACCAACTGCAAGAACACCTATCAAAAGCATCAGGCCCACCATCAGAAAAAAGCCGGATTCCAGACTTTTGAATACGGTGTCGGTGGTTCTGGCAACCCGGATTACATTTCCATTTTCCAGCTTTCTTGCATAATAATAGGTCTGCTCCTCCAATGTTCTGGATGAACGCAGATCACTTCCCTCGCCTTTTTGAATTGCTTCCTCGAATTCCGGTCGTTCTTTATGATTTTCCAGTTTCCCGGACTCCTCTGCAGAATCAAAGAGCACGGTTCCGTCTTCCCGGATCAACGTCAGACGGCTTGGTGAAACCTCGCAAACCTCCCGGGTCAGATATTCTGTTCCTGAGGTCTCCACAGCGTTCTTAATATAGCCGCATTCAACCTGTACCGAAGTTTTCATTTCATCCATCGTTTTTTTATACATGATAAAATTCATAAGAAAAAACGTAAGAAGCACTGACAATACAACAAGAACACTGGCGCTTTTAAAGATTTTGCTTTTCATCGGTCAGCCTCCTATCCGATATCCCACACCACGGACGGTCTCTATCATTTCCCCGCAGTCTCCCAGCTTCTGACGAAGCGTACGGATATGGACATCCACCGTACGGGTTTCCCCATCAAAATCATACCCCCAGATATGTCCCAGAAGCCGGTCCCTGGACAATACAATTCCCCGGTTTTCCATCAGATATTTCAACAATTCAAATTCCTTTAATGTTAAGGTCACCTTCTGCCCTTTGGCCAGTACCTGATGCTGCTGCACCAGAATCTGCAGATCTCCGGCCGATAATATAGCATCATTCTTATCCTCTCTGCCTGTACGCCTCAGAACAGCACGGATGCGGGCGATGAACTCCATCATTCCAAACGGTTTCGTAATATAGTCGTCAGCCCCGCAGTCAAGTCCCAATACTTTATCATACTCTGCGCCTTTTGCGGTTACCATAATCACCGGAATAGCCTTTGTCACCTCAGAACTTTTCAGCTTATTCAAGATTTCCATCCCGCTTTCTTCCGGAAGCATAATATCCAGCAAAATCAAATCCGGCGTCTGTTCTTCCAGACCCCGATAGAATTCTGCTCCTGATTCATATCCCTTCGCCGGATATCCGCTGGTTTCCAACGTATATACAATCAATTCGCGGATGTTACGTTCATCCTCCACGCAATAAATCATCTTTATTTCTCTCCTCTGTGCTGTCCTGTAATTGAGAATTCCACCCACTCTGCAATATTGGTCGCGTGATCACCAATGCGCTCATAATACTTTGCAATCATGAAAAGATCCATCATCTGCTCTCTGGTTGCAAGATTATCCAACATTCCGTGGGATAACTGATCTCTTACATGCAGAAATAACCGGTCTACAATATCATCATCTGCAATCACTTTCCGGGCAATCCGGAGATCCTGCTTTACAAAGGAATCAATACTCTCTGTCACCATCCGCATCGTTGCCTTTGCCATCTCACCCAGACTGATTTCCATCACCGGCATCTTTAAACCAGCCGTCTTAATAATTTCAGCAATATCCGCTGCCTGATCACCAATCCGTTCCATATCCGTAATCATCTTCAGCGCTGCTGAAATCTGACGCAGATCGCCTGCAACCGGCTGCTGTTGGAGCAGCAATTTCAGACACATAGACTCAATCTCCCGCTCTTTCAGATCAATGGCCGCATCCTTTTGAAGAATCTCACCGGCTGCATCCCGGTTTCCACTTATCAACACCTCATAAGTACGTTCAATCACCTGCTCGCAAAGTGCTCCCATCTCGATTAACAGTGTATGCAGTACTTCCAGCTGCCTTTGAAACATTTCTCTCATATCAACCAAACCTCCCCGAAATATAATCTTCTGTACGTTTGTCCCCTGGCATGGAAAAAATCTGTTCTGTCTCCCCATACTCAATTACTTCCCCCAACAGGAAGAAAACGGTTTTATCTGAGATTCGCGCTGCCTGCTGCATATTATGTGTTACCATAATGATAGTATAATCTTTTTTCAGTTCCACTGCAAGGTCCTCGATCTTAGAGGTAGAAATCGGGTCCAGCGCAGAAGTCGGCTCATCCATCAGCAATACTTCCGGCTGAACAGCCAGAGCTCTTGCGATGCAGAGTCTCTGCTGCTGGCCGCCTGACATTCCAAGCGCACTCTTTTTTAATCGATCCTTGACTTCCTCCCAGATTGCCGCCTGACGAAGGGATGTCTCCACAATTTCATCCAACTTGGCTTTACTTTTGATTCCATGGGTTCTCGGACCATACGCGATATTATCATAGATACTCATAGGAAATGGATTCGGTTTCTGAAATACCATGCCGACTCTTTTCCTCAGCTCATTGACATCCGTCCTTTTATCATAGATATCCTCTTTATCCAGACAGATCCGTCCCGTGATCTTACACCCGTTTACCAAATCATTCATACGATTCAGGGATTTCAGCAATGTGGACTTGCCGCAGCCGCTGGGTCCGATAAATGCGGTAATCTCTTTTTCCTGCATCTTTAATTCCACATCTTTCAAAGCATGAAACTCTCCATAATAGAGATTCATATGTTCCACTGTAATCTTATCCATCTTCATTTATCCTTTCGCAATTCGTTTTGCAATAAATCCGGAAAATCCATTGATAATCAGAACCAGACACAACAAAATGACCGCCGTTGCATAAGCCTTCTCCATATGAAGCCCCTCACTTGAGAGTACGTACATATGTACTGCCAGTGTACGTCCGGAATCCATAATACCTGCATACTTTGCCACGGTACCTGCTGTAAACATCAGCGCTGCTGTCTCACCGACAACACGCCCGATGGCAAGTATCACACCGGAAAGAATTCCGGGTACGGCAGAAGGCAGTACAATCCGAAAAATGGTACGTAATTTTCCCGCCCCCAGACCAAAACTTGCTTCCCGATAAGAAACCGGCACGGATACCAATGCTTCTTCTGCTGTCCGCATGATCAATGGAAGAATCATAATTGCCAGTGTAAGTGCACCTGATATCATGGAATATCCCAATTTTAGAGCTGTTGTAAAGAACAGCATCCCAAACAAACCGTACACAATGGAGGGAATACCGGAAAGTGTCTCCGCAGTAATCCGGATCAATCCCACTGCTTTTCCCCGATTATCTGCATATTCTACAAGAAATATTGCTGCAAAAATGCCGAGAGGCGCCGCAATCACCAGAGAAATGACGGTCATAAACAACGTATTCACAACAGCGGGCACCAGAGAACAATTCTCACTGTTGTATTCCATGGCAAATAAATCCGCCGTAAGGTTCCCAATTCCTTTCACCAATATAAACAACACCAAAAATACAAGAACTGCCATCGCCAGAATAGAAGCAGCCCAGGTAAGTCCTTTCAGAACTACGGAAACATAACTTTTCTTATACGTTACTTCAATTCTTTTACTTTCCATCTTGGTATTCATTTCTATTGCTTTACTTTCCATTCCCGGACCTCCAGTTTAATGCAGATACAACCAGATTGATTATCATGATGAACACGAAAAGTACAACACCTGTGGCAATCAGGGCTTCGCGATGCAGATCTGCCGCATAGCCCATCTCCAATACGATGTTGGAAGTCAATGTCCGGATTCCCTCCATAATTCCTTTCGGCATCCTCGCCTGATTCCCGGCAACCATAATGACCGCCATCGTTTCTCCGATTGCCCTTCCAATTCCCAGAACAATTCCCGCAATGATTCCTGACTTTGCTGCCGGAACAACTGTAAAAAAAACACTGTGTGTATGAGTGGCTCCCAGTGCCAGGGCACCCTCATAATAACTCCGTGGGATACTTTGCAAAGCAGCCTCCGTTACTCCTACCACCGTAGGCAGAATCATGATTGCCAACAATATGGAGGCTGTCAGCATCGTATTACCATTCCGAAGTCCCAAAAGATTTTTTATAGCAGGAACCAGCAATACCAGACCAAAAAAGCCATACACGACTGACGGCACACCTGCCATCAGATTAATTCCGGATTTACAAATTCCATAAATTTTTTTCGGGCAAAACCATGCCAGAAAAACAGAGGTCAGCAATGCGATGGGCACACCAATGATAATTGCGCCGGCGGTTACATAGATGCTGCCCAAAATCATGGGTAAAATCCCATAAAGGTTATTTCCCGGCTTCCATGTCTGACCGAACAGAAAATCAAAAACACCGATCTTTCCGATGGCAGGCAACCCATTTGCAAACAGGAATACACATATCAGCACTACGGCCAGTACAGATACACCTGCCGCGATACCAAACACTGCTTTCATCAATGTCTCTTTGACTGCGTTTGCTTTCATATGCTTTTCTCCACTCTCTATTTTGCAATATCGGACCAGTCTGTGATTTCTCCCGTGTAGATTCCTTTCACCTGATCCGCTGTCAGATCTTCCACCGTACTCTCCTTGTTTACAATGACTGCAATACCATCTGTTGCAATCACCGTAGTCGTCAGTCCCAGAGCGCTCTCGGAATCCTTCAGTTCACGGGAAGCCATACCGATATCACAGAGGCCTTCACTGGCAGATGTAACACCTGTCGTAGAATCCGATTGCTGTACTTCGATTTCCACTCCGCTGTTGAGTGACTGATAAGCCTCCGCCAGCTTTTCCATAACCGGTGTTACGGAGGAAGAACCTGCTACTACAACCTTACCGGAAGGTTTTGATCCTGTATAAGCACTTGTTCCATCCAGTGGGATATACCCTTCTTCTTCTACAACTGCCTGTCCATCGCTGCTCAGGATAAAATCCACAAAATCCTGTGCAGCTTCACTCAAATCATCTTTTGTCACAATATTAAAAGGCCTGCTTACTTTATAAGAGCCATTCTTCACATTTTCTCCTGAAGCATCTGCCCCGTCAATCTTAACTGCTTTTACCGTATCGTTCAGTGAACCCAGTGAGATATATCCGATTGCGGAGGTATCACCTGCTACGGTTGTCATCATAACCGAAGTATTATTGGTAATCTGCGCATCCTCCGTCGTCATATCTACCTTCTCCCCGGCATCGTTCTTCTCTTCAATACCGAATAATTCAATGAACGCCCCACGGGTACCCGATCCATCCTCACGGGAAATTACATTAATCGGGCCGCTTACTTCCGAATTCGAAGAGCCTTCTGTCTTTTTTTCTGCTGCTTCCGTTGTGGGAGACGCAGCTGTACTTTCTCCATCTGCAGAATTGTCTCCGCATCCAACCAACATAGCTGCTGCCATTGATACTGCCATAAACATTGCAATTGCTTTTTTCATAATATGTTCTCCTCTTTTTTAGATATGTCTTTTCGAATTGTTTTTTACATTTCGTCTTTACATAACAATCATAGCAATGCTTTGTAAAATCCATAATCAGACAATTGTTAAAACAACGTTAACTGCAGATTTTTTTCAAATCCCTTCCTTTCCATAAAGAAAAAAGGAATGTCGCACCCTCTGAACCTATCCAGCCAGGCGACATTCCCTTTTTCTGCTGACGCAGACATCACGATACATGAAATTCAGATACTCCGTGCTGCGCACTCCCGCATCTGCCGCCGGTATTCGTAATCCGGGCTGTCGCCCTCCTTACTCATACCGGCTTGCCCGTCCAATGTCCATGACTCGCCGCATGCAAGCATGCGCTCCTCATGTCCGCTGTCCGGGACTTTCTTGGTAAACGGACATGTCTGCTGACGCAGACATCACCATATATGAAAGTCAGATGCTCCGTGCTTTGCACTCCCGCATCTGCCGCCAGTATTCGTAATCCGGGCTGTCGCCCTCCTTACTCATACCGGCTTGCCCGTCCAATGTCCATGACTCGCTGCATGCAAGCATGCGCTCCTCATGTCCGCTGTCCGGGACTTTCTTGGTAAATTTCTGATAATATATTGATACACATCCGAATAAATCTTCTCTTTTCCAATTTCGTTAAAAATCTCATGTCTCAGACCCGGATACAGTTTCCCGCGCACATTCCAGTATCCCTGACATCTCAGATGATCCAATGCCTGTTTAAACCTGCGCACATTGGTCAGGCAGGGATCATCTGCCCCGCTGATAAAAAGAATCGGAAGACTGGTATTCTTACATTGCCATCCCCGATGGCTGTATGTCCTCTGCATCAGTCCAAATAATGTCAGATATCCGTCTGCCGTAAACGTAAACCCACACAGCGGACTTTCATCATACGCCTCCACCACGGCAGGATCGGAACAACACCAGGCAGATCTACTTTCCTCTTTCCGGAATTTCATTACAAATGGTCCGAAAGAAAGTGCCTTTAACAACCTGCTTTTGTGCCGCCCCCCGAGACTGATCTTTTGTATATAAGCTACTGCTCTCCCTAAAAACAATGCCGGATTCTTACTTGGAGAACCAGACAGTATCAATAAATCAATTTCATCATCATAACGCTTGATATAAGACCGGGCAGCAAGTGTTCCCATACTGTGCCCTATCATGATCACCGGAACATTCTTCCAGTGACACTTTATCATCCTCGTAATCTGATGCAGATCCCTTACAATGGCTTCTGCTCCTCCTTCATACATATACCCCAGGTCTTCTGTGCTCTTTACACTTTTTCCATGTCCCCGATGATCGTGAATCACACAGGCAAACCCTCTCTCACACAGATACTCCATCAATGGCTCATAACGTTCTTTATTTTCACACATCCCGTGGCTGAACTGGACCACTCCCTTTACCTTCACACCCTTCTTGGGCTGAATCAATAACACCTCCAGAGCAAGCCCATCATAAGCCGAATATACGTTCAAACACCTTCTTCTCATAAAGACCCTCCTCTAAAAGTTTTTCCGGCAATACACAATCATCCAGACTGAAGCACCAATCCCCAAAGCTAATACTCCCCATACTACCGCCGGGTAAACTGCTGCCAAAAGAGCCAGCAGAAATTCCGCAATTGCCAGACAGCCGGTGAATACAGCCAGCGCTCTCTTATATTTCAATACTTTCTCTTCGCTCCAGTTCTTCCTGTTATTCCCACGCTTTCCATCAAACATCTGAAGTAAACCGTCTCCTTTACCCAGAAAGAAAGTAACACTGACCACCGCTAAAATAATCGCCAAAAACCAATCCAAACTACTATCCATACATCCATACCTGCCTTTTGCATGATTTTGTGAAAACGTCTGTAACGGACTATCCGTTTTCTCTTTTTACAGCATAACAAATTTTCCTCCTTTTGTCGAGTACGTCCATGTATTGTAACACCACCCAACTTGTGTTATGATTAGGAATAACGGATAGATAGAAGAAACAGGAGAAATGCCATGATAATAGAAACAAACAACGCCGCGGAAACCTTTGCCCTCGGTCAGAAATTAGGCAGTCAGGCACTTCCCGGTCAGATTTATACCTTAATTGGTGATCTTGGTGTGGGAAAGACCGTATTCACCCAGGGAATGGCCAACGGTCTTGGTATTACGGAACCGATCAACAGCCCTACCTTTACCATCATCCAGGAATATGAAGAAGGTCGTCTTCCTTTTTATCATTTTGATGTCTACCGGATCGGTGACATTGAAGAAATGGAAGAAATCGGATACGACGATTATTTCTTCGGACAAGGTGTTACCATGATTGAATGGGCCAATCTGATTGAAGAACTTCTGCCCGATTATATCATCCGGGTAACCATTGAAAAAGATCTGGAGAAGGGCTTTGACTATCGAAAAATCACCGTAGACGGTCTGTCTGAATTGTAAAGGAGAAAAAAGAATGAAACTACTAGCATTGGATAGTTCCGGTTTGGTAGCCTCTGTGGCGGTCCTGGAAGATGATTCCCTGCTTGCGGAATACACTGTAAACTATAAAAAGACCCATTCACAGACACTGCTTCCCATGCTGGATACCGTAGCACAGATGATAGAACTTAACTTAAATGATCTGGATGCCATCGCCATCGCCGCCGGACCGGGTTCCTTTACCGGACTGCGTATCGGCTCTGCCACCGCCAAGGGTCTGGGACTGGCCCTGAACAAACCGCTGATCGCGGTTCCCACCGTAGATGCACTTGCCTATAATCTGTTTGGTACAGACAAGCTTATCTGCCCAATCATGGATGCAAGACGTGCTCAGGTCTACACCGGAATTTACCGTTTTGAAGATCATAAGCTGATTCCACTTGAGAATCAGATGGCTATCAGCGTAAAGGAACTCGCCGAAAAATTAAATACGTTTGAACAAGAAGTTATCTTTCTGGGAGACGGAGTTTCTGTATACCGCCAGCTGTTGGATGAACTGCTGACAGTTCCCCACGCTTATGCCCCGGCTCATGTAAATAAGCAGAGAGCTGCTGCTGTCGGTGCCCTCGGTGCGCTTTATTATAAAGAAGGAAAATTTGCGGACGCCGCTGCACATCAACCGGAATATCTGCGCAAGTCTCAGGCTGAGCGGGAACGGGAAGCGGCCGAAAAGAAAGCTGCCATAACACAGGAGGAACCATGATGATTACAATTCGAGAGATGCAGTTTGATGATTTGGACCAGGTAATGGCTATTGAAGAAGCAAATTTTTCTGTTCCCTGGACGATCAATGGATTCTTTTCCTTTTTACTCAGAGAAGATGCCCGGTTTCTGGTTGCTGAAGAAGCGGATAAAATCGTAGGATACTGCGGTGTAATCCTGACCCCTCCTGAAAGTGATATTACAAATGTGTGTGTATCCGAAGAATATCGCAGGAAAGGGATCGCCCAGATGCTGTTGGGGCAGCTTCAGAAAGATTTATCAAAATCAGGAATTACTACACTTCATCTGGAAGTTCGGGAAAGCAATCTTCCTGCTATTGCTCTTTATGAAAAACTGGGTTTTGTCCGTGACGGACTGCGCCCCCGGTATTATGAAAATCCCACGGAAGATGCGATTCTCATGTCCTCCACCTTCTGATACCAGCAGTTTCCACTGGAAAATCATTGTTAAATCCGGTACACTGATCTTAAATACTGGTACATTATTCAGTACTTGTATTTTAAGATGTTTTACGGGTCCCAAAGTCATGCATTTTCATGCAGGCATGAAACGCATAACCTTTTGACCCTGGTATCATTTTAAAAAGCCACTGCTTACCAAAACGGAGGATAAAATATGAGAACCTATGATAAAACTACAGGAAAACTGATTTGCGTTGTCTGTAACTGCTGCGGCAGGAAATTAAAACTTGCAGATCATGGATTGGCAGAGGGCATTTGTTCCGTCGATACCTGTTGGGGATATTTCTCCAATAAAGATCTGGAACGTCATCAGTTCGATCTTTGCGAAAGCTGTTACGACAGATTCACAGGGGACTTTGCTGTTCCACCGGAAATTACAGAAATCACAGAGGTTTGATTATGCACTTGCAGCAAGAGGGGTTTTCTTGTATACTATGTTATGGCTGTTCCAGACAGGCGATTGCCTTAGAGCATGTTTGAAAATCGCTCTGGCGCGTGGATCGGCCGCAAATTTCATATTTAAAGGAGATTGAATCATGGCAAATCCAATTGTAACCATTACTATGGACAATGGTGATGTAATGAAAGCAGAGTTGTATCCGGAAATTGCTCCGAATACTGTAAACAATTTTATCAGTCTTATAAAAAAAGGGTTTTATGACGGGCTTACCTTCCATCGTGTAATCCCCGGGTTTATGATTCAGGGAGGATGTCCTCTGGGCAACGGTACCGGGGGACCTGAATATTCCATCAAAGGTGAATTTGCACAGAATGGGGTAAACAACGATCTTGCACATACAGAAGGCGTTCTGTCCATGGCACGTGCCATGCATCCGGATTCTGCAGGAAGCCAGTTCTTCATCATGCACAAAACTTCTCCGCATCTGGATGGAGCTTATGCCGCATTTGGCAAGGTTACAGAAGGTCTTGAGGTCGTTGACAAAATTGCCAATGTACCGACAGACTTCAGAGACTGTCCGCTGGATGCCGTAAAAATTGCTTCTATGACTGTGGATACCTTCGGTGAGGAATATCCGGAACCGGAAAAATGTTAAGAATGGGGACGGACGAAAAATCCCGGTACGTGCACACTTCCAGATGCGGAAATCCGCAGCCCTGTATTGAGGCAGGCTGTTCAAAAATCTGTGGGCGGCGCTCCCGGATTCTGTGCGGGCTTCGGTCTTAACAACATCTATGCCGAAGAGGGCAGGGCTTTTACAGAACCAGGACAATTCACCAGGAAAACTGATGTTTTCCCGGCTCAGTGTCCTTCAAGATTTGGTTTGGTCAACCAAATCTTGTCTGTAAAAGCCCTGCCCTCTTCAGCTAAGATGTTGTAACAGACCTGCAGATGTACAGAATCCGGGAGCGCCGCCCACAGATTTTTCGAATACGCCTGTCTCAATACAGGGCTGCGGATTTCAGGCTCCTGGAAGCGCACACGCCCCGGGATTTTTCTGTGTATTGGATTTTCATATGTGGTGATGCCTGAGTAGCAGACATGTCCGTCTACTGTTTTTGTGCGCGCAGGGCATCGCCTGTGAGGATCTCGCCATCCAGAAGAGCATAGTATAAGTCTTCTTTTTCATTTAGAACAGCCCGACCGTTGGTGGCTTCGGTGATGTCGGATTTGAGGGATGGGATTTCGGTTTTGGGAACCAGGACAGTTATGGTTACCTGATCGGTGTATTGGCTGTCCATGATGGGGATCTTGCGTTGCCCCAGGAAATATTGGATTTTTCCGATTCCGTTGTAGTCGGTCTGGATCTCCAGGAGGGTTCCGTATTGTTTGGTGATGATGGTGCTGGCGGCAAGACCGGCCTGGGTGGCGGCGGAATAGGCACGGACCAGACCGCCGGTTCCAAGGAGGGTGCCGCCGAAATAGCGGGTGACCACTACTGCTGTGTTGCAGAGTCCTTCCCCAAGCAGCACGTCGAGCATTGGCCGTCCGGCAGTTCCGCTGGGTTCTCCGTCATCGCTGGCACGGACGATTTCCTGACGTTCTCCTATGGTGTAGGCAAAGCAGTTGTGTGTGGCATTCCAGTATTTTTTCCGCATTTCTTCCAGAAAGGTTAATGCTTCTTCTTCGCTTTCAACCAGTCTTACGGTTGCAATAAACCGTGATTTTTTCTCTATGATTTCTGCTTCATTTCCTTTATAGATCGTCTTATAATTTTCTATCATAATTTTCCTTCCTACCTATATATCTGTCTATGAGCGATTGCGAAACTCTTCCGGAGTTGACTTAGAAATTCGTGATTGCGACTACAGACGAACAAAATATAGAAAAATGTACGATGCAAGCGAACATTTTTCTATATTTTGTACGGATGTCGGAGTGAGAACGAATTCTAAATCGACTCCGGAAGAGTTTCGTAATCATCTGCATACTTTAGACTCCTTTATAGGGAATTATAACATTGCTTGAAGAAAATGTGAACTTTTGTTTAAGGGGCTTTATTTCATTTTTGTTATTTGCTATAATAAGCTAATCAATTAAGGAGGAATATCATGAATTTTGGTAAAAAAAGTGTATCTGACAAACGTGAGAAGATTCATTCGGCCTCCACGAAAGTCGGTAATAAGGCCGGAGTTTCCGCATTGCGGGCATTGCTCTTTGGTCTTTTGACATTGTTGGTTATGGGTGTCTGCCTGGGAATCGGAGCATTTCAGGGATTGATTGACAGTGCACCTGATATTTCTGATGTCAATATCATGCCTATGGGTTACGCGACCTTTCTCTACGACTCGGATGGCAATGAAATACAAAAGCTGAACTCCTCTGATGGAAATCGTATCTCTGTCTCTATTGATGAGATTCCCCTTCACATGCAGCATGCTATCGTGGCGGTAGAAGATTCCCGCTTTTACGAGCACAACGGGATTGATCCCAGAGGCATTGTACGTGCTGTATTCGTTGCACTGAAAAGTCGTTTCGCCCGGACAGAGGGAGCCAGCACACTTACACAGCAGCTTCTAAAAAATAATGTCTTTCCCAACTGGGTAGAAGAAAGCCAGATAGACCGGGTCAAGCGTAAATTTCAGGAACAGTATCTCGCCGTAAAACTGGAAGCCAGTCTGAAAGCAAAAGGTCAGAATCCCAAAGATGTTATTCTGGAAAATTACCTGAATACCGTCAATTTTGGTGCCGGAGCTTATGGCATCCAGACTGCTTCACAGACCTATTTCGGTAAGAACTGTACGGAGCTGACCTTATCCGAAGCTGCAGTCCTTGCGGCTATTCCGCAGAATCCTACCAAATATAATCCGATCCGCCATCCGGAGCACAACGCCCAACGGCGCAAGAAGGTTTTGGATGATATGTTGGAACAGGATTATATTTCAAAGTACAAGTATGAGGAAGCCATGGCCGATGATGTCTATGCAAGAATCCTTCAGGAAGCCGATACTTCTATTTCGCAGCCCTATTCTTATTTTGTGGATGCATTGATCACACAATTAAAGGAAGATCTGATGGTTCAAAAGGGCTATTCTGAAGTACAGGCTAAGAATGCGATCTACAGCGGTGGGCTCCGGATTTATACTACTCAGGATCAGGATATCCAACAGATTATGGATGAGGAATACCAAAACCCTGACAATTATCCGGCGGGAACTCAGATTGGACTTGACTGGGCACTTTCCGTAAAACATTCGGAGACTTCCGATGAAATTACAAACTACAGTCAGGAAATGCTGCAGAAATATTTCCAGGAACAAGGGGATTCCCAGTTCGATCTGCTCTTTGATACAGAGGAAGAGGCGCAGGCTGCTGTTGATGCCTATAAAGCATCTATTTTAACTCCGGAAACTACAATCGTAGCAGAGCGTATTGCATTTACGCCGGAACCGCAGTCCTCTATGGTTGTAATTGACCAGTACACGGGTTATGTCAAAGGACTGGTTGGCGGGCGCGGCACAAAGACTGCCAGTCTGACACTGAACCGTGCAACCGATACGTATCGACAGCCTGGTTCCACCTTCAAGATTTTATCCACTTATGGACCTGCACTTGACATGGACAAGATTACGCTTGGAACCCTTGTAGCGGATGAACCATATGAGTATGAGACCGGGCAGTCCATCAAGAATGCGGACGGAAAGTATCACGGCAATGTTTCCATCCGCACAGCAATTGAACACTCTTACAACATCGTAGCTGTTAAAACTCTGACAGATATCACGCCCCAGGCAGGCTTTAACTATCTGATGAAGATGGAATTTGACGGTCTGGAAAATTCCACCGCCAGTGATGTCCGCCAGCCTCTGGCTCTTGGAGGTGTTACAAAGGGTGTAACCACGCTTCAGATCGCGGCTGCTTATGCAGCGATCGCCAATGACGGAACGTATCTTTCTCCTGTACTTTATACCAAGGTTCTGGATCAGGACGGCAACGTTCTGCTGGATAATACCCCGGTCGAGACTCATGTATTCAAGGAGAGTACTGCATATCTGCTCACCAGTGCCATGGAAGACGTTGTAAAATCCGGTACCGGAAAGCTTTGCCAGCTGGACAACATGTCTGTCGCAGGAAAGACAGGTACTACAACTTCCGCCAGAGATTTGATGTTCGCAGGTTTTACCCCTTATTATACCTGTGCAGTATGGGCCGGTTACGATAACTATATCCCCATCCCCAAGAATGCGCAGAACTTTCACAAGGTATTATGGCAAAGTGTTATGAGCAGGATTCACGAAGGTCTTCCCGATGTGGGATTTGAGGAACCGGAATCTGTAAAATCAGCCACTGTCTGTGCATCCTCCGGCTTGTTGGCAGGCTCCGGATGTCCAAGAACCAAAGAATATTTTTCTCTGGATACTGTTCCAACCAGACGGTGTACCAGACATTATGTGGCTCCAAAGCCGGAACCCACATCGAAACCAGAGCCAGATATTACACTCCCCGGCGGAACGGACAATCCTGTCTCTACACCGGAAGTTTCTCCGGAAACTTCTCCAGAACCAACACCTGATACCCCGCCGACCGATCCTATTGTCGGGGAACTTGAGTAAAAAAGAATGAGGGCAATCTGCATCCTGCAGTGCCCTCATTCTTCTTTATCAATCTAAAGCAAGTTTCGCCGAGCCATAAATCCCCGCATCATTTCCCAACTGAGCCTGTACAATCGGTGTTCCTTTGCAGGCATTGAAAGCATAACTCTGATAATATTTATGAATCACATCAATCAACGGCTGTCCCGCTTTTGAAACACCGCCTCCGATGACAAATACCTCCGGGTCTACAACTCCGGCAAAAATTGCCATCGCATTGCCCAGATATTTCGCAAAACGTTCCACAATCCGAACAGCAACCCCATCTCCGGTCTTATATCCATCCAGAACATCCTTTGCCGATACCTGTTCAGGGTTCAGCACCGTAGCTTCCTGTGTTTTCTCAAGCTCCTCTTTTGCAATCCGGACAATTCCGGTAGCCGATGCAAACTGCTCCAGACAGCCATGGTTTCCGCAATTGCAGGCTTCCGAAAATTCAGGTTCCATGGCAGAATGCCCAATCTCACCGCCTGCTCCATGAGCTCCTACCACAATCTTTCCATCAATAATGATACCGCCGCCGACTCCGGTTCCCAGCGTTACCATAATCAGACTTCTGGTTCCTTTTCCGCCGCCCATCCACATCTCGCCGAGGGCTGCAACGTTGGCATCATTTCCAACCTTTACCGGAAATCCCAGCAACTGTCCCAATTCCGAAGCCACATCCTTATAACCCCAGCCAAGATTGACTGCCCCCAGAACTTCACCTCTGGAATTCACCGGACCCGGTACGCCGATTCCCAGACCTGCTACCTGATCCCGGTCAATCTGCTTCTCTTCCATCTTTTTTCTGACAGTCTCTGCCACATCAGGAATAATCAGAGAGCCTTCCCCCTCTGTTCTCGTCTCAATCTCCCACTTATCCAATACGGTCCCGTCCACTCTAAATAATCCGCACTTTACGGTCGTACCTCCCACATCAATTCCAAATACATACTCTGCCACCTTTCTTATCCCTCCCTTTTCTTTGAAAGATTTTCCTGTACACGCTTATACAACTCCTGTGCCGCATTATAACCCATCTTTTTCTGTCTGTGGTTGACAGCAGCTGTCTCTACAATAATAGCCAGATTTCTTCCCGGCCGGATCGGAAGGGAATGACATACTACCTTATTGCCCAAAAGTTCAATATACTCCTCTTCCAAACCAAGGCGATCATATTCCTTATCCTTGTTCCACTCTTCCAACTTAATCACAAGATCGATAGACTGGGTATTCTTAACACTTTCCACACCAAACAAGGTTTTCACATCTATAATACCGATACCTCGAAGCTCAATAAAATGACGTGTGATATCCGGAGCTGTTCCTACCAGCGTCACATCACTGACACGGCTGATTTCTACCACATCATCACTGACCAGACGATGTCCGCGCTTAATCAACTCAAGGGCAGCCTCACTTTTTCCGATTCCGCTCTCACCCATGATCAGAACTCCTTCACCGAACACGTCCACCAGTACACCGTGAATTGAAATCGTGGGTGCAAGCTGAACATTCAGCCAACGGATAATCTCTGCCATAAAGCCAGATGTTTTCTTATCAGAACCTAAAGCAGGAACGTTATACTTATCACATAAAGCCAGCAGCTCCTCTCCCGGAACCATCTGTGTCGTAAATATCACACAGGGAATATCACGGGATACAAATTCCTCAAATGCCTTCACACGGGCTTCTTCATCCAGATGCTGCAGATACGTGAACTCCACATATCCGATAATCTGTACGCGTTCACTTGCAAAATGTTCATAATAACCAGTCAACTGCAACGCAGGACGATTGATATCAGGTACGGAAATCTTTACACCTGCCATATCAACTCCCGGTGTCAGGTTTTTGAGATCCAGTTCTTCCACCATCTTAATCAGACTTATCTCTTTCATAAGACTCTTCCTTTCTCCTTATATTCAAAACAGACATTAGGACTTGTTCAGAAATAACTTTTAATATTGCTTGCCTTTTTCTCCGATAGCACCACTCA
>UQAW01000046.1 GCA_900539175.1 uncultured Lachnospiraceae bacterium
AAGTGCGGAGCAATCGACTTTCATGAATGGTGATGTCTGCGTCAGCAGACATGTCCGTATTGCCTACTGTTTTCCCGATTCACGGGCAATTACATAAATTCTTTCACTGTCCGGCCGCACCGGATTCCGGGTAAATGCATCATAAGCTGCCACAAACCGCATACCTGCTTCTTCCAGCAGACGCCGTATGACCTCAGGATCATATCCACGCTGTTCGTGGAATTCTTCATATTTCCGATATAATCCTTCCTCACCTTCGGGAATAAAAATCGCCAATTCATACTCATTGATCTGTGTTTTTGCATCATAAAAGTTATCCCAGATAAAACTGGCTTCTTCCAGATTTTCCGCAATCGTAGACTCCCCGATTTGTTCATATTTGTAAATCGTGTTGAGGTCAAAGATAAAATATCCGCCCGGGTCCAGATAATTATTCACCAGCCGGAACACCTGCAGAAGATCTTCTTCCTCCAGAATATAATTCATAGAATCACAGATACTGATGACCGCCCGGACGGTACCGTAAAGCTCAAACTCCCGCATATCCTGCAGCAGATATAAAATATCATGCCCGGAGTCCACCCGTTTATCCATTGCAATCTCCAGCATGTCCTCAGAATTATCCACGCCGATCATATCATATCCTTTTTGAGACAGCAACTCCGTCATACTCCCGGTTCCGCAGCCCAGTTCCAACAAAAGCCCCCCGGGAATCCCATATTCTTCAAGCAGTCCTGTCAGATACCTGCACCATTCTTCATACGGTACATTGTTCATAAATAAATCATAGACCTGGGCGAAACTTTTATACACCACTGCCTCTTCCTTCTCACACATGGGCCACCTCCACACTGTAATTTCTTCATACGATCTTTCGGGATCTACCCCCTCATCTGCCGTTGTACCAGACAGCCAAAGCCGTTCTCTTAACTATATCATATATTTCAGCTTTTGATGACAAATTTTCTATTTTCCTCTGACTTATAAAAGCTTGTGAAACCCATCCTATTTTCAATCAAACTTTGATACGGCTATTATTTTAAAGAAATAAAAAATTCTTGTCAACCATATACAATAGATTCACAAACAAGTAGCAAAAACCACGGTCAGATGATAATTTCGGATATCTGCCGTGGTTTCTAAAAACATGCTATATAAATTTGTTCAATGTTTCATCATACGTGTAATCGATGTCAAGCAATTTCCCTTTAATCTCTTCCTCGGATATCTGCTGTTCCTCGCAAAATTCCGTCAGGGAGGGGTAAAAATCTCGCAACTGCGTATTGACATAACTTAACAACATGACGGGATCACTTGGTATCATGATACTATTTCTACCTCCGGTTTCATGACTGCTTCCAGTTTTCCATCGACAACGTCAATCAAAATCACAGTCCCTGTTCCCACATTGCCTGACAGGATCAGTTTTGCAGTCAGTGTTTCCACGTGTTTCTGGATAAACCGCTTCAGCGGACGGGCACCGTACACCGGATCGTAACCGCCTTCAATCACATATTCTCTGGCTGCCGCAGAAAGTTCGACAGAAAGTTCCTGGGGGTTCAGTCGTTTATTCAACTCTTTCATTAACAACTCTACAATATTACCGATATTGTCTTTTGTCAATGGTTTAAATAAAATGATCTCATCCAGACGGTTCAAAAATTCTGGACGAAAATGTCCCCGCAGGTCCTGATTGACCAGATTCTGTGCTTCCTGACTGATGTTGCCGTCCTCCTGAATTCCTTCCAGCAAATAAGAGGAACCAATATTGGAGGTCATGATTAAAATCGTATTCTTAAAGTCCACTGTCCGTCCCTGAGAATCTGTGATACGTCCGTCATCCAACACCTGAAGCAGTACGTTGAATACATCAGGATGCGCCTTCTCAATCTCATCGAACAATACGACCGAATACGGTTTCCGACGTACCGCCTCCGTCAACTGACCGCCTTCCTCATAACCCACATATCCCGGAGGCGCTCCGATCAGACGGGATACGGAGTATTTCTCCATATACTCACTCATGTCAATACGCACCATGTTATTTTCATCATCAAACATCTGCTGCGCCAACGTTTTCGCCAGTTCGGTCTTACCCACACCGGTCGGTCCCAGGAACAAGAAGGAGCCGATTGGCTTCGTAGGATCTTTGATTCCTGCCTTGGAACGAATAATCGCGTCTGATACCAGAGATACTGCTTCATCCTGTCCGATCACCCTCTGGTGAAGTTCTTCTTCCAGTCCCAGAATCTTTGCCCGCTCCCCTTCTGTCAGCTTCGCCACCGGAATCCCGGTCCAGTTGGAAACAATCCGGGCAATCTCTTCATCGGTAACACTTTCATGGACAAGAGAAAGATCCGCGTTCTTTACTTTCTCCTCCTCTGCCGCCAACTGCTGCTGTAGCTTTGGAAGTTCTCCGTACTGCAATTCCGCTGCTTTATTCAGATCATACTTCTGCTGTGCCTGCTGGATCTGGCGGTTCATCTCTTCAATCTGCTCACGAAGTGTGGAAAGCCGCTCTACGGAATTCTTTTCATTCTCCCACTGTGCTTTGCGCACATTGAAATCATCCCTCAGCTCTGCCAGCTCTCTCTGCAGATTCTCCAGGCGCTCTCTGCTTAAGTTATCTGTCTCCTTCTTAAGCGCCGCTTCTTCAATCTCCATCTGCATAATTTTTCTCTGCTGCTCGTCCAGTTCCGTGGGCATGGAATCCAGCTCCGTCTTGATCAGGGCGCAAGCCTCGTCCACCAGGTCAATTGCCTTGTCCGGCAGAAAACGGTCACTGATATAACGGTCAGACAACGTAGCCGCCGCTACAAGCGCACCATCTGTGATCTTAACTCCATGATATACTTCGTACCGCTCTTTCAGACCACGCAGGATGGAAATCGACTCTTCTACCGTCGGCTCATCTACCAACACCGGCTGAAAACGCCGCTCCAGAGCCGCATCCTTCTCGATATATTCACGATATTCATCCAACGTAGTTGCGCCGATACAATGCAGTTCTCCCCGCGCCAGCATCGGTTTCAGCATATTGCCGGCATCCATGGCACCCTCTGTCTTTCCGGCGCCTACGATCAGATGCAGCTCATCAATAAAGAGGATAATCCTGCCTTCACTTTTTCTCACTTCTTCCAGAACAGCTTTCAGACGCTCCTCGAATTCCCCGCGGTACTTGGCGCCTGCCACCAGCGCACCCATGTCCAGGGAGAAGATCGTCTTGTCCTTCAGACCTTCCGGCACATCTCCTTTTACAATCCGCTGTGCAAGACCTTCCACTGCAGCGGTCTTACCGACTCCCGGTTCACCGATCAACACCGGATTGTTCTTTGTCTTACGGGACAGGATACGGATCACATTCCGAATCTCTTCATCACGCCCGATAACAGGGTCTAATTTCTGGTTTCTGGCCCTCTCTACCAAATCCACACCGTATTTTTCCAGGGTGTCATAGGTGGCTTCCGGGTTGTCGCTTGTGACTCTCTGATTACCGCGAACTGTACTTAAAGCCTTCAGAAAACGCTCTCTGTTAATGCCGTATTCACCAAGCAGCTTCTTCATGCTTGGGCTTTGATGCTTCAAAATCGCCAGAAAAAGATGTTCAACCGAGACATACTCGTCTCCCATAGCTTTTGCCTCATCTTCGGCATTGATCAGAGCCTGATTCAGATACTGTCCGATATATGGCTTTCCACCCTGCACCTTCACTTTGCCGTTCAGAACATTCTCCAGATTATTCAGGAAATGTTCCTTGTTAATCTCCATTTTTTCTATCATCTTCAGGATCAGACTGTCATCCTGATGGAGCAGATTGTAAAGCAGATGCTCCTGCTCAACCTCCTGATTCCCGAAGTCGTAAGCAGTCTTTTCCAGATTCTGAACAGCTTCCAGTGATTTCTGTGTGAATTTACTGATATTCATAACGCTTACCTCCTAACTCTATAAATCTGAGTACACTTGCTGTACTTACTTTGATCTCTTGTGCTATTCACACTATAACACCATGTATTAGCACTGTCAAGTGGAGAGTGCTAATTTTTTTTCAAATCAGAGAAAACTCCTCAATGGAAACAGAGCCCTGGCCTAACAAAAAAATAGAGCCGTGCTCATCACACAACTCCATAGTTTTAAATTATCTACTAAATTTGTAAATTTTCCGCATACTTGAACGGAATTACATCTCAAGGGGCAGTCTCTACATCTATTCTTGTAATAACCAATCAGCTATATCGTAAACTTCTATCCCTTCGTAAGTATATTTCGGATGCTTCGTCCGCGCAAGAATCATTTTGGGATAAGCATCTCGAATTTTCAATAACGGAGTGTATTCTCTCTCGAATGTTTCTTGACCCGAGATATTGTCACTGACCTGAACATAAATCTTCTCGCTTCCTTTCTGTGCTACAAAGTCAATTTCCTTCTGATATAACTTTCCGACATACACATCATATCCACGGCGAAGCAGTTCTATACAAACCATATTTTCGTACACTCTGCCATAATCCATATTTCTGCTTCCCAAAATTGCATACCGTATACCGGTATCACACAAATAAAATTTTTCAGAGCTTTCCAGATACTTCTTTCCACGGATATCATAACGCTTAATGTCATAAAAAACAAAGGCGTTACACAGATACTTGATATATTTACCAACTGTCACATGATTGGTTGTTGTCATATTTGCAGTCAGCAACTGACTAACTTTGTTTGGAGATGTCAGATTGCTGATATTATCCATAAGGAATTCGCTCAATCTCTGTAAAACCAAAGTATCCGGCAGAGAGTATTTCTGTACCAGATCTCTTGTGACAATTGTTTCGTAAACTTGCTCGATATAATTTGCTCTGTCTTTTTCAGTTCGATAAGCATAAGAACCTGCCAGACCTCCCTTTATTGCATACTCATCAAAAAGCTTATCTTTGTCGCTCACCTCAGCATAATACTGACAATATTCCTGGAAACTGAAAGGGAACACAGGAATCTCGATGTATCGTCCAGTAAAGAGCGTTGCCAGATCGGCACTCAATAAAAACGCATTGGAACCGGTAACATAAATATCATATTTTCCTTTGGAATAAAGGCTGTTGATTGCAAGCTCAAACTTTGGACACATCTGAACTTCATCCACAAAAAGGTAATTCGTTTTCCCTTCTTGGTAGTGCTTCTCGGCATAGGAGTGCAGTGCATGGTATTCCTTGATTTCCTCATACGCCAAATCCATAAAATCAATGAAGATGATATTGATGTTTTCAAAATGGCTTTTCAGATACTCAATATATGCCTGCATCAATTTCGACTTGCCCGAACGACGAATCCCTGTAATGATTTTGATATCCGGAGTCCCATTTAGTTCGATCATTCTATCCAAATACTTTGTTCTTGTAATAGATTTCATATAGTCACTCGCTTTCAAAAATTAGATTTTTTTTCTTTTTTGAAATCGTATTTCTGTACATATTATACCCCTCTCAAATAGTATGTGCAACGGTTCACTTTCAAATTCGTAATTTTTTTCTTTTTTTGAAACCGCGTTCCACTTTTTGTTGATCAAAGCTGCGATTTCCGGTATCCAGAATCATTTCCTGAAGTTACAGACTGATTGTATACCCTTCTATCGCATTTCCCAAAAGAGCGTACCCATAGATACATCCAAATTCTGCCGCAACCTTTACCTGTCCAGGAACATCATACGTATTTCCATCTTTATCTGTTACCGTGACCTCTATTACAAGCTCTTCTTCACCAGACCGTTCCTCACCGCCCAAATCATCCGGGATAAAGGTAACGCTCATAATCTCCCCTTTCTTAATGAAGGCTCCGTCTGCATTCTGAGCGTCCTGAGTCCCGTACAACTTCCCATCCAGATAATAGGAAACACCGATACCGGAAATTTCTTCCTCGGTCAGGTTTGCTATATCAATCTGGATCGTGTCCTGTGTATGCCACTGACTATCCTCGCTGACATAAGAGCACTCCGTAAGCCCTGTTTTCTCCATAAGCCTCTGCAATGCTGCTCCATTCTCCCCTATGGATTTGATATCCTTTCCTGCAAATGCAGTTGCTTCCTCTGACGTAACGGTCAGTTCACACGCCGCTCCACCTATGACATACTCATAAGACACTTTGTCCAGATTCTCAATCACTGCAAGCATCACATAAGCGTATGACTTCATCATCTCTTCCATATCTTCCTGCCGTCCGGATGAGAATGCGTTTTCCAGAATCAGTTTCCAACCATACGGTTCTTCACTGGTCTGCAATTCATTTGTAAAGTTGCCAAGATAATTACCTATATTCCTGTCAGATTTGAAGTTTTTCTGTTTTTATTCCGTCCTGACTGCAAATGCTCATTTCCCACTTATCTTCTCGTAACAATGCGGTCTGCGGTCCCGGAAAAGCCCCCAGCTCATCCGGTTCTCTTCTACCTCATCCAGATCAAAGGATGCCGTCAGAACTTCCTCTTTCTCTCTTGAAGCGGAAGCTTTCACTTCTCCCGTCTCATCCGCTATAAAAGAAGAGCCATAAAACAACAGGGAAGAACGCTGTCCCCCGTTGGCCTCATCCGGTTCCACCGCTTCCAGTCCGATCCGGTTCGCTGCCGCCACGGGAAGCAGATTGCTCCCTGCATGACCAAGCATACATCTGCGCCAGTGGTGCATGCTGTCACAATTCAGAATCGGTTCACTGCCGATCGCAGTAGGATACAGGATCATCTCCGCACCGTTCAGCGCCAGACATCTTGCGGTTTCCGGAAACCACTGATCCCAGCAGATGCCGATTCCAACTCTTCCAAATCGTGTATTCCATACCCGAAACCCGGTATTCCCTGGCGTAAAATAAAATTTCTCCTGATAATAATGATCGTCCGGGATATGAGTCTTCCGGTATACACCCAGAATGGTTCCGTCCGCATCAAGCATCGCTGCACTGTTATACAGAGAACAGCCATCCTTTTCATAAAAACTTACCGGAATCACAACCCCCAGTTCTCTGGCAATCCGGCGAAAATGGCAGACCGCATCGTTTTCAAGAACCGGTTTTGCAAAAGCATAATACTCATATCTGCGTTCCTGACAAAAATACTGCCGCTCGAAAAGTTCAGGAAGAAGGATGATATCCGCCCCCTGCCCGGCCGCCTCCCGCACCATTGCATCTGCTTTCTCTATATTTTCACTTACCACAGTGCTGCATTTCATCTGCACTGTTCCGATTGTCACCTTTCTCATTCTTCTTCTCCATCTCTTCTGCTTTCAAGATTTCTTCCTGCTGGAATCTGCTGGGTAATACAATGGATATTTCCGCCCCCGACGATCACAGGCCGGGCATAAACCGGAATGATCTTCCGTTCCGGAAATAATCTGCCGAGAATCTCTGCTGCCAATGCATCATGTTCATCTCCAAACTGAGGGACAAGGACTCCTCCGTTCGAAATATAAAAGTTCACATAACTTGCAGCCAGACGTTCTCCTGCATCCCGCATATCCTCACCCTCCTCAAACCGAAACCCCGTCAGTTCTTCTTCCGTAATGCAAACCGGTTTTTGCGGAATCGGCAGCTTGTGAATCTTAAATTTCCTTCCTCTGGCATCGGTCTCTTTTTTCAGAACCTCCAGCGAAGCCTGACTCAACTCCCACTGCGGATCATTCCTGTCATCCGTCCATGCCAGAACTACCTCTCCCGGCCGTACAAATGCACAGACATTATCCACATGCTCATTCGTCTCGTCCTGATAAATCCCCCTTGGAAGCCAGATTACCTTCTCTGCACCGAGATATTGCTTCAATGTTTCTTCGATTTGGCCTTTCTTCAAAAGAGGATTCCGTCCCTTACTTAAAAGACATGCTTCCGTAACCAGCAGCGTTCCCTCCCCGTCCGAATGGATAGAACCGCCTTCCAGCACAAACTGCTGTGCGTCATAACAATCCATCTTAAGTGCTTCACAGATCCGGGAAGCGGCAAGGTTGTCCTTTTCCCAGTTCGCGTACAGACCGTCATAGGCTCCGCCCCAGGCATTAAACTGCCAGTCAATGCCTCTGACTGTTCCTGCTTCATTGATCACACAGGTAGGTCCCACATCTCTCGCCCACGCATCGTCTGTCTCGATTTCCAGTACCCGGATATTCTGGTCTTTTGAGAATATCTTGCGGACCTCTTCCGAATATTCTTCCCCTGCCAGCATCCAGACGGTTTCACTCTCTGCAATCGCTCTGGCGATGACAGCAAACGTCTGCTGCGCCTCCTTTGCCCCATAAGGCCAGGATCCCGGGCGCACCGGCCAGATCATGACACAGCCGCGATGGGGTTCATATTCCCCGGGCATACGATAACCCTCCCGGGCAGGTATCATTTTCCTTTGCTCCATCTTATCAGGATAACCTCTCTTTAAAATCTGTATAACCAAACTGTTTTATGATCCGGCACTCTCCTTTTTTGTCCATAACTACCACTGCCGGAAGTCCGATTCCATTAAAGGTATTGTTTTTTACCATGGAATAAATGGCCATATCCTGAAAATACAGCCTGTCTCCGGGCAGAAGCTCTCTGTCAAAAGAATAATCCCCGATCACATCCCCTGCCAGACAAGTACATGAGGAAAGGCGGTAGGTATATTCTTTTTCCCCCGGCATTCCACTATCCATAAGCGGCGGCCGGTACGGCATCTCCAGCACATCCGGCATATGGCAGGCAGCAGAGGTATCCAGAATCAAGGTCTGTATTCCATTTTCAACAAGATCCATGACCTCCGTCACAAGGTAGCCTGCATTCAGCGCCACAGCCTCTCCTGGTTCCAGATATATTTCCAGACCATAGGTTTCTTTCATATGGCAGATGCACGTAATCAGCCGTTCTATATCATAATCTTCTCTTGTAATGTGATGACCCCCGCCCATATTCAGCCATTTCATCTGTTTTAAGTATACTCCAAATTTTTCTTCAACTGCTGACAGCGTTTTCTCCAGATCATCTGCATTTTGTTCGCAAAGCGTATGAAAGTGGAGTCCCTCAACGCCATCTAAAATCTGTGGATCTGCCTCAACTTCCCGGGTAAAATTCCGGGCTATGATTCCCAGTCTGGAACCTGGGGCGCAGGGATCATAAATCGCATGATCTCCCTGTGTGGAGCATTCCGGATTGATTCTAAGGCCGATGCCCGCCTTTCCCAGACAACGATCTTTATATTTTCGAAGCTGAGAAAAAGAATTAAAAATCACATGATCACAAATCCCGGCAATCTCATCAATCTCCGTCTCCTTATAAGCAGGCGCAAAAATATGATTCTCTTTTCCCATCTCTTCCCGGCCCAGTTTTGCCTCATAGAGACCGCTGGCGGTTGTTCCCTTCAGATAACGTCCGATCAGCGGATATTCACAGAACATGGAGAAGGCTTTCTGCGCCAGCAGAATCTTGCATCCGGTCCGTTCCTGAACGCTCTTCAGGATTTCCAGATTACGTGTTAATTTTTCTTCATCCAGCACATAAGCCGGCGTAGGAATTTCACTTATCTTCATACTATTTATCCTGTCACTTTTCAAGTACACTCTAATCTACCAGTACCGGATTTTCCTCAACCACCCACGGAAGTCCAAAGCGGTTCAGCGCTTCCATATAGGGATCCGGATCGAATTCATCTGTAGTAAACACACCTGGTTTCTTCCAGATCCCTGAAACCACCAGCATCGCCCCGATCATTGCCGGCACTCCTGTGGTGTAGGAAATCGCCTGAGATTCCACCTCACGGTAGCACTCCTGGTGATCACATACATTATAGATATAAATACTCTTTTCCTTTCCGTCCTTGATTCCGGTGAAGATACAGCCGATATTTGTTTTCCCCACTGTTCTCGGTCCCAGAGATGCCGGATCGGGAAGCAACGCCTTTAAAAACTGTATCGGCACAATGGACTGTCCCTGAAATGCAACAGGAGTTGTGGAAAGCAGCCCGACATTTTCCAGACATTTCATATGTGTCAGATAACTTTGTCCAAAGGTCATGAAAAAGCGGATTCTCTTCACTCCCGGAATATTCTTTGCCAGTGCTTCAATCTCCTCATGATGAAGCAGATACATATCCTTTTTGCCCACGCCTGCAAAATTGTATTCTCTCTTTATACTCATCGGCGGGATTTCTACCCATTTGCCGTCTTCCCAGTAGGAACCGGGAGCAGATACCTCCCTCAGATTGATCTCCGGATTAAAGTTGGTGGCAAACGGATATCCGTGATCTCCGCCGTTGCAGTCCAGAATATCAATCGTGTGAATCTCGTCAAAATAATGCTTCTGCGCATAAGCAGTAAACACACTGGTAACACCCGGATCAAAACCGGTTCCGAGAAGCGCCGTCAGACCCGCTTTCTCATAACGCTCCTGATATGCCCACTGCCAGGAATAATCAAAATATGCGGAAAAGCCCAGACGCCTGCAGCGTTCCTCATAAACGGCACGCCACTTTGGATCATCTGTATTTTCAGCCTCGTAGTTAGCCGTATCAATATAGTGGACACCTGCGGCAAGACACGCATCCATAATTGTCAGATCCTGATATGGCAATGCCACATTCAGTACCGCATCCGGCTGATAGGAACGGATCAGTGCTGTCAGTTCCTCCACATGGTCCGCATCCACCTGTGCCGTGGTAATCTTTGTTCTGGTCGTTGGCTGAAGTTTTTCTTTCAGTGCATCACACTTGGACACCGTACGGCTCGCAATCATAATTTCCTCAAAAATTTCACTGTTCTGACAGCATTTATGAATAGCCACGGAAGCCACTCCGCCGCATCCGATAATCATTAACCTGCTCATTGTATATTTTCCTCCTCTTTTAATAAATCTTCAATATATTTCGGCAGCATGAACGCCCCACGATGTAAATTCGTTGTATAATACCACGTCTTGATGCCTCTTCGGTTCCATCTCTCCGGATCAAAATCTGTAACAGGGTGGTATTTCTTGGAAGCAAATCCAAACATCCAGTAACCGGCAGGGCAGGTCGGAATACTTGCCTGATAAACACGGCTGATCGGAAAACTCCGGTACACCTTCCGATGCATGGCCCGGAAAGCCACCTCATCTTCATCATAGAACGGACTTCCATGCTGATAAACCATAATACCATCATCCTTCAGCGCGCGGTAACATTTTCCATAAAATTCTCTGGTAAACAACCCTTCTGTATGTCCGAAAGGATCTGTAGAATCATTGATAATCAAGTCATATTGATTCTCACATCCTCTAAGAAAGCGCAATCCGTCCGCATTGATGACTCTGACTCTTGCATCGTCAAAACCTTTCGCTGTCTCAGGGAAGAATTCACGGCTGACTTTGACAAATAACTCATCCGGTTCCACCACATCAATCGACTCAATTTCCGGATATTCAATACAGGTTCTTGCCACTCCGCCGTCTCCTCCTCCAATGATCAGAACATTTCTCACCTTCGGATGGACGGCCATCGGTACGTGTACCACCATCTCATTGTATATAAATTCATCCGCCTCTGAAAAAATAATCTCACCGTCCAGAACAATCATTTTTCCAAATTCTTTGGACTCAAAAACATCAATCCGCTGATATTCACTGGCGGCGCTGAACAATTGTTTGTCCACCCGTATACTGGTCTTAACATTTTCCGTATCCATCTGAGAAAACCAGATATCCATAATTTACCTCCTACACGATCACATTCAGATACTCAACCGCCGGATCCATCGTTCCCTGCACAGAGCATCCCTTTTCCTTTGCATACAAAATATATGCTATAATCTCCCCTGTAATCCGTTCTCCCGGCGTCAGAATCGGGATTCCCGGCGGATAACACATCACAAGCTCCGCGCAGACTGCTCCCGCCGTCTCACGGATCGGAAGCTGTTTCTTCCTTGCATAAAATGCGTCCTGCGGTGTCATCACCTGCTCCGGCTGTATAAAATCCCCGCAGTAAAGACTGCTGGAATCCCTCTCATACCGATGCTTAATATCTTCCAGTGCACCTACCAGCCGCTCAATGTCCTGAATCCTGTCTCCGATGGAAATATAAGCCAATATATTGCCGATATCTCCAAATTCAATCTGAATGTCATATTCGTCACGCAAAAGGTCGTAGACCTCAATGCCTGTCAATCCGATTCCCTGGGTATAGATGGAAAGCTTCGTAACATCGTAATCAAATACACTGTCTCCATTGATCAGCTCTTTTCCATAGGCATAATAGCCGCCGATAGAATTAATTTCACTTCTGGCGTATTCCGCCATCTGCGTTACCTTTTTAAATGATTCCCTTCCTCTCAGCGCCAGATTTCTTCTGGAAATATCCAGACTTGAAAGAAGCAGGTAGGAAGCGCTGGTTGTCTGTGTCAGATTGATAATCTGACGGACATACTCCGGATCCGTATCCGGTCCGCACAGTAAGACAGAGCTTTGCGTCAGACTGCCGCCTGATTTATGCATGGAAACCGCCGCCAGATCTGCGCCTGCGGCAATTCCCGACACTGGAAGATTCTCACCGAAATACAGGTGTGTTCCGTGAGCTTCGTCCGCCAATACCTTCATTCCACGTTCATGAGCCATTCCGGCAATTTCCCGGATATTGGAGCAAATGCCGTAATACGTAGGATTATTGATGAAAACTGCGGCTGCGTCCGGATTCTCATCCATTACCCTACGCATCTCTTCCACTTCAACTCCCATGGCAATCCCGATCTCCGGATTCACCTTCGCCTCCACATACACTGGAATGCCCCCGCAAAGTACCAGTGCGTTGATGACACTTTTATGTACATTTCTCGGCAGAATAATCTTATCTCCGGCTTTACAGACAGATAGTATCATGCTCTGTACGGAGCTCGTGGTTCCATTTACCATCAAAAAAGCATGTGCGGCTCCAAAAGCGTCCGCAGTCAGTTCCTCCGCTCTGCGTATCACAGATACCGGATGTCCCAGATTGTCCAGCGGCTTCATGGAATTCACGTCCAGCCCTACACATTTCTCCCCAAGCAGACTTATCAATTCAGGATTCCCACGTCCCCTCTTATGTCCGGGGACATCAAACGGCACTACCCGCATCTTCCGGAAGCGTTCCAACGCCTCATAGATCGGAGCCGATCTTTGTTCCTCTAAATTCACCTTCGTATTCCCCCTCAACTCAAAAAGAGCAAGCGGACAATTCCACTTGCTCTACTAACGTCACAGAAATTTATATTTCAAAAAATAATTCAGAGTAATATCTGCAAACTATCTGCTACTCTTATTGACCGTTTCACAAGATGACTTGCCTTAGCAATGATTATAAAGTAATCAACTTATAAAATTTGAGCTTCTAACTCAATCAATAATTCGCTCTGCAAAACATACTCTGTTTTACTCACAGAATACATTATAGTCTTAATAAATACCTTTGTCAATAATATGAAAATTTATTTCCTGTTTTTATTTTTTAACTTTCTCAACAGAAAGACCAACAAATTCAGCAATCTTTTCAAAAGTTATGTGTTTCACACTCCATATTCATCAATACAGATTTTCTCACTCAGGCTCCCGCGCGCTGCATAAAGCGTCATATCTTCCCTTGTAGACAAACTCCATTTTACCAATGTCATGCATCTGTTTTCAATCTCAATCCCTGTAATGCCTCCCGGATGTATACAGCTTCCGGTATTAAAGTAAGGGGATTCTTTTGTTCCGATCATCGGATGATGGGTATGCCCGGAAATCAATAAATGACCTTTCTGCTCTGCCCATTCCGCTAACAGTTTCTCTGACTTTTTCTTTTTTGTATTATTTTTTGCCGCACTTGTGGGATCGGAAACCCCTACTTTTTCCAGCGGCTTCCACACATAACGCACCAGAAATCTGGAAAGTTTCCAGAACGTACTGTTCAGAGGGTCTGCCTGATGTCCGTGGGTCAGATAAATATCTCTTTTCTTCTCCTGATCCTCAAGTATGATCCCTGAATAAAAATTCACCTTCGGACATAGCGGGATTTCCTGCATCTGCCGATCACAATAGTAAGAACAAAAATGTTTTCTGGCGAAACGAGGTTCTCGCTTTACCATATCATGGTTTCCATACAGGGAATACATTCTCCCCTTTCCATAATACCGGGCTAACATCTGAAAGCTCTGTTTATGAACCTCCTTAATCTGCCTGATGGAACGATTTTCCCACAATTCATCCCCATCCCCCAGTTCAATGTAAGTAAATCCTTTCTGAAAATAATGTTCTAAAGCTGCAAGATACAAAAATTCATTTTTGAGAAAATTATCATTTGTATTGCCCACTCCGCGATGACAGTCACTTAACAAAATTATTTTCGTATTCTTATCAAGCGGCAGCCTTAAAGCCTCCTCGAAAGCTTTTGTGATCCTTTTACCGGAACTCATACACACATACTTCCTTTCCGGTGTTTTTTTTGCTTTCTATTTTTTCGGAAACAGAGCAAACGGCGAAATGCAAACGGCACCATAAAATAAAGATACAAAAGCCGATCTAAGGTACAAGTAAAAACATCTGTAATTTTGCAATAAATCCGGCAGAACAGACGATTCTTCCACTGTGACCATCCGGCACGGCAGCCGCTCCTTCCTGTCGGTTGTTTACTGCGCGGCACGGAAAATGTAAATGCCACCGTATTTTCACAGATATCCAATTCACATCTGTTATATCCCCGAGTCAACAATCCCCCTACAAATCCGCAAAGCATTTCCTGGTCGAGACAGGTAACGGAAACCCGCATCTCAAGATTTCCCGGTTCACTGTATCTTCCCATACAAAAACCTGTAAGCCACCAGTGTCTCTCCCGGATCTGAAACAACCTGCATCCCTTCTCATACAACTCCATCTCAAGGCAGAGCAGCTGACTATCCTCCACACTGTGAAAATGGGCATCTGCATACTGCTCGGGTGCCACTATGGAGTCCGCACAGTAAACTCCAATCTCTCCTCCTGTGTTGATTCCATACTGTCCCTTCCAGAACTCAATCCTCCAGGTCCGCCCCTGATAATTAAAGTAAATCGGTTCACAGTCAAAAACCATATTAAAATGGGGCGCACTCTGATCAAAGAGAGAATGATATCCAAACTTCCGCTGCCATGCATCCAACTCAGATGTAAAGATATCCTGCGACGGCAGATAAGAAAATCCCCAGGGATGTATCAACTCATTCAACTTACAATACTTTTCACAAAAAGACATTTTACAAATTCTTCGGATCACCCTTTTTTTCCTGTAATGCAGAAAAAAACAACAAACGATCCCTACTATCAGTAGAATTCCAAATATAAAATACATGCTGACAATCCTTTCTCATATTTGTTTTATAATATGCATCAGGCAGTATGAAAGCACGTTTAAAATGATTCCTCTCTTTTTATAACAAAAAAGGCGCTGCAAAATACCTGATTTTACAACACCTCTTTTTTTGCAATTCTGTCATTTTTACACTGACTCTTCGAACAGCTTTTGTATAATCAACAGACATTACCATTCATGAAACTCTTTAGTAGTTCTCTGCTTTTATCTGGAAATAGCTCTGCGGATGCGCACATACAGGACAGACTTCCGGAGCCTTCTTTCCAACACAAATATGTCCGCAATTTGAACACTGCCAGATTACATCCCCGTCACGTGAAAAAACGAGATCACCCTGAATATTGGCCAACAATTTCCGATATCTTTCCTCATGCTCTTTCTCAATCTTTGCTACTTCTTCAAACAAAAATGCAATTTCATCAAAACCTTCTTCTTTTGCTTCCTTTGCAAAACCTGCATACATATCTGTCCACTCGTAATTCTCTCCGTTTGCAGCCTCAGCAAGATTGTCAACCGTTGAGCCGATTGCACCTCCATTTAAAAGTTTATACCACATTTTGGCATGTTCCTTCTCATTGGATGCCGTCTCCTCAAAAATGGCTGCAATCTGCACATAGCCGTCCTTCTTTGCTTTACTTGCAAAATAAGTATACTTATTTCTGGCTTCTGATTCCCCCGCAAATGCTGTCCTTAAATTCGCTTCTGTCTTCGTTCCCTTTAATTCTTTCATTTCCTGCCTCCTTTTTATATTTTAATAATAGTTACTAATTTTATTATAAAATATTTTATGAAATTGTCAAGTTATTTCTGAATTTTCACTTATACAAAAACCTCCTTCACGAATTAAAATTTATTGATAAATCAGCTCATATTTATTGACAATCTCCCTTCTTCTGCACTATAATAATTTTCTAAAACCTGTAAAGGCTATGGATTTTTCTAGATGATATCTATTTTCGCCATACAATTATTTTTCATATAATTGTATGGCTTTTTTATATATAAAAATGTAAAAAGGAGTTTTGAAAATGAACCAAATATATATGAAAGAAAAACCTGTTTTACAGTTGGTATTATCCATGTCACTGCCCATGATCCTGTCCATGACGGTGAATTCTCTATATAACATTATCGACAGCCTTTTTGTCTCCAAAATCAGCGAACAGGCGATGACATCCCTGTCTCTTGTCTATCCCCTTCAAAATCTGATCAATGCAGTCACAATCGGTTTTGCCATCGGAATCAATGCAGTGATTTCCATCTATCTGGGCGCTCAGGATCACAAAGGAGCGAATGCAGCAGCAACCCAGGGAATGCTTTTGAGCATTCTGCACGGAATCCTGCTGATGATTGTCTCCATCGCTGTTATGCCATTTTTTTTAGAGGCATTTACGTCCGACGCAGAGATTATTTCACTCGGACTGCAATATTCCAAAATTGTATTCCGTTTTTCCAGTATCATTGCACTGGGTCTTTTCTTTGAAAAACTATTTCAGTCCGTGGGAAAAATGACGGTTTCCATGATCTGCATGATGATTGGCTGTATTGCAAATATTATTCTGGACCCGGTTCTCATTTTTGGATTGGGACCTGCGCCGGAGATGGGGATAGAAGGTGCAGCGCTCGCCACAGGAATCGGGCAGGTTCTGACCCTGACTGCATACCTCTTTTTTTACTTTTTACGTCCCATTCCGGCGAAAATTCATATCAAAGCGTTTTGCTGGGACTGGAAACTGATGGGAAAGTTATACGCGATCGGAATTCCGGCAACCTTAAACCTTGCTCTGCCCTCCGTGCTGATTTCAGCTCTAAATGCCATTTTATCCGCCTATTCCCAGTCCTATGTGCTCGTTCTGGGAATCTATTATAAGCTGCAAACATTCCTTTACCTGTCTTCCAATGGCATCATTCAGGGCATCCGCCCATTGATCGGCTATAATTACGGCGCCGGAGAATATAAAAGAGTGCGGAAGATTTATTCCACCACCATGCTGCTAACCATAACCATCATGGCAGCAGGAACCGGACTGTGTCTGATTTTTCCGCATCAGCTCATACTTTTATTTACTGATAACAAAGAAACTGTCCGGATTGGGGCTCTCGCCCTGCGTATCATAAGTGCCGGATTTGTAGTATCCTCCGTATCCGTAGTTTCCTCCGGGGCACTGGAAGGACTGGGTATGGGTATGCCATCCCTGATCATCTCACTATGCCGGTATCTTATTATTCTCATCCCCGCCGCATTCCTGCTCAGCCGCCTGACAGGCGCAACAGGAGTATGGCACGCATTCTGGATTACGGAGTTCGCATCAGCAATTATCTCCTACCGGATCTATCGAAGAAAAACACCCTGACTCCTTTCGCTTAATTGACCATATTCTTGTTTATTGCTATAATAAATCTTTGAGAAATTTTATAATTACCCTTGAATAACTATCGAAAGGATCTATCTGCAAATGAACCGCATGAAAAAAATATATTGTCGGACTTTTCAATCCGCATTCAAGTTTGCACTGCCTTTTCTTCCTTACCGAAAACCGAAAATTGCAGGCAGTGTAAAGGCACTGCCGGATATTTTAAAGAAACACAAATGTACTCGCGTGCTGATTATCACAGACACCGGCATTCAAAAGCTGGGACTTACAAAACGGTTGGAACAGGCATTGGAAAATAATGGAGTTCTTTATTTCATCTATGACAAAACCGTTGCAAATCCAACCACAGCCAATGTGGATGAAGCGATTGATCTCTACCTTACCAATGAATGTCAGGCAATCATCGGCTTCGGCGGTGGCTCCAGTATGGACTGTGCAAAGGCCGTCGGCGCACGGATTGCAAAGCCAAAACAGTCACTGGCAAAAATGAAGGGAATTCTGAAGGTACACAAAAAACTTCCCCTTTTGATCGCCATACCCACAACTGCCGGAACCGGAAGTGAAACGACCCTTGCAGCAGTCATTACCGACGCTGAAACCAGACACAAATATGCAATCAACGATTTTCCACTGATTCCAAGATATGCCGTGCTTGACCCAAAGGTGACTTTGAGCCTGCCTCCATCTATTACTGCTGCAACCGGCATGGACGCCCTGACTCATGCGGTGGAGGCTTATATCGGAAACTCCACCACACCTGATACCAGAAAAAATGCCCTGCTGGCCGTAAAACTTATATTTGAAAATCTGGATACCGCTTATCAGGATGGCAGCAACCTGGACGCAAGGCGGAATATGCTGAAAGCATCCTTTTACGCAGGCTGTGCATTTACCAAATCCTATGTTGGATATGTACACGCTGTGGCACATTCACTGGGCGGAGAATATAACGTTCCCCATGGTCTTGCCAATGCCATTCTCCTTCCATTTGTCCTGGAATCTTACGGCAAATGTATTCACAAAAAACTGCATGCTCTTGCTGTGGAAGCCAACATCGCATTCAAAGAGGATTCCCACGAAGAAGCCGCACAAAAATTCATTGATGCAATTAAAGATATGAAAAAACGCTTTGGAATCGGTGATACCATCAAAGAAATCCGGGAAGAAGACATCCCGAAACTTGCCCATTACGCAGATAAAGAGGCAAATCCCCTCTATCCGGTTCCGGTGTTGATGGATGCAAAAGAATTGGAGAAGTTTTATCATCTTCTGATGGAATTTTGAAAGGTCTGGTACAACTTATGACTGAACAGGAAATCAAAAAAATCGTAGAAAAACAACGGGACTTTTTTCTTACTGGAGCCACACTGGAAGTTGCCTTTCGGATTCAGGCTCTGAAAAATTTAAAATCCTGCATCTTAAAATATGAATCTGACATACATGCCGCCCTCAAACAGGATCTGGGAAAAAGCAATTTTGAAGGTTACATGTGCGAGACAGGGTTAGTGCTAAGTGAAATCAGCTATATGCAAAAGCATATCCGTTCCTTCACGAAAGAAAAAACCGTCCATACACCCCTTGCACAATTTCATTCCAGAAGCTTTAAAAAGCCCTCGCCTTACGGCGTTGTTCTGATTATGAGCCCTTGGAATTATCCATTTTTACTGACCCTTGATCCACTGGTGGATGCGCTTGCTGCCGGAAATACCGTCATCTTAAAACCCAGCGCTTATTCCCCCTGTACAAGCGAAATTATCAGCAAAATCATAAGTGAATGTTTCCCTTTGGACTACGTTTCCGTCGTTACCGGAGGACGTGCCGAAAATACCTGCCTTTTAAACGAACACTTTGATTATATCTTTTTTACCGGAAGTCAGACAGTCGGAAAGGAAGTCATGCGTCATGCTTCCGCCCACCTGACTCCCGTCACTTTGGAACTTGGCGGAAAAAGTCCCTGTCTGGTAGACAACACTGCGGATCTGAAACTGGCCGCAAAACGAATTGTATTCGGAAAATTCCTCAACTGTGGTCAGACCTGCGTGGCCCCCGACTACATTTACTGTGACAGCAGCATCCAAACACCGCTGATTGAAGAAATCAAACGGCAAATTCACTTACAATTTGGCGGCACTCCCCTCCAAAACGACAATTACGGCAAAATCATCAACGAAAAGCACTTCCGGCGATTGACAGGTCTGTTGGATAACCACAAGGTGGTATACGGCGGGAATGCTGATCCCCAAGCTTTGAAGATCGAACCTACAGTTCTAAAACATGTTACGTTTGGCGACCCCATTATGCAGGAAGAAATCTTCGGGCCGCTGCTTCCGGTTCTTACCTACGCTTCGATGGATGAGGCAATCCAAAAAATTAATTCCATGCCCCATCCTCTGGCTCTCTATTTGTTTACAAAGGATAAAAAGACTGCCCGTAAGGTAACCGCAACATGCGGCTTCGGCGGTGGCTGCATCAATGATACGATCATACATCTCGCCACCAGCGAAATGGGATTTGGCGGATTTGGCGAAAGCGGAATGGGGGCCTACCATGGCAAAGAGGGCTTTCAGACCTTTTCTCATTTCAAAAGCATTGTAGATAAAAAAACCTGGCTGGATCTGCCCATGAGATATCAACCCTATAAACCGTTTTACGAAAAATTGATTCATCTTTTTCTCAAATAAAAATACACTCCTCATTCAAAAAGAAACGTCCCCCAGAACTCTTTTATTCTGAGGGACATTCTTTTTGCTTTTCAGCCTTCTTATTTTATGATGAGAGCGTCAAAAAGTATTTTGACGCTTATGATACACGGATTGCTCCGCATTTCATGCTCCCGCAATCCTAAAACACCTCAAATTCACTCATTTTTCTACGAAAAATGGCTACTTTTCGGTGTTTTTCGCGTTCCAAAGTTATGCTTTTTCATGCAAGCATGAAAAGCATAACTTTTTGACGCTTGTATCATTTTATTTGAAATTTTTCAAAAATCTTTCAATAATAGCTGCACACTGCGCGCGCAGTACGTCTTCCTGCGGCTCCAGGCACTGATCTTGTGTGCCCTTGATAATTCCGTTTGCAACACACCATTTCATCGCATCTGCCGCGAATTCACTCACTTGCTCTGCATCCTTAAACTGTGTCAGCTCCACTGTTTTATCATTGTCGTAATTTTTGTAAACTGCATATCTGCACATTGCAGTTGCCATCTGCTCACGAGTAATTTTATCTGACGGTCCGAACTTTTCACTGTTTCCATAACCGGTCATGATACCACTCTCATTCGCCCACATGACTGCTTTTGAATAGAATGTATCCTCTGCAACATCAACAAATGCTTCCGCGTCAAATGCTACTTCCGGCTCATTTTCCATACGATACAAAACTACTGCAAACTGTGCACGGTTTAATGCATCTGCCGGACCAAAGACTCTTTCCCTTAATCCAGTCATGATTCCTGCATCATAGACATATGCAACACTGTCATAATACCAATCACCCTCTTTTACATCGTCAAATGGAAGTACTTTTACCGGTTCCTCGGTTTCTGGTATAAATGGTGTTCCGTTGGTAGTCACCTGCTTAAAGGACCAGGTCTGCTTTGCTCCGGTAATTTCCTCTGACAGGCCAAGTGCTGTACCATTGCCGGTGATACTCAGATACTGACCGGTCTTAACATTCTTCAGTGCATAAAATCCTTCTTCACCTTCTACTGCTTCCATCGTCCAAAGCTGTGCCGCGTCCGCATCATCTGCATCTTTCTGGGTAATCGTACCATTCTCTGCTGCTGCCAGCGATTTTTCAGAATTGAGGTTCTTCATTACGTAGGTCTTGTTATCCTTCGCTACCGGAATCCACATCTGATCCAGGGAACCTACATTTGCCCAGGATACTACCGATGCTCCGCTCGCTGTGGAACCCTCCCATACAGCTGCTACTTCGCTGTTTTCTTTGTTTGTAACAAATACAGCACTGTCAACGCCTTTATCGGAAACCAGATCTTTCTCTACATCCAGAGATTTTACGTAAATGTAATTATCCTGTTTATCAAATCCCTTGCTTCCGTTGATCAAAAGTTCTCCGGTTGATAACTGCAGATAACATCTGTTGTATCCTGCAATCGCTCCGGTTTCATAAGGAATCCATGCCCCGGTTCCGTCATTCTGTGTGTTGATAAAGATCTCAGAAAGTGAACCTGTTCCCGCAATTACACGCCCATCCTGAAGGGTGTATACGTAAGGAGAACCGCCGTATGTACCATTGATACCAGGAAGTACCTGTCCCGGATCGGAAGGATTCCAGTTATATGGATCATCTGCAATCTTATAGAAACTCTTGATCGGATTACTGGTTCCAACACCTTCGTATACCATCATCCATTTTCCGTTTTCCAACTGTGTTACGACCGGCATACCAGGTCTTGCGTGTACATTTGTGGCAGTGAATGAAACAACATCTACTAAATCACCCCAGTTTTTACCGTCTGTTGTAATCTGGTAAACCAGTTTCTGTCCGTTTGCCGGTACTCTTTCATCTGAATAGTAGCAGATCAGTTGATGATCATAGAATACGAAGAATGGCTCCCATACCGGATCATATCCCATGATGTTACGTCCGCCTTCTGCAATTGTGCTTAAATAAGTCCAGTTTCTTCCTCCGTCTGTACTATAATACAGATCGAGGGAAGTTTTCCATAATCCGCCGTAACCTGCATCAGATACCTGAGACGGATTCTCTTCAATTGTTACAGCATCTCCTGCGCAAAGCAGAGTTCCTGCCTTTAAGGTTCCCATATCTTCCGGCAATACAAACAACTGCGGGCAGTTATGCATACTCCATGGATGACGGATTGCTCCCTCTGTTCCCTCTTCTGCCTCAACTGCGCTGTCCGGAATTCCATTTTTATAGGTTACTGTAAACCACTCATCCGGATGTACGCTGTCATCGTTTACAATTTCTCCTACCTTATCCCATGTCTTACCTTTGTCTTTACTTTCGTAGATCGGGAATACATACTCGCCATTTGCTGCTTCTGAGGGCAGACCGCTTTCAAATGTACAGTACAGTGTTCCGTCCAGTCCTTCCACAATTCTCGGAGACAGACACTGGTTTCTTCCGATGTAATTATTTGTCGGAACACTGACGATCCAGTCATCGCCTTCTTTCGGCATGTCCGCTCTGGCATCTGCAAAATTCCAGAACTGCTTTCCATCGTCTGCCTTTTCCGTCAGCTCTACATAATACTCATCGATTTCCTGTGCATATGGTGCAGAATTACTGTTCAGACTTAGATACTTGCCTGTCTCTTTATTTTTCAGTCTGCTGTATCCATCTGCATCCGTATCTTCCACTACCCAAACCTGCGCATCCGTATCTGCGTCCATATTCTGAACAACACGGGTTCCGGAAGCTTCCATCATTTTATCAGATTTTGCATTTTTCAATTTTATTTCATTTGCAGCTTCAGTTGCAACTTTATACCATCTCTGATCCATAGAACCTGAGTCTGTCCATTTTACAACATAAGCGTTATCCGCAGCAGATCCCTGCCAGACACCAAGCAACACATTATTTGCTTTATTGAATACAGAGTACTGTGTGGTATCCACTTCTAACGCTGTAACAGTTACATACTGATTAGAAGTAATATTTTCCAACGTAAAGGTTACTTTGCCTTCGCTGTCTGCTGTGAACGCAAGACCCTCTCCATTTACAGTGATCGCTTTTAACTGGGCCCCTTTATTTGCAGTTACTGTAAATTCCTGAGATCCGCCTGCTTTTGTTCTTGCAGTCTCCGGTGTAATTGTAGCATTCTCTGCGGAAGCCTGAATCACATAATTTCCTGATGCCTCCAGACTCCAAACCTGCGCATCATTGCTAAGATCTTCTGCAGTCTGCACCACATTTCTGCCTGCACCGTAAAGTACAGTATCTCCTCTTGTTACACAAAGACCACTCTCCACGTTCTTAATACGGTAAGCGTCCTCCGTTCCGTCCACGGCTTCCAGTGTCCACAGCTGATTGTCCGCACCCGTTGCAGCCTGCTGCTGAAGGGCTTCACTTCCATTTGGTCCGAGTACCAGAAAACTGTTTGCATTCAGCAACTGATATTCTCCGTCTTCCACCTCTTTGATCGCCCACCAGTGATCCGCTTTTTCTTCACGGCCCCAGGCAATCGAATTGTTCCCAACTCCCATTCCCTGATTATTATTTTCATCAATTACCAGATCAAAACCACCATTTGACAGATAATAAGTTTGGTCAAATGCAGTGTCAGAGGATCCCCCCAGATCCGTTGTCTCTGCTGATGTAGTCATGACTCCACCTGGAACAACCATGACTGCTGATAAAAGACCAGCTACTACCTTTTTCCAATTTCGATTTCTCAAAACATTTTCTCCTTTCCTTCTTACGACGTTTATAATGTTACACTATCATTTTTTTTGTAGAAAGAACATAGAAAAAAATGTCCGATTTCTCTAATTTTTCGTGTTCTATAAATATAGGGTTGACACACTTGCTAAAGATATTTAGCTGAGTGTCAACCCCGGTAAGCTATCAATTGCAGTCATATTCAATTTTTATATCACATATTCTCTTAATAGTTTTTTATCAATTTATATACATTTTCATAAATCTTGTCAAGACCGTTGCCATCTGCGCCCTGCTAAGAGAACTTTGTGGATTTATACATCCCTGATCTCCCGAGATTATATTTGCGCCAATTGCCCACTCCATACTCGTCCGAGCAAACTCAGCCACAGCATTGCCATCTGGGAAAATATTCAATGATTGCCTTTGGCTAGTATCATACCCTTTATAATTTGCAAAACGGAATAACATTGTTGCAGCCTGCTCTCTGGTAACCAAATCTCCAATTCCAAAAAGACCTGTATCTCCATATCCTGTAATAATTCCAGTTTGATTTGCCCAACATACAGCTGCCCCATACCAAGAATTCTCGTCAACATCCTTAAAAATATTATCACCTTCAACGTAAGGTTCACCAGCCATACGATACAAAGCAACTGCAAACTGCTCTCTATGTAATGGTTCTGCAGGTCCAAAATGTGTTTCATCCAAACCTGTCATAATTCCTCGTCTCTGTATGTAACCGACAGAATCATAATACCAATCTTCACTATTTACATCCAAAAAATCTATTGGTAAAAGACAATTTACAACCTTAATTTGTAATTTTGCATTATGATGATTGACCGTTACAATCTGAGGTAGCCCAATGCAATTCGGATCATAATTAGATAACAGTCCTATGTGACACGGAAATGCATAAGTACCATGTTCGCACACACTAATTATATGCTCACTCCAGCTAAAAACATAAGAATTTAATTCCCCCTTGGAACCAACATCTATTATCGTAGAATACCCAAGTGGATTTTCACTAATACTTCCATCATTCCCAGCAAGATATAAATTAGTAGGAATGCAGCCTGGTACTTCACACTCTGCATATCCGGATGCGTGAACACTGAGAGACTTAGTGCTCACAAGCAAAAGACCTACGGTCAAAATAGTTAAGATTCCTTTTTTTATCATTAAACTACCTCTCCTTTCTCTTCATAAACAAATTAATATCAAAAACTCTTAAATAATCTTTACCTTTACAGAAAGCACAAACACATATACTGTCTTTGAATCTCATGAACTATTACAAAACTTTTTTATAGAATATTACTGCTTTATGATAGCTTAATATATATTATGCACATTCAATTATGTTTTACAAGTAATTTTACAATGTTTAATATATAACGCTACCTCAATGAAATTTTTCCTTATGGCAGTTCTATTTCTACCCAATAATCATAAAGCAATTTATCTCTGAAACATTTTTAAGATTTATTCCTTATTTGCCATTATAGTATAAACTCCATAAAAAAAACGCAATCTAAATGATTACGTCTTTTTTATATGTATACACTTTATTATACAACTCTCCTAACTGCAAGAATCGGCTTATACTGGGCATTAGAAGTGGTCTTAATCCCTCCCTGTGGATATGGTGCACTATTAGATGCATGTACGATACTTCCACCACCCATATAAATAGCTACATGACCGCTATAACAGATAATATCTCCTGGCTGTGCTTCCGCATAAGATACAGAGCGTCCAACACCTTGCAACGCACCTGACGTTCTTGGAAGACTATATCCAAAATGAGCGTACACTTGCTGCACAAATCCAGAACAGTCAATTCCATTTGTTAAACTATTTCCACCATATACATATGGATTACCAATAAAATTACATGCATAATCTACAATAGCCTGCCCGCTGGCACTTCCGCCAGATGAAGGTTTACTCGGCTTAGATGTATTATCACTTGGCTTAGATGTATCCCCACTTGGCTTTGAAACACTTTCACTTGGTTTCGATGTAGCTCCGCTTGATCCCCCTGTCGTCTGACTAGCAGTGCTCCCAGTACTTCCGTTATTACTTGGCTTTCTATTACTTGCTTGTTGAGCTGCCTGTCTTTCCGCTTCCGCCTGTCTTTCTGCTTCCGCCTGACGCTGTGCTGCTGCCTCTGCTTCCCGACGCCTTGCCTCTTCTTCCTGTCTCCGCTGTTCCTCAACTAACTCCTGAATTTTGGCATTTTGCTGACGAATCAATTCCTGATACTGCGATGCTACTTGCTCTGCAGCCGCAATCTGATTTTCATAATCTGCGCAGGTGGCTTTCTTCTCTTCCAGAATACCTTCCAGACTTCTCTGCTCCTCTTCCTGCTCCAATTTCATACCTTCTAATTCAGATTTATCTGATTCGAGTTGATTTCCCAAATCTGTAACTTGTTGTACGATTGTTATGTATTCATCAAGAGCTTTCTTATCATAGTCGTACAACTCCTGTGTACGGCTAACACTTTCCAATAAATCGCTGATATTTCCATCTGACAAAAGTACTGTTGCCCAAGAAATATTTCCACCATTCTCATACAGATACTGAATCCTCTTCTTCATAGCATCGTACTGCTCATCACGCTCTCCCTCTGCCGCTGCAAGCTGTACTTTTGTTTCTTCAATCTCAACCGTCTTCACCTCTATCTCTTCTTTCAATACATTAATAGAAGTGATAGTCTGCACCAATTTCGCATCAAGACTGTCAATTTCACCCATCAACTGATTTTTCTGATCTTCCAAATTATTAATCTTGTTCTTGGTTGCTTCTAATTGACTGCTTGTCTGTGCTTTCTGCTTTTTCACATCATCAATGGCATCTGCGTTTACCACCATAACCTGACCGCACCCAAGTATAACAGCCAGACTCATTGCCAATATTCTTTTTTTCATTTTATCAATCATCCCCTAAAATAAATTCCTAATCTCTTTGTAATATTTACGAAATAATTCTTCAATCCTTTTTCATGTTAACATAAACTGGATTAATATGCAAGCCATTTATAACGATTAAACTGTAAATTATTTATGAATATTTACAAATTTGTAAACTTATAGGACAATCTGCGACATTATTAACATTTTCCAGACTGCTTTTTCACAAAAAGAGAGCGCATCAGCCCAAAAGCTTCATGCACTCTTCCCTTAATCTATCAACAAACGCAATTTTCTGAATCAGCCAGACGCATTGTCAATACTTTATTTTTCTTTTTTCATAGTAAAACTACCTGTGCTTGCCCGAAAGGTATTCATGATTTCTCTGAAACTACATACGATGGTGAGTACGTATCCGATAGCCAGATCTCCGTAATAATTTGCCGTCAAATCCGACTCAGAAATAATCTCACCCAATCCTCTGTACACATCAAAAAACCCTGCACCATACTCTTTCAAAACATCATAGGCTTCCCACGTCCAGGCAATCCTGTTAGCAAAATAAATCATAACAAACATCACGATTACAGAACCGATCACACCCTTTTTATCCAGGTGTTTTCCAAACATCTCATAGCCCTTCATCGCGCAGATGCCTGTAACGGCTCCTGCAATTCCGGCAATATACCCTAACTTATAGATTAAGATCCAGACTACACATCCAATCAGCGAACCAAGCAGTGCACCGATCAGTCCCGGAATCAGATTACTTTTCTGCGCCTGTATGTTCTGCTGATTTTCCTTTAGATCCGCATGAATCTCGTTTGTACAGTTTCCGCACAAGTAATGATGCCTGCCGTTAATCTCGTAACAATCCAGATGTTCTATGGTACTTCCGCAATTTTCGCAGCCGGAAACATAATTGTAACTCATTAGATAGTGAATCACCGGATCCATCAATTCATTCACAACTGTCGGAATCTTTTTCGCAAGATTCGGAATTTTTATTGTCAGAACCACACAGTATGCATAAGTCTGCACATCCAGAATCTGCTTTACACGCTCCTTCTGCTGCTGCAAATATGTATTCAATTGTTGATTACCGGCATCATTGGGAGAATATGCATTAACTGTGAATATATATCGTCCTGCACAGGCATTCAATGTTATATAGAATCCCTTATAATTGCCGGACAGATGATCTTTAAAATCCTGCAGGCATCCTCCAAGTACTTGTGAACGTAATTTCTCCTTTAACATAATCCTTACCCCTCTTTTGTATTTTTGATTCTATAAATGTATCTCTCTTAGTTTTCCATCATTACCGTTACATTTCTAATCTTATTTCCTGCTAAATCTTTGGTCACATTTTTCTCTGCAACAACAAGTTCCCCGGATTTTATCTTATTACAGATCATGGTATACTGATCCAGGGTAAATGTCTGAAATGATGACCGCGTCATATCAAGTCCGACACTGGTACTTTCTATGCCCACAGTTTCTTTCTCTCCGCCAGCGTATTCGCCGTCCTCAATACTTTTCAGCATCTGATAAACCACATCTTCATAAGCATTCTCCACATATGTCAACACACTCCCGGAAAATGCTTCCAGACGGCTTTCTGCACTGATTACCAGTTTTCCCTTCTCATCCGCCGCTTTTCCGATGGCGTTTAAGATTGAATTATCACACCCGAAAATCACCTGACAGCCGCTGTCATACCACGCTTCCACTTCCTTCGTCACAGCCGGAGAAATAGCGGTTGTACCAAGATATCGATACCGAATCGTCACCTGATCTGGATTCAATCCTTTTTCTGATGCTGCAGCATTGGCACCCTGAACAAATCCGGAACCATAGCGGATTGCGGCATCATCCTCCGTCCCTCCCAGAAAGCCCAGATTCGTATACCCTTCCCAAACTGCTGCATAACCGGCCAGAAAACCGGCTTGTTCCCTGGAAAACAGCACAGCATGAGCATTCCCCCGTAATTTTTCCCGGTCACTGTCTTTGGCGTGAGGCACTCCGTCCAGAAGCAGAAATTTCACACTCAGATCTTCTTTCTGCATATCATATACTGCCGTCTCGAAAACCTTCCCCGGACAAATAATGACCTCCGCACCACCTTCCAACGCCTGATTGATTGCCTCCTCATAGCCTCTGGTGCTTCTCTCCCCCGGCTCATAATAGCCGCTGGTTTTGTCAAATTCTTTTGAAAATTTTTCAACCCCCTCCCACGCAGATTGATTCACTGACTGATCCTGTATTGTCCCACCATCTGTAATCAGCGCAATCTCTGTTTTATCCTTCTGTCCGCAGCCCGCCAGCAGCAACACCCCTGCAGCCGCTATAAACATATATCTTTTTCTTCTATTATTATATTTTCTCATTGGCAACCCCTTAAAATAATCGTAACTGCTTATAACTCTCCCAAATACTGCCTTCCTTATTGTGCAGTACTATCCTCTCTTATAGATTATAAGAGTTCTGCAATCAGAAAGAAAGTGTATAATTGTTACATTTTTGTTGCATTTATTGTAACATATTATGATACCAGGGTCAAAAGGTTATGCGTTTCATGCTTGCATGAGAAAGTAACCCGAACAGGGCGGATTTTGAATATTTTTAGGATTGCAAAGCAATCCATGTATCATAGTTGGCAAAAAGTATTTTAACCTCATGTTATCTGCAGATTGCTGCAGACTTTTTGTTTTTCCAATTCCAAAAGCATTATGTTTTCAACAATTTTTTCTAAATTTCATTGTTAAATCTATCTAAATTTTGTTAGTTTTTGCTTTTCCCATTGATTCATTCTGTGATTTGTGCTAAGATAAAGCCATCAATTGAAAAAGAATTCTGTTTACTGACGGATTTGTGGAAAAACCACAGGGGAAGCAGGATTTGCAATCGCCGACCGTCTGGGCAATGTTTGTAACGTTTACAAATGTTGTCCTTTTTTCGTTCATATATGGTGATGTCCGCCCTAGTGTGCTGTCTCGTCACTTTCAGCAAAATGACGCAGAATGGATTTTCAGCCTGCAAGGCGGAGGAATGAGGCGTAGCGGTGGCTACGTCGATTGACGACAACGTAGCAGATGGAAATTCAGGCAAGTCATTTGGCTGAAAGTGAACGAGACAGTACACTGGCAGACATGTCAGTTTATTACAAAAATAAAAGCTGTGTGTTTCCGCTCACCGCTTTTTTAAAGACGGGGTCCGCCTGTAAAACAGAATTCTTCCACTACGCGGAAATAGTGAAAGGAGATTTTTAAAATGGGGTACAAATCAGACATTGAGATCGCTCAGGAATGTGAAATGCAGCCAATCACCGAGATCGCTGCAAAAGCAGGTATTGATGACAAATATCTGGAACAGTACGGAA
>UQAW01000047.1 GCA_900539175.1 uncultured Lachnospiraceae bacterium
ATGTTTTCAGGATTGCGGGAGCATGAAATGCGGAGCAATCCGTGTATCATAGGGGGCAAAATACCTTTTGACCCCAACATCATATGATTTTTCTGTCAAATAAACCGAAACAACAGGGAGGATATGTAATGTCATCACAAACAACAACACACAGCAAAACATTAGACATGGTTTATATCGCTGTTTTCGCGGTATTGATTGCGATCTGCTCCTGGATCTCAATTCCGACGGTTGTCCCCTTTACCCTGCAGACTTTTGCAATTTTTCTCTCCATCGGTATACTTGGCGGAAAACGGGGCACTTTAGCCGTACTTGTTTATATATTACTGGGACTTATGGGCATTCCGGTATTTGCAGGTTTTTCCGGTGGAATCGGTGTTCTGGCAGGTAATACCGGAGGCTATATCATGGGATTTCTATTATCTGCACTCGTTATGTGGGTCATGGAAAAGATCCTCGGCAGAAAACTCTGGGTATTGGCGCTCTCCATGATCATTGGACTAGTCGTCTGCTACGCATTCGGTACAGCATGGTTTATGATTGTTTATACTGGAAATACCGGAGCAGTGGGACTTGCATCTGTCCTTGGATGGTGCGTAGTTCCCTTTCTCATACCAGATTTCATTAAAATTGCTTTGGCATTTATACTGAGTAAACGATTAGAGAAATTAATAGAACGGTAAAAAATATTTCTTCGTGCAAAAATCCTCATTCTATGTTTAACACAGAATGAGGATTTATCTATACGCTATTAATGATATTCATTCAAAACTCTTTGATATGCTTCCTCATAGGATAACCGATATTTCCTGCATACTTCGGCCACGCTTTCATATTCCGGATAAATCTTTTGAGACGCTCCCGCTTCACAGATTTTGTACCGGACTTCTCCAAAGGAAGTCATACATGTTCTCAGTTCCCGTTTTAAGGCTGTCCGGCTCATCTCCATACGCCGGATACCAATGGTAGTCGTATTTTCAAAGATGATCTGTTCCATCTTCTCCACATCTTCTGCCGAACAGATCACATTGAGCTGATAAGCCGGGCGATTTTTTTTCATAAACACAGGAGTATAGTGGACATCCTTTGCACCGGCTTTCAAAAGAAATTCCATGGTAAGTCCCATGATTTCACCACTGCAGTCATCAATATTCGTCTCCAGTTTCCAGATGATATCTGCCTGTGCCTGCTCTTCCCGGATCAGAATCGCCCGAAGAAAGCCTGGTCTGTCATAGTTTCTCTTTCCGGCTCCAAGTCCTGTTTTTTCAATCGTAAAATGTTTCGGAAGCCGGTCTGATGTGCGGATTGCCGCCGCAATTGCCGCTCCTGTGGGCGTGACGAACTCTCCCTGCGAATCGGTAAGATGCAGTTTCAGCCCGTAAGCTGCTGCAATATTCATGACAGCAGGTACCGGTACCGGCAGAATTCCATGCTGACACCGAATCGTTCCGCAGCCCTCTGTAAGTTCCGGTATAAGAACCTGTGTAATCCCCAGATTATCCAGACAGACGGCAGCCGCAACAATATCCACGATAGAATCTACGGCCCCCACCTCGTGAAAATGTACCTGTTCTACAGGCAGTCCATGTGCCTTTGCCTCGGCGTCTGCCAAAATCCGGAAAATTTTCTTTGCGGTTGCCCCTGCAGCTGGGGTTACCTCGCAGCGATCAATAATTGACAGAATTTCCGGAAGACCGCGATGCTCGTGGTGATGATGGGAAACTTCCTGATTGTGGGAATGTCCGTGCAGATATTCCATATCATGATCGTGGTTTTCATGAAGTGCATCCAGGCATACCGCAAAATCACAGACATCAAGTCCCGCCTTCAAAACTCTGCTGATCTTTGTTTGAAATCCAGAAACTGGAAGGCTGTCTAAAGCTTTTTGAAGCACCTGTTGGTCTGCACCCAGATCCAACAAAGCGCCAACCACCATATCACCGCTGATTCCGGAATAGCATTCCAAATAAAGTGTTTTACTCATATTTTAAACCCTATCTTCTGGCCAATTCCCGGGTGATTTCTTCCCATGTCACCCCTTTTTCCACCATCAGAACCATCACATGATACAGAAAATCAGAAATCTCGTACTTAATTTCCTCTTTATCCGGATTTTTAGCCGCAATCACGATCTCCGTACATTCCTCTCCTACTTTTTTCAGAATTTTATCAATTCCTTTCTCAAACAGATAATTAGTATAGGAACCATCCTTCGGATGCACCTTCCGATCCTGAATCACATCAAAAACCTCCTGGAACACACGAAGGGGATTACTGTCATCATATTCCTTTTTCACCAGCTCCTGGAAAAAGCAGCTTCGGCTGCCTGTATGACATGCTGCGCCCACCTGAGAAACCTTTGCAAGAATTGTATCGTTATCGCAATCAAGTGCCAACGATTTTACATATTGCAGATGTCCGGACGTCAATCCTTTCGTCCATAACTCATTTCTGCTCCTGCTCCAGTAGGTCATCTTTCCGGTTGCCAATGTCGTATGAAATGCCTCCTCGTTCATATAAGCAAGCATCAGTACCTCATCCGTCTGATAATCCTGCACAATAACAGGAATCATACCATCGGAATTCAATTTAAAGTCAGACCAGGCAATTTTACTTTCAAAGGTATTGACCGCAATCCCGGCCGCTTTGCATCTTCCTTTCAGCTCCATCAGATCGATACTTAAATCACTGACACAGGCTCCGGTCACACCCTGAACCATATCCTTTGCAAGCATGGAGCAGGCATCTTTCTCATCACTAAGCACCAATACCGGAAGGCTGCTCTCCGCCTGAAGTGCTTCTTCTATTCCGGCATCGCAGAAGAGCATTCCTCCATATAATTCAATTGCTCCAGAATATTCTTTGTAAATCTCCAAAGAAGGAAGATAGATTACCATCTTCTCCTTGCCGAATTTCTTCGATACTTCCTCCAGTAATTCACAATTCGAAGGTTTTGCAAAATTCAATACGGTCTTCGCGCATCCCGCATAAATCAGTTTTTTTACATCTTCCATTCTGCGGATATTACCCGCACCGATTACCGGTACTTCTGCTGCCATACAAATTTCTTTTATTGCTGCAATCGCCTTCTCATGGTCTGCATCTTCCATGGAAAAATCGAATACCAGAAGTTCATCCGCACCTCCGTTCCCATAGGTCTTTGCCAGAAGCTTGGGATTGCTCTGAGAAAAATCCTCCTTTGAGCCAAATCCTGTCTTTGCCTTTTCCTGTTCCAGATAAATACAGGGTATGATCAATTTATCCATAATTTTTATTCGTTCCTTTCGTTTTCCTACTATTCTGCTATTACAAAATCTTATAGACTTCCCTTTGTAGAAAGAACATCTGTAATCCGCGGATCAAAACTGACCGCCTCGTCCAATGCTTTCGCAAATGCTTTAAACATTGCCTCCGCTTTGTGGTGATTGTTAAAACCGTCAATGATGCGCAGATGCAGATTCATGGCGCTGCTGTAAGACACGGCGTAGAAAAACTCACGAATCATCTCCGTCTCCATCTCTCCTACCTTTTCCTGGGTAAATGCTCCGTCAAAGACAAAATACGGGCGACCGCACAGATCGACTGCACATAAGACAAGTGTTTCATCCATAGGCAGAATCCTGCTTCCATAACGGCGAATCCCCTTTTTGTCACCAAGTGCTTCTCTGATTGCTGTACCGAGAACAATTCCGGTATCCTCCACGGTGTGATGGTCATCCACATGGAGATCTCCCTGAACCTGAATCTCAAGGTCAAAAAAACCATGGCGTGCAAAGCCTTCCAACATATGATCAAAGAATCCGATTCCTGTATGAATATCTGCCTTTCCGATTCCATCCAGATTAAGCTTTACTTTTATCTTTGTTTCCTTTGTATTTCGCTCAACCGATGCAATTCTCTCTGCCATACCATCCTCCCTGTCAATCCTGAGCATCATCTTCAAAACGAACGGCAATCGAGTTGGCATGTGCAGTCAGTTGCTCACAGGCTGCAAACTGCTCGATATCCGTGTGAATCGCCTGAAGTGCTTCTCTGGAATAATAGATAATACTGGATTTTTTTACAAAGTCATCCACAGACAACGGAGAGAAGAACTTGCTGGTACCATTGGTCGGCAGGATGTGATTAGGACCTGCAAAGTAATCTCCAAGGGGCTCGCAGCTATATTCCCCCAGGAAGATCGCTCCTGCATTCTTAATCTTCGTCATAACCTCAAAAGGATTTTTCATCACAATTTCCAGATGTTCCGAGGCAATTGCGTTCGCAGTTTCGATTGCTTCTTCCTGCGATTCAGCCACCAGAATATATCCGAAATTCTCCAACGACTTTTCAATGATTGCTTTTCTGGACAATACCTGAAGGAATCCATCCACCTCTTTGGAGACTTCTTCCGCCAGCTTCTGGCTGGTCGTGATTAAAATGGAAGAAGCCAGTTCATCATGCTCCGCCTGGGACAAAAGATCCGCAGCCACATAGCGGGGATTTGCACTCTCATCTGCCAATACAAGAATCTCACTTGGACCGGCGATAGAATCAATGCTGACATTTCCATAAACAGCCTTTTTTGCCAGGGCTACAAAGATATTGCCTGGACCTACAATCTTATCCACTTTCGGAATGCTTTCTGTTCCATAAGCCAGGGCAGCAATTGCCTGCGCACCGCCGACTTTATAGATTTCATCCACACCTGCTTCCTTCGCAGCTACCAAAACCGCCGGATTTACCTTTCCTTCGGCATTACAGGGTGTAGTCATGATGATTTTACCGACACCGGCTACTTTCGCCGGCACTACATTCATCAGGACAGAGGAAGGATAAACTGCCTTTCCGCCCGGAACATATACGCCGACTTTTTCCATAGGCGTTACTTTCTGGCCGAGAATTGTTCCCTGAGGTGTACTGTTGAACCAACTGTTCTGCTTCTGCTTTTCGTGATAATCCCGGATATTGATAAGTGCCTTTTTTACAACCTCCAAAAGGGAAGGATCTACAAGCGTATACGCATCCTGAATCTCCGCTTCTGTAACACGGATATTTTCAACACTGATCTTTGCCTTATCAAATTTTTCCGTATAATCAAAGATTGCCTGATCTTTTCTGGCTCTTACATCAGCGATGATCTCTGCCACAACTGCTTCCTGCTGTCCGTACTGGGTAGGGCTTCTCCTTAACATATTTTCAAGAATATTTTCTGTTGTCTCTTTTGTTAACTTTACAATTCTCATCCGAACCTCCGTCTAGGCTTGTGAAATCGCCGTCTTCAACTGTTGAATCAATCGTGTAATACGTTCTCTTTCCATTTTCATGCTGACCTGATTAACCACCATACGTGCAGACAGCGGGCAGACCTCTTCCAAAACCTGCAGACCGTTTTCACGCAGAGTGCTCCCTGTCTCCACAATATCTACAATGACCTCGGACAGACCTACAATCGGCGCCAGCTCAATGGAACCATTCAGTTTGATAATCTCCACCGTCTGATGTTTTTTATTATAAAAATAATCTTTTGCAATATTCGGGTACTTTGTTGCGACACGAATCAACTGATTATGCTGCAGGTATCCTCTGGCGGACTCAGGTCCGCATACGCACATTCTGCAGGCTCCGTAGCCCAGATCCAATACCTCGTAAAGTTTCCGGTTCTCTTCCAGGATCGTGTCCTTTCCGACAATACCGATGTCTGCTGCACCGTACTCTACATAAGTCGGAACGTCCGGCCCTTTTGCCAGAAAGAAGCGAAGTTTCAGTTCTTCATTGACAAAAATTAATTTTCTGGAATCTTTATCTTTCATCTCCTCGCAGGTAATGCCGATTTTCTCGAATAACTGCATGGTCTTGTCGGCCAGACGGCCCTTTCCAAGTGCAAATGTCAAATATCTCATGATTTCCTCCTATATATCAGGTAACTGTTCCCTGCCTTCCAAATCCGTACTATACAAGATACTTTTTCGCATCGATCGTCTGGACATCTTCATTCCAGAGATTGATGGCAAAAGCTTCTTCTTCCGATTGAAGATAGACAATCCCGCCAAAATGAGCTCTGCGCCCATAAGCTTTATATTCTTCCAGTACTTTTCCTCGTTCAAAACGCACACATGCAACCTCCATGCCGTTTGCCCGGTGTTCACATGCCATACGAACAGCCATATTCTCAAGAAAATCTGCATATAGAATCATCGTTTTCGTATTGCGGACCGGCAATTTGATGTCCTGTCGATCCAGGGCATTCATTAACTGATCCATAACGATCGTAAATCCGATCGCAGGCGCCTTCTTACTGAAATGCTCCAACAGGTGGTCATACCTTCCGCCGGTAACCAGAGCCTCTCCATTCCCGTAGGTATATGCCTGGAAGATAATTCCTGTATAATAGCGGAATTTGCTCAGCATCCCAAAATCAAATACCACATACTGTTCCAATCCGTATAGCTGCAAAATACGGTAAATATCTTCCAGACGCTTTACCGCAGCAAGAGCTTTGGGATTTCGCGTCAATGCTTTGGCTATTCCCAGAACTTCCGGTCCGCCGAACATCTGGGACAGGTTTCCCAACGCATTTTGCAGATCTTTTCTCAGATGCATCTTTTCCAAAAGCTCTTCCGCACCAAAATGGTTCTTGATGGAAATCATCTGACGTAATTCTATCACTGCGTCTTCACTCAAACGTGCCTCTTCTACCAGAGACTTAAAGTATTCCACCTGACCGATACTGATCTGAAATTCTTTCAGACCGGCTTTCTGCATCACCTGTACAATCATAGCAATAATTTCCGCATCGGCCGCTGCACTGTCATCATTCAGATATTCCACACCCATCTGTGTCGCTTCTTTCAAACGTCCCCGGTAGCTGCTGCTGTTGACAAAAACACTTCCCTCATAGCACAGACGGATCGGCATCTGCTCTTCCATATAATACATGGAGACAGCTCTGGCAATAGACGGAGTAAAATCAGGTCTTAGAACCAGCGTGTTGCCCTCACGGTCAAAAAATTTGTAAAGATCCTTGGAAGGTGTGGTTCCCACCTCCCTGCTGAACACATCAAAATACTCAAACGTCGGTGTCTCGATACTTGCATAACCGTAGGAACGGAACACTGACTGGACCTGACGCTGAAGATACTGCTTTTTTTCACACTCTGAATTGTAAATATCACGAACACCTTCTGGTGTATGTATCAATCGCTGCATAGTTTCTCTCCTTATCGTTTCACTTTAGCCTGCTACCATATTACCACAGGAAATTCATTTGTCAATCCCTATCTTCCAAATCCATCTGAATACCATCCAGAAAAGGCACAAAGAATCCGTGATTCTTTTTCAGAAAATATCCGGGATTCAATTCCTGGATCGTAAAGCTTTTACGGCCGCCCTCTCTGGCACGATTCCAGAAAACCTTTAATTCACATAATCTGAGATAATAGAACTGATCTTTCGCCGTATAATGAACCAGAAAAAAGGCAATGCCGCCCTGCTTTTCAAAATCTTCCATAAAAGTCACCTGATGCTCATGCACATTGGCAAGAGGAAAGGAATCCACTGCACATTCTTTGGCATCGAAACATACCGGAATCCCCTGGACAGCTCCGATATAATCTACGGTACTCTTTTTTTCAAAATAAGCAAGTGTAATATGCCTGCTTTCCTTGTCAATATTAATGGGCGTGATGGGGGTCGGTACTTTCTGAATCAGTGCCAGCCCCTTCTCACGGTATTGTTCGATTGTCCTGTTGATCAGATCCTCCAGCGTCGAACCACGAAGACCTCTGGAATTCCAGGTCGCCATATCGATTGCTCCTTTTACTCAATCAGGGAAATTTTTGTAATCGGCCAGTAGCGAAGCACTGCCTCCCCCAGTATTTTCTCTTTTGCCACATAAGGGTTGTTCCAGAAGCGGGAATCCTTTGAAACATTCCGGTTATCCCCTAACATGAAGTAACATCCCTCCGGAACCTCAAAGTGCCCGTCTTTGATGCCCCTCGGCGTTTCTTTACAGAATGTGTCATCCAGCGGATCTTCCGATCCGTTGATATAAACCTTGCCGTCAATCACATCAACGGTCTCACCCGGCAGACCGATGACCCGTTTGATAAAATACTGGCTTTCGTCATCCGGGAATTTGAAAATCACCACATCAAAACGCTTCGGATCGGAATTTATGTAAGCAAGACGGTTTCCAAAGATGCGGTCCCCTGCCATAACATTGTTTTCCATGGATTCCGATGGAATCTGCGCATTAATCAGCACAAACTTTTGTAAGGCAATCATGGCAATTACAACAATTGCAACCAATTTAATATACTCAAAAAGTTCTTTTACCACGGAGATCTCAGACTCCTTTTTCTCGTTCTCTTTTACATTATTGTCTTCCATATTGTTCTCCTATACTAACATTTCGACTTACCTATCGTTGAATCTTTTACTCAATCAGGGAAATCTTTGTAATCGGCCAGTAGCGAAACCATGCTTTCCCAAGTATTTTCTCCTTTGCCACATAGGGATTCTTCCAGGAACGGGAATCTTTTGACACATTCCGGTTATCTCCTAACATAAAATAACAGCCCTCCGGGACCTCGAAATGTCCGTCTTTCTTTCCATTCGGGGGCTCTTTACAGAATGTGTCGTCCAACGGAGCTTTTGATCCATTGATATAAACCTTACCGTCAATCACATCAACCGTCTCACCAGGAAGACCGATCACCCGTTTGATAAAATATTTACTTTCATTATCCGGGAACTTAAAAATCACCACATCAAAACGTTTTGGCTCAGAGTTTATGTATGCAAGTCGGTTTCCGAAGATGCGATCCCCTGTCATGACATTGTTTTCCATAGATGCAGATGGTATCCGTGCATTAATCAGTACAAATTTTTGCAAAGCAACCATGGCAATCACAACGATGACAATTAATTTGATATATTCAAAAAGTTCCTTGGCTGCGGAAGTCTCAGACTTGTGTTTCTCGTTCCCTTTCACATTATGGTCTTCCATATATTTCTCCTATACTATACCAACGTATTGAGAGTCTGCAAGGATTCTCGTAAAAAGTTCCGGAAGCGGCGCCTCAAACTGCATACCCGATAACCCGGATAAAGTACCTTCAAGTTCAGGGAAACGGAGGTGCCATGCATGTAAAAGCTGGTGTCTTAATCCGTAAGTTTTACGATAATAGGAATTGACCTCTTTTTTTCCGTATTTTGCATCCCCGATGACAGGATAGCCAAGATATGCCAGATGACTTCTGATCTGGTGGGTGCGCCCTGTAATCAACTGTACTTTCAGCAGTGTCTCTTTTCCATTGGAGGCAAGGGGCTCATAAGCGGTCTCAATCCGCTCACCACCTTCAAAAGGATTTTGCTCCACTCTTACTTTATTACATTTTTCATCTTTTTGCAAATATGCTTTTACTTCTTTCGAAGTTTTTAAAACACCGCTGACAATCGTCAGATAATATTTTTCCAGATTGTGAGACTGTATCAGAGCAGACAATTGCTGTGCTGCTGGAAGCGTCTTTGCTGCCAGAATCAAACCGCTGGTATTACGGTCCAGCCGATTGCAGACTCCGGGACGATACCGAAGAAAATCCGAATCAGACATCTGCCCGGAATTTATCAGATAACCTAACAGATACTCATTGACGGAAAGATCTTCATTCTTTGCTTTCTGTGAAAGCATTCCGGAGGGTTTATTGATCGCAAGAATTTTCTCGTCCTCATAAATCACTGAAAAGTTCTCTGAAACCGGATATTCCGTCCTGGACGCTTTGTCCTGAAGTTTTCTGATGGTTTCTTCCGCCAGAAACAGGCGGATCACATCACCCTCCTGTAATAATTCATTGCCTTTCGGTTTTTTTCCGTTTAATGTAATATTCTTTTTCCGCATCATGCGGTAGATAAATCCGGTTCCCGTATTTTTCAGATAGCGCAGCAGGTATTTATCCAAACGCTGCCTGGCTTCCCGGTCTGTAATCGTAAGTTCTCTCATAACTCTCCTATAAAGCTAATGCCATCAGATTATGTTTCACCATCTCATCCCTGCTAAGATCCGGATAACGTTCATCCGGTTTAAACCGCTCATTTGCCGATTGTTCCAGTTCTTTATAATGAGCATTCAGGGAATCCAGCCGCTCCAGATAATGCTTCAGATCCGTGAATATTTTTACATGAGTCTTGTATCCGTTGGCACGGAGAAGCTTCTGAATATGCGCTTCCATCTGCTGAATATCCTTTCCATCCTGAATGCCTGCTCCAAAACAGGCGACTTCCTCGCCGCAGATGGCGGCTGCCTCCAACATAATACTTTTCTCATAAGAAGTGATGTACAATTCATACACCATTTCCAGACTTTTGCTGCGTCCGGAAATCGCTTCGTAATGATCCTTTGCCATGGGTTTTTGCATCCACATCATAATCATACTGACCATGGACTTACAGGCGGGCAGACAGCCCACAATTGCAATGACCGTATAGATGCTTTTTCTGTCACCTTTATTCAGAATCATTCCCACTGTAAAAAATGCAAGCGGCAGAGCCAACATCAAAAGTGTTGTCAGCAATCTCCGTAGCTTCTCCCAACGGATATATCCATAAGATCCCTTTTTTGCTTTTTTCATCCGCAGTTACCTTCCTGTTTTCTTTTTGTGTACATTTCTTATGGTTTTCTTCTTTTTCTTACTTTCAAATACAGTTCTTCCCGAATGCTGTTGCCCGGCATTTCCTGCGGTCTGCGGTTTTCGAAACGCATGACTGCCGCTATTTTGCGGACGTATGAGACAGCGTCGGTCATAACCGATCAGATCTGTTCTTCCTGCCAGTTCCAATGCTTCCTTTACAAGCTGGTAATTCGCCGGATTCTTATATTGGATCAATGCCCTCTGCATCGCCTTCTCATGGGGATTTTTCGGTACATAAACCTTTTCCATAGTCAGGGGATGGACTCCCGTATAATACATACAGGTAGACAAGGTAGAAGGTGTCGGGTAAAAATCCTGTGCCTGTTCCGGCGTAAATCCCATGTCCCGAATATATTCCGCCAGTTCAACCGCCTCTTTTAACCCACATCCCGGATGGGAGGACATAAAATACGGCAGGGCATATTGCTGCTTTCCGGATTTTTTGTTATAGGAATCATATTTTTTCAAAAACGTCTGATAGACACTGTGCCCGGGTTTCCCCATCAGCTGAAGAACCCGGTCAGATACATGTTCAGGCGCCACACGTAATTGTCCGCTGATATGATGATCCACCAATTCCTGTAAAAATGTATCGTCACGATCTTCCAGCACATAATCAAACCGGATTCCCGATCGAATGAACACTTTTTTCACCTTTGGAAGTTCCCGAAGCTTCCGAAGTAATTTTACATAATCTCTGTGATCTGCCTTCAGGTTCTTACACGGAGTCGGAAACAGACATTGCCTGTTGGTACAGACTCCCTTTTTTAACTGCTTTTCACAGGCAGGAGCCCTGAAATCAGCAGTGGGACCTCCCACATCATGAAGATACCCTTTAAAATCTGGTTCCCCGGTCATAAGCTGTGCTTCCTGCAGTAAAGAGTCATGGCTTCGGACCTGTACAACTCTCCCCTGATGGAAAGTCAGGGCACAGAAACTGCAGCCGCCGAAACAACCCCGGTTACTGGTCAGAGAAAACTTAATCTCCGATATAGCAGGAATCCCGCCGGCTTTATCATAACTGGGATGCCAGGTACGCATATAGGGAAGGCCATATACATCGTCCATCTCCTGAGTTGTCAGCGGTGGGGAGGGCGGATTTTGTATGATATATCCCTGATTTCCGTAGCCTTCTGCAAGCACTTTACCCGTGTGGGAATCGGTATTTTCAAATTGTGTCCGAAAACTTCTGGCATAGCAAAGCTTGTCCCTGCAAAGCGCTTCATAATCCGGCAGAATCAGAATATCATCTCTGTCCGGCAGCTTTTTTGACCGATATACCGTACCGGGAATAAAGCTGATATCATGAATATCCAGTCCACTATTCAGTGCATCAGCGATCTCCACAATCGAACGCTCTCCCATACCATAAGAAATCAAATCAGCCCCGGAGTCCAAAAGTATCGAGCGTTTCAGCGAATCCGACCAGTAATCATAGTGTGCCATCCTGCGAAGGCTGGCCTCAATACCTCCGAGAATAATCGGTGTATGCTTAAAGGTTTTCCGGATAAGATTACTGTATACAGTCACCGCCCGGTCCGGCCGAAGCCCCATCTGTCCGCCGGGAGAATAAGCATCTGTACTCCGATGCTTTTTTGATACTGTATAATGGTTTACCATGGAATCCATATTGCCGGAAGAAACCAGAAAACCAAGGCGCGGCTTCCCCAGAATGGCGATACTTTCTTCTTTCCGCCAGTCCGGCTGTGCAATAATTCCGACCCGGTATCCGTGGGCCTCCAATACTCTGCTGATGATTGCTGTACCAAAGGAAGAATGATCCACATAAGCGTCTCCCGTAATATAGACAAAATCCAGCTGCTCAATTCCAAGAATATCCATCTCTTCTCTGGTTGTCGGTAAAAATCCTCTGTTTTCCATCAATCTCTCCGTTCTTTCAACTGCGCAATCTCTTTGTCGGTAAGACGTCTGTACGCTCCCGGTTTCAAAGTTTCATCCAACAGAAGCGGACCCATCGAGAAGCGTTTCAGATATAACACTTCCTTGTCCACTGCCTCAAACATCCGCTTGATCTGATGGTAACGTCCCTCACAAATGGTAATCTTTACTTCACTGATGCTGCCGCTGTCCAAAATCTCCAGAATCGCCGGAAGTGTCTTTTTTTCATCTCCAATATCCAGACCGTCCGCAAATCGCTGCACGTCTTCCGCCGTTACCTCGCCGCGGACTTTTGCATAATAACACTTGTCCACATGCTTTTTCGGGGACAGCAGATCATGCGCCAATGCACCGTCATTGGTCAGCAGCAAAAGACCTTCTGTATCCTTATCAAGTCTTCCCACCGGGAACAAATCTTTCCGGGCGGCATCGGTAATCAACTCCAATACCGTCTGTTCCCTGCGATCCTCCGTGGCAGATACCACGCCCGCAGGTTTATTCAGCATCAGATATTCATATGTAAGATAGGAAATCAAAACGCCGCCAGCCAGAACTTTATCCTCGTCCCCCACTTTGTATTCCGGTGTCTTGACCACCTCATCATTTACCAGTATTTTCCCTTTTCGAATCAGGTTTTTTACCTGACTCCTGGTGCCGACACCCATATCGGCAAGGTATTTATCCAAACGTATCTGTTTCATCCTGTTTTCCCTATTGCCAGCGCCATCCGGCATAATATTTATTCTTCAATTGATTTCCGATCCTTTTTGCCCAACCGAGAGGAAATCCGTCTGCACATACCAGCTGCCATCCGCCGTCCCGGGCCGAGGCAATATCGTGAACATCCAAAGTTTCTCCCTTCAGATAGCGAATCACACGTTCGTCCTTTCCGGATAACTCCAGAACAGAGTCAAACTGTTCCGCCTTAAGCGCCATAGCAAATGCCTGACTTGGCTCAAAACGCTTCTTCGCAAGAGTTCCAAGCAGCAAACCAGTTCTCAGATATCGGATTCCTTTTTGTGGCTGCATCTCATGATTCAGATAATAAAGTTGATCTTTCTGCTGATAAAAATAACCCTCGGAAAAATCGTAACTGCAATGCTGCAAAAAATCGGCCGCCTCTTCCGGCATAACACCCTGTCCGGTTTTGAAAGAAGATGTCTGGGCCGGACTTCCGGTTTTTAGGAGCAATGCAAGAAAATGGCCTTCCCCCTTCATATGATGAGGATAGATATGGACGCATCGCTTTAATTCTTCCTTTTCATTCAACACACATCCAGGAGAAAAACCTTCATATCCCGGCGAGATTTCCAGAAGTTTTAAGTCCGGATGGCAATCCAACAATTTTGCAATCACCGCTTCATTTTCCTGTATAGAAAAAGTACAGGTTGAGTAGAGCATCTTTCCTCCCGGTTTCAACATCTGATAAGCCTGTTCGGTAAGTGTCTCCTGTATTGGTGCGTAATAACCCGGTCCATGCTGCTCCCAGTGTTCTGACATTTTGGGTTCTTTCCGGAACATGCCCTCACCGGAACAGGGCGCATCCAGTAAAATTTTATCAAAAGATTCCCGGTAATAAGATACCAGTTTTTCCGGAGATTCGCTGGTCACAAAAATATTGGGAATTCCAAGAAGCTCCAGGTTTTTAAGCAGTGCTTTCGCTCTGGAATTACTGATATCATTGGCAAGCAGAAACCCCTTTCCACCAAGTTTTGCACCCAGCTCCGTGGCCTTACCTCCGGGCGCAGCACACAGATCAAGCACATGATCTCCCGGTTCGACAGAAAGCCTGTCAGCCGGTGTCATGGCACTGGGTTCCTGCAGGTAATAAAGACCTGCATAGTAATGAGGATGCTTTGCAGGTGTGCAGGCATCCTCATAATAAAAGCCATTGGTTATCCACGGTACCGGTTTCAGATTCCAGGGAGAAATTGTCTGATAAGCCCCCGGAGTAATCTTAGCCGTATTAATACGCAGAGCGCACTGTACGGGACAGGAAAAACTCTGCAAATATTCCTCAAATTCTTCTCCAAGCTGTTCTTTTATTTCATGCAGATAAGCAACCGGTAGTTTCTCCATAGTATCCTTTTACGGTCCTTTTTCTGACCATACCCTTTCTATAATTCTGTAGCTACAGCCTGCGCCTGATACCCCTCTGCAATAATATCCAACTGCGTATGGAAACGCTTTAGCTGCTGCAAATCATTCAACGCATAAATCCGATAAAATTCATCCTGAATCTTTGCAACTTCCCGCTTATTCGATAATCGGTAAAGATTTTCGATATTACTTAAAATGTCCTTGACCAGATTAATCTGGATCTGGGAAGAAATCTGTGCATCCATAATTTCACTTCTCACTGTCGACATTTCATTGTCAAGTGCGATAATGGCATCTGCAGCGTTGCTCAGCCGCTCCCTGATATGATGCGGGATATTTGATTTGTACTTATACTGAAGGGAGTGCTCTATGGTAGCCCAGAAATCCATGGCCATCGTACGAATCTGAATCTCCACCTGAAGCCGTTTCGGGCCGTCCAATGTCTCAACCGTATAATAAACAATCAGATGATAACTGCGATAACCGCTGTCTTTCATATGTCTGATATAGTCTTTCTCACTTTTGATCTCAATATCCGAACGTTTCCGGATCAGCTCGGTTACCCTCTCTATATCCTCCACAAACTGGCATATCAACCGGATTCCTGCGATATCCTCTACTTGTTCTTCCATACATTCGACAGGAATATGTTTTCTCTGTATCTTCTCAAGGATACTTGCTACCGTCTTTACACGGCCGTTGACATTTTCAATCGGTGAGTACAGTCCCTTTTCGTGGTGCTCCTTCATCACATGCCGGAACTTTACTTCGAGCTCCTGCACTGCAAGTTCATAAGGCTCCAGTATTTCGTGCCATAATTGTATATCCATTCCCCAAATTACTCCTTACTTCGATGCTGCCAATACATTCAGCAAATATTCATACACTCTTGCTGCCGACGAAATCGACAGTTTCTCTTCGGAAGTGTGAATGTCCTTCATATCCGGTCCAATCGATACACAGTCCAGACCTTCCAGACGGTCATAAAACAATCCACATTCCAATCCTGCATGGATTGCTACTACCTGCGGTTTTTTATCATACATTTTTTCATAAATACGTACCATAAGATCACGAAGCGGAGAATCTTCCCGATATTCCCATGCAGGATAATCTCCTTCCACCCCATACTCGCCGCCCAGAAATTCCGTCAGATAACAGATTCTGTCACCAAGTGCATTTTTTGCACTCCCCACCGAACTACGTACGCTGGAAACCGCAAACATATAAGTATCATTGACAGGCATACTGAAGATACCCAGATTACAGGAAGTCTCTACAAGCCCGTCGATGGAACCGCTCATCTTCTGAATTCCATTTGGTACATTCATCAGGAAAAAGATAACCTTTTCTCTGCTTACCGGTGAAAGCACCTCAAATTCTCCAGGATCCTGCATAGTCACTGCAATTGTAATGCCCTCGTCTGTGCCTTCGTATTCTTTTTTTAACTCAGCTTCCAACTTAGCGGCGTGTTCTGCTAATGTCTGTGCATCTGCCTCATCCACAACAAGAACTGCCCGGGATGTTCTGGGAATTGCGTTATCCTTCAATCCGCCTTCCGCTTCCATCAACCCAAAGTTCATCTTCTGTTCCAGACCATAGAGGAATCTTCCCAACAGAAGATTGGCATTCGCACGATTCTTATCAATTTCCGCACCGGAATGTCCACCCAGAAGTCCCTCAATCACAACCTCACACCGCAGACCGGAAACCGTACAGCGTGATACCGGAATTTCACACTGTGCGGACATACCGCCGGCACAGGAAATCCAGATGCTTCCCTCTTCTTCCGAGTCGAGATTAATCAGGCGTTTTCCTTTCAATAAAGAAGCATCCAAAGCATACGCACCCAATAATCCAATTTCCTCATCCGTAGTGATCACACACTCAAGTGATGGATGCTTTAAAGTTGAATCCTCAAGAATCGCAAGCATATATGCCACCGCGATTCCATCATCACCGCCGAGCGTAGTATCCTCTGCACAGATATAATCTCCATCTATACAAAGCTTTAGCGGGTCTTTTTCAAAATTATGGGCGGAACCTGCCTTTTTTTCACACACCATGTCACAGTGTCCCTGTAAAATAATACCGGCAGCATCCTCATATCCGGCAGAAGCAGCCTTTCGGATAATCACATTGTTACTTTCGTCCTGTGTATAAGAAAATCCATGTTCTTTTGCAAATTGTACCAAATAGTCACTGATTTGCTTTGTATTCCTGGAACCATGGGGTATCTGACAAATTTTTTCAAAATAATGAAATACCCGTTCCGGTTTCAACCCTTCTAATACTGCCATAGTTTTGCCTCCTTTTACTAAGTTCTTCTAGGTTTGACCCCATGATACCTATGAATTGTTACATAGGTGTTATGAAAATGCAAAACATGCATAAAATAGTAATAAAGAAAATAAACGGGAGTGCCCGTGCGCAAAAAAACGCTCTATTTATTATTTATGCCTCTGCTTCTGTTTTTATTCCTGTTTCCAAAAGAAAGTTTTAAAGCCTCCTGCGATGGCGTGGTACTATGGTCCAACACCGTACTTCCTTCGCTTCTTCCCTTTATTATCCTGTCAAATCTGTTGATCCAGACGAACCTGATGGCTCCTCTGCTTGACAGGATTGGACCCATTTGCCGCCGGTTGCTGGGCACCTCCTCTTACGGAGCCTATGTCTGGATTCTGGGATTACTCTGCGGATTCCCAATGGGGGCAAAACTGACCAGTGATCTCTATAGCAGCGGACATCTGGATCGTTCGGAAGCCAACTATCTGTTAATGATCTCCAATCATGCCAGTCCCTCATTTATTATCACTTTTATTGTCACCCAGACACTTGGTAATGAAGCTCTCATGGGTCCGGTTCTTTGGATTCTATATGGCTCCGCAGTCCTTTCCATGCTGATTGTTCGTTTCATCTGTCAGGGCAGACATCGAGAAAGCGGCTTCTTACATAAAAAAGAAGTGTCAATGACCGGCTCGTCGGGAGCAATCCTTGACACTTCTATTATGAATGGTTTTGAAATAATCACCCGACTTGGAGGATATATTATCTTGTTTTCCATCTATGGTGCCTTGCTTCGGAAACTGTTACGGCCGTTTCCGCTCCTTTTAACAGTCATCTCCGGTCTGATAGAGATCACTACCGGAATCACCTGTATCCGTAACAGTACTGTCCCCGCAGGTCTGCAATTTTTTCTGATTCTGTGCTGTACCTCTTTCGGCGGACTCTCGACAATGGCCCAAACAAACTGTGTCATACAGGAAAGCGGCTTATCCATCCGTACTTATTTATACGGAAAACTGGTAAATACTACCGTTACCGCTCTGCTGGTAACCTTATTCCTCTTCATCCTCTAAATCAAGATCCAGATCTGCTTCATAATCCTCTTCCGAAGTTGCGGAAGCAGCCTCGGCAGTCTGAGGTGCCAATTCACTCCGATTCTTATTCACTACATCATAGCAACTCTGAACAGCGCCGATAAATGCATTATACTTCTCACCGGCATCTGATAATGTGGTGCTCATAATCTGAGACAGGTTTGCCAGCATATCATCTGTATAGGAAATCGCACTGAGACGGATATTGTTGGCATCCTGTGTAGCAGAATCAATAATCTGCTGTGCCTGCATATTAGCGTTGTTGATGGTTTCATTTGCCTGCGCATAGGCTCTCTGCATAATCTCGCTCTGAGTCACCATTTCCTGAACCTTTGCCTGTGTTTCAGAGATCATATTATCAGCTTTTGACTGTGCGTCTGCAAGAATTGCATCTTTATTGCTGATGATTTTCTGATAGCGCTTGATCTCGTCCGGTGTCTTCATACGGAGTTCTCTCAACAGTTCTTCCAGCTCTTCCTTGTTAACAACAATTTTTGTTGTAGACAGCGGCTGATAACGGCAGCTCTCCACATATTCTTCAATTTCTTCAATAATCTGCTCGATTCTACTGCTCATGGTTTTTTCTCCTTATCTTCGCACTTACACGAAATACGTGCTTGTTTCTCTATAATCTTCTTTTGAATTTCTTCTGCCACAAAGTCCGGAACGAACTTTGAGATATTTCCGCCGAATGCAGCCACTTCCTTGACTGTAGTGGAACTTAAATATGCATATTGCAGTGATGTAATCAAAAATGTAGTATCAACCCCCGATTCCAACTCACGATTTGTCTGAGCCATCTGGAGTTCGTATTCAAAATCGGTAATTGCACGAAGTCCTCTGACAATTACCTTTGCATCACAAGCTTTGGCAAAATCCACAGCCAGCCCCTGAAAAGGCATCACTTTCACGTTTGGAATTTCTTTTGTGGCTTTCTTAAGTATATTAACACGTTCTTCCACAGAAAACAACGGCGTTTTTGCAGAATTATGTAAAACACCGATAATAACCTCGTCGAATAACTGAGTGGCACGTCTGATTACATCCATATGTCCATAGGTCATTGGGTCGAACGTTCCCGGATATACAGCTTTTGTCATAACATACTCCTAGCGGCGATATAAGAACATATGCTTATTCGTCTTATATTTTTTCTCTTTTTCTATCTCATATCCGAGATCTTCCAGATAGGAAAAATCTGTCTGCAAAGAAGCTTCAACAATAATCAATGTATCTGAATATACACATCTGCTGCCGGAGAGCAGCGTTAATACCTCCTTTTCCAAACCCCTGTCATAAGGCGGATCCATAAAAATGCAGTCAAACACACAGTCATCCGGAAATGTTTTGATGGCTGTCCGAACATCTGTCACCAGAACTTTCGATCGCTCTGTTAATTTTGTAAAGATCAGATTTTCTCTGATACATGATGCCGCTTTTCGGCTCTGTTCTACAAAATAAGCTTCTTTGGCACCACGGCTCAACGCCTCGATTCCAATGCCTCCGCTGCCTGCAAAAAGATCCAGAAAACGGCATCCCGAAATCCTGGGCTGTATCATATTAAACAATGTCTCTTTGATACGGTCTGTCGTTGGTCTTGTCTCTATACCTGCAATGGTCTTTAAAGGGAGACTCTTGCAGGTTCCTGCGATTACTCTCATAAAAATATCCTTCAATCGTATTCTGCCGCTGCTATCATCAGCCGCAGTTCTTTTTTATCTGTTGTGAAGCTGTTCTCTCCAATCCAGATCCCCGCGGGCAAGTCCTAAAATCAGAGACTCCGCTGTGGCAATATTTGTTGCGATCGGTATCGTGTACTGATCGCAACAGCGAATGATCGTATAAACATCCGGTTCTTTTACATTCACCATAATCGGGTTGTAAAAGAAAATAACCATATCCATATCTCCGCGTTCTATCATCTCCATAAATTGCTTATCTCCACCGATACTGCCTGCTAAAAATTTATGCACATGCAGATTTGTCACTTCCTCAATCCTGCGCCCTGTAGTTCCAGTTGCATAAATTTCATGTTTCATCAAAATTCCCTTATATGCGATGCAGAAATCCTCAATCAACGTTTTTTTGCTGTTGTGTGCAATGATTCCAATATTCATAATTATCACCCCTTTTGGATTATTCTATATTTTCTTTGGAATACCCCCGCTGAAATTTATCATGTTAATTATAACAAATAACAAATTTAATGGCAATTATTTTTCTAAATTTATGCGCAATTAATAATCACAATGTTCCCAAATAAAAACTTCCAGACTTTGAAAAAACTACCAGTTTATTATTTTGAAATTATCATATACTATCAGCGTAACAACAAAGTGTTACAAACTTAACTAAAAAATAAAAAAATCAAAAAACAAAGGAGGCGTATGAACTATGTCAAATCGTTCATCTAATACGGCTGCAGTACCAGAAGCAAAAGGAGCTTTAGATCGTTTCAAATATGAGGTTGCCAACGAACTTGGTGTACCGCTTACTGATGGCTACAATGGTAACCTGACTTCCAAACAGAACGGTTCTGTAGGAGGGTATATGGTGAAAAAGATGATTGAAGCTCAGGAACGTCAGATGAGCAGCGGATCTTCCAGCCAGTTCTAACAATCCCTGCATCGTTCTGAAACAAACTATCTGACACATGTCGGATACAGAAAAGGGCTGCCGCAATTTTGGTTGCGACAGCCCTTTTTCTTGTATCGGACGATTAATATGAAAAACTGCCTGTATCAATGCCGTTTGCTACATAATATGCAACATTCTCTTCCGGTTTGATATACAGCGTGATTTCTTTTAAATCCCCTTCTTTATGTCCAGCAGCAACCCAGTCAGCTTTTGCTCTTGCCATGATGTCCTGTTCAAATACTTCTCTGCCTGCATACTGTAACACAACAGTTGTAACTGCTTCTTTTTTGGCAGCAGTTTTCTTAGCAGCCGGTTTCTTTGCCGGAGTTTTTTTCTCAGCAGTTTTCCTGGTTGCTGTCTTTTTTGCAGCAGGCTTTTTCGGTGCCTCTTCAACTACCTCTGCAACTTTTGATACTTCCTCGTCTTTCTTTTCAGCCTTCGGTGCTTCTTTCACTGCTTTCACAACTTCTGTTTCAACAGTTGTTGCTTCTTCTGCTTTCTTGGCAGTGGTTGTTTTTTTGTTTACCATAATTCAATCCTCCAAGCTGGTGTTTCGTAACTACGTTCATATAGCTACCTATTTCTAACATTCTCTTCAAGTTCCAGAATATCATACATGATTTTAATTTTTTTTTCAAGTATATGCCTGATTTTTGGAATATCTATCATAAAAATGCATAATTTCAAAAAAATTATATGGAAATTTCATCTACTTCTGTCTGCAAATAGTGATCAAAAGCAACTTTTAGCTTATAATGTTCCGGCATTTCCAGCCCCTCATCCGTTAAAATGATATCTTGTACAGCAAGATTTGCCTCTTTTAATATGGAGGCATCCTGAAAAATATCAGCCAGTTTGAAATCCATAAGACCACTCTGCCGGATACCGAAGAGATCACCCGGACCACGTAGTTTCAAATCTTCCTCGGCAATGTAAAATCCATCGTTGGACTTTCCTAATACTTCCAGTCGCTTTCCCGTCTCCTTACTTTCATCTCCATGCATAAAGATACAATAAGACTGATATTCACCGCGGCCAACACGACCCCGAAGCTGATGAAGCTGCGCCAATCCAAATCGTTCGGCATTTTCCACCATCATAACAGTGGCATTCGGCACATTCACACCCACTTCGACTACTGTCGTTGACACAAGTACCTGAATCTCTCCCGATGCAAATCGTTCCATAATATCATTTTTTTCTTTTGCTTTCATCTGTCCATGGAGCATCTCTACCTGTATGCCGCTTCCGAAAACATTCCGCATATCCATTGTATAATCTGTGACATTTTCCGCATCCAACTCTTCGCTTGCTTCTACCATCGGACAGATGATATAAACCTGTCTGCCTGCCGCAATTTCTTTTCGCATAAACTGGTATGCCGTTTTTCGATAATTGGTGCCTACCACACAGTTTTTGATCGGAAGGCGTTTTGCAGGCAATTCATCCACCAGTGAAATATCCAGATCTCCGTAAAGCATAATCGCCAGGGTTCTCGGAATCGGCGTTGCACTCATAACAAGCACATGAGGCGAGGGACCTTTTCTGGAAAGTGCCTCCCTTTGCCGCACACCGAACCGATGCTGCTCATCTGTGATGACCAGTGCCAACTTCTGGTACTCCACCTTCTCCTGAATCAACGCATGTGTACCAATGATCATTTTACTTTCACCGGAAGCAATTTTTTCATAAATAGATCTTCGCTCTTTCTGAGTCGTAGAGCCGGTCAGCAGGACCGGTTCATAAGAAGACAATCCATGCTCTTCCAATAATTTCTGCATTGCCTCAAAATGCTGCCGCGCCAGTACTTCAGTAGGAACCATCAACGCACTTTGGAATCCGTTTTCAGCCGTCATAATCATGGAAAGAAATGCCAGAATTGTTTTTCCGCTCCCAACATCTCCCTGCACAAGACGTGACATCCTAAGATGCCCCCTCAAATCTCCTTCAATTTCATTCCATACCCGCAGCTGTGCATGGGTCAGTTGATAAGGCAGAGACTCCATCACTTCTTCTGTCTTCCAGACTGCTTTCATCCGCCAGGCACTCTGACGGCTTTCCTTCTTCTCCTTCATCTTTGCGATTGCAAGCAAAAAGAACAGAAATTCGTCAAATACCAGCCTTCTGCGGGCCGTGATCAGACTCTCCCTGGTTTCCGGAAAGTGAACCTGGCCGATGGCATAATTGATTTCCGGCAGATGATATCTCATCCGTATCTCTTCCGGCAGATATTCCTGTTCCAGAAAACGTTCTTCCAGAAGCTGCCGGACCGTCTTCGTAACCAGCTTGTTACTCAGACCGGCAGTGAGCGCATAGATCGGCATCAGTTGTCCTCTGACACCTTCATAAGATGCCTCGGTAAAAATTTCCGGATGCTCCATTACAAGCCTTCCCTTTTTTTCCCGGATATTTCCCCGGAACACATAAGTCCCGCCTCTTTTCAATGTGTTGCGCAAAAAAGGCATATTGAACCAGGTTAGCTGCAGACGACTGCTTTCTTCCACCAGTACCACTGTGATAATAACCTTATTGGCAAATCCCTTCACTTCCGGCAACTTTGTAAGTGTGGCACGAACCGCCTGCTTCTGATTGACTTTTGTCTCTTTCACCGTGACAGGCTCTCCATAGGAATCGTAATCTCTTGGATAATAATGCAAAAGTTGCTGCAGACTAGCCACACCAACTTTTGCAAATAATAATTCTGTTTTTTCTCCGATTCCTTTTAAATTACGAATAGAATCTTCTTTTTTCAACATCTTCTTTACTCAACGGATACAATGCAGTAATAAATCGGCTGTCCGCCGGCATTTACTTCCACATCACAATCCGGATATTCCTTTTCCGCCCATTCAGCAATTTGTCCGGCATCCTCTTCGGAGAATTCTTCTCCATAATAAATACTGATCAATTCCGAATCTGCATCTGCCATTGCACGAATACATGCTTCGGTTACTGCAATCACATCTTTTCCGACTGCAAGCATCCCTTGATCACCGATACCCATAATATCACCCTGATGGATCTCTTTTTCATCAATATGAGTGTCACGGACTGCATACGTTACCTGTCCGGTCTTTACGGTCTTGATCACTTCCTCCATCTCGACACGATTTTCTTCTACAGATTTGTCCGGCACATAATTAATCACTGCAGTAATTCCCTGCGGTACAGTCTTGGTAGGAATTACGATAATATTCTTATCTTTGCATAAAGACTGCGCCTGATTTGCTGCCAGAATAATATTCTTATTGTTTGGAAAGATAAAAATATTTTTGGCATTTACTTTTTCAATGGCATTGAGCATATCCTCTGTACTTGGATTCATCGTCTGTCCGCCTTCGATCAGATAATCCACACCCAGACCACGGAAAATCTCACCGAATCCTTCACCAATAGATACCGCAATAAACCCAACTTCCTTTGCAGGCTTTTTTGCCGCTGCTTCTGCTGCCTGACTGGCTGCCAGCTTCTCTGCATTCTTAAACAGACGTTCCTGATGCTCTTCCCGCATATTGTCAATTTTCATCTTTGTCAGTGATCCATACGTCAACGCCTTTGTGATTGCCACACCAGGTTCATTGGTATGTACATGAACCTTTACAATCTCATCATCTGCAACCAACACGATAGAATCACCAATCGATGTCAGAAATTCTTTGAAGGATAATTCTTCTTTCTCCGGCATCGGCTGATTCAGAACAATGATAAATTCCGTACAATATCCGAACTTAATCTCCTGCTCCGCTTCCGGGGATACTTTGATAATACCGCCGCTTTTCTCCGGCGCCTCGAAGGTCAAATCAATCTCTTTACCCATAAATGCGTCATAAGCACCCTGAAGCACAGTGACAAGCCCCTGTCCGCCGGAGTCCACAACGCCTGCTTCTTTCAGTACCGGAAGCATCTCCGGTGTCTGAGCCAGTACATTCTCCGCATGTGTAATCACATCTTCGATAAAATTCTGGAGTTCTTCTGTACCATCTGCCTCATCGGCCAGTTCACGTGCTTTCAGCGCTGCACCTTTAGCAACGGTAAGAATCGTACCTTCCTTCGGCTTCATAACCGCCTTATATGCAGTTTCCACTGCTTTTTCCATCGCGGAAGCCAACACAAAGATGTCAACCTCCTCATGCTCTTTTACAACTTTTGTGAATCCGCGCAGAAGCTGGGAGAGGATGACACCGGAATTTCCCCGCGCACCGCGCAGAGAGCCGGACGAAATCGCTTTGGCCAGATGATACATGTTCATCTCTTCCACACTGTTCACTTCTTTGACAGCTGACATAATCGTCATGGTCATATTGGTTCCTGTGTCGCCGTCCGGAACCGGAAATACGTTCAATTCATTAATCCATTCTTTTTTTACTTCAAGATTCTTCGCACCTGCCAAAAACATCTTAGCGAGCAATTCGGCATTAATCTTATTTGTAGACACTACAAGTTTCCTCCTCTAAACTCAGTCAATGACGCGTACGCCCTCCACCAGAATACGGATATTCTCAATCTCCATACCAGTGAATTCTTCGACTTTATATTTCACATTATTAATTAAATTATCGGTTACAGCCGAAATGCTGACACCGTACGCAACAATTACGTGGAATTCCAGAGAAATCTTATTGTCTTCTATGGTAACGTTAATTCCGTGTTTTAAACTGTCTCTCCGCAAAAGTTTTACAAGTCCGTCTTTCATATTAACAGCTGCCATTCCGACAATACCGAAGCACTCGACTGCAACACTTCCCGCATAGGTAGCTATGACATCCGGATTAATCACAACTTCGCCCAATCCTGTATTCATACGACCTTTCATGTCTTATGATACCTCCAATTTCTTTTTGATTTGATATGATACCAGGGTCAAAAGGTTATGCTTTTTTATGCTTGCATGAAAAAGCATAACTTTGAGACCCGCAAAACATGAGAAAGTAGCCCGAATAGGGCGGATTTCGAATGTTTTTAGGATTGCGGGAGCACAAAGTGCGTAGCAATCCGTAGGTATCATGGGGCAAAATACCTTTTGACCCCAACATCTTGATATAAGTATAACCGATTTCATCTAAAAATGAAATAAGAAAATGAAAAACCTTATAAAATTTATTTTTTGTACTTGCAAAACTACCTGTTTTCTGTTAGAATAACTTGTGTTGTGAGTCTGAATACTTTCAGACTAATTTGTACGGTCAAGGAGGTGCGAGGCATGGCTAAATGTGCTGTTTGTGAAAAAGGTGCTCATTTCGGTAATAATGTAAGTCATTCACATAGAAGATCAAACAAGATGTGGAAATCCAACGTTAAATCTGTAAAAGTTAAAGTTAACGGTATTCCGCAGAAAATGTATGTTTGTACTTCTTGCTTGAGATCCGGAAAAGTTGAGCGTGCGTAAGCATCATAGACAAGAGCCTTCACGATGTGGGGGCTTCTTTTTTTGCCTTTTTTGGGATGGGACGGAAAAGAAGGGGAAGGCGGCGGGGAGCCGTCTGAGGTTTGCTTGCTTCTGCGCTTCTCCTCAGCTAACTTGCGTTCTCACTAAGTTCATCGCCAATGGGCTCTTCACTAAGTGGTCACAGCAAGTGGATCTTCGGACGCGCTCCGAAGTCAGCGCAAACCTCAGACGGCTCCCCGCCGCCCTTCCCCTTCTTTTCCTGATTTCTATGCCAGAAGAATGGCTTCTTATTGTTTCATTCTTTTTGGAGCGTGTTTGAAAAGTATAGAATGTTTTGCATATAATAATTGATCCTTATCAGATGTTTTTCTTATTAAATGCAAAGATAGAAAGTATGATGTTCATAGCGATTAATGTACCCGTAATTATAATGGCTATGGAATAATTGCTTGTTTTACTCCCTTCAGCTAATAACTCTGCTGATTCCATGAGGTGTGAAGGAACGTACATTTTGATCTCAGGAATCAATCCCAGCAGATAGGTCGCAAGGAAAGCTGCTCCTGCCGAAAGTGTGATAGCGGATGTTGTTCTAAAAAGAGTGGACGCAAGTGTAAGTACGGTTATCAGCCATAGTCCAAAGAAATAAAAGCAAAAGACAGCAAACAGTATATGACGGACAATGCTGTTGTCCCAGAAGTAAGCATTGTAGCCATAGGTGATTCCATAGCTTATCAGATATCCGAAGGTCCAGGTCAAACACATTACAACTGTTTTTGAAAGGAGTATTTTCCAGCGGTCCAGCCCTTTTGTTACAACGTTGATGAGAGTTCCTTTTTGGTATTCTGCTGTGAAAATACTGCTGAACATCACAAGGACGATAATTAGTGCTATCGGCATGTTTTTAAAGAATTGTATCCATGAGGTCAATGCATTGACCTCTACGCTGACCACAGCCATGCCGCTTTCAGCAAGCTGTTCTGACATCCGTTCCATAAGCCATGGTGTTATTTTGGCTATGACAGGATTCATAATGCCGAACAGACAAAAAATCATTGTAAGAATAAAAAATTTTCCTGTTCGAAGCTGCTCTAAGAATTCTTTTTTCGTAAAAGCCATAAATTGTTTCATTTGGCAGCCACCTCCAAAAACAAATCTTCCAGAGTTGGTTCTAATCTTTCCAGACGCTGAATTGAAATATTATTCCGCGACAACCATTTCATGAGTTCTATCATATCGTTTTCACCTTTTTCAGTAAGCAGCAGCTTTGTTGCATCTATCCGTTTAGCATTGACGTAATTGTTGAGAAAAGCATCAACATCTTTGGTTTTAGAAAATTCAATTTTTATACGATCGCCCTTTCTGATCTTCTTTATCTCTTCTAATGTCCCCTCAAGAGCAATCCTTCCTTTGTTGAGAAAGGCAATACGGTCACAGATTCGTTCCACATCGGAAAGAATGTGGGTAGAAAACAAAACCGTTGTTTGTTTTCTCACAGAATATAGGATATCCAGAATTTCTTTTCTGCCAATAGGGTCAAGAGCTGAAGTAGGCTCATCACAAATAAGCAGTTTGGGACTGTTAAAGAGAGCCTGCGCAATACCAAGCCTTTGTTTCATTCCACGGGAAAATCCATGAATACGTATGTTTGCATTTTCAAGCCCTACAAGCTTCAAAAGTTCTGCGGTTTTTTTTCGGATTTCTTCGCTGCACATTCCTGTTATCTGACCGCACATGGACAAATATTCGCCTGGAGTCATAAAATCGTAAAACTCCGGAACATCCGGCAGATAACCGATATATTTGTTAGTTCTATTTTGACCGAAGGTTACTTTTTCATCATTTACAAATAGTTCTCCGTTATCTGCTTGAAGTAACCCCAGCACCATCTTCATCGTAGTGGTCTTACCCGCACCATTTTGTCCAACAAAACCGAATATAGAATGTTCAGGCACAGATAAATTCAGGTCATCTATTACTTTGTTTGTTCCAAAGGACTTGGTGATATGTGAGATTTCTAAAATATTCATCATGTCTCCTCTTTTCCTAACATAAAATACAGAATCGGTCCGATAAACTGCATTCCGATGATAGCAATCATCAGCCACATAGATCGGTTGCCACGCTTGTAATTCTTATGCGTAAGAATGTGCCACAGCGTATAACCTAAAAGCACAAATTCTACGACGATCAACGGAATTAAAAAAGGTAACATCTCAGCAATATCCATTATCTTATCTCCTTCAGTTTGTTTTTTATTCTTTCATACTCAGGTTCACCCTCCAAAACAAAAAACACAGGATTGTCAAAAGATTTCTTTGCATCTTCTAAAACCAGTTTTCTGTTGCGGGGAGCATTCGCGCCGTTATCAAGCTTATCAAACCATTCTTCAATCCGGTTAAAGTAGTCATCACCGTGCAAAAGCACCTCGCCTGGCGAGAACAGTTCCGCAAGACATACCACATACTTTTCCGCGTGTCTGAGAGCCTTCTGTTTTTCTTTATGCAACAAACAGCATATCGCTGCCTGATACTCAAACACAGCAGTCACGTTGGGATGGAGTTTTTCAAGCGCATAAGCTTCTATTACTTGTTCTGTGCGGGCAATTGTTTTTTCACAGACAGACAAATCATCCGCACATGTAGAAAGATACTCCGTGGCATTTCCAACCAAAGATACTATGTTGTTATACATACTGATCTGTGTAAAACTTTCCGCTCTGTCTTTATCCCCCGCCATCTTATATGCCTGACTGAGTATAGGACCACTTTGATGATACAATTTATGTGGTTTTGACATTTCTTCAAGTGCGTCAATCACTTCCTGTATCCGTCCCAGCTGCAAATGAACAAGCGCCTGTAAAACAATGACCTCATCGCAGATACTTACATCTTTACAATTTTTCTTGATGTGCTCACATAGTTCAGAGATAGAAATCAGCACTTCGGTTTGTTTTTCCTCTCCATCAGCCAATACATAATGATTGAGCCATAAAGCGCAAATCTGAAAAAGAAAAGGATAACACGAATAATATCGCTTTACATACGTCTGCACTTTCTCCATCACTTCTTCAAATGGGCAAGTGGCAAATTCAGCTGCAAATTCCTGATAAAGTTTTTGAATCTGCTCTTTTGACAACTGCGGTTTGTATCCAATCAATTCGTCAATGGTAACATCAAAGAAGGCGGCAAGCTGCGGTAAAATCGCAATATCCGGAGTACTTTGCCCTGTTTCCCATTTCGAGACAGAAGCCTTTGTCACTCCGATAAAACCCGCCAACTGCTCCTGTGTTAATTTTCTCTCATGCCGCAGTCGGATAATATTTTCAGAAATATTCAATGCATTCATATAACTAACCTCCATACCATCATTATATCCACGGAAAACCTGTATTTCAATGGAGCAAAACGATACTATACGATAAAAAATCAACCAACAGGAAACTTCCAGATTAAAAAAATCGCATGAAAGCAATATTCAAACATACTTTCATGCGTTCATATACTACAGAATGACTTCTGATTCAAAATACTGTTCTTGAAAATATACCCAATCCTGTATTTCTTCTTTTGAAAACGAAAGACCAACTGGTGCTACTACCCACTTATCTTCAATATCATTCATTCTATGTATAATAGCAATAATTTTCCCTGTAAATTCTTTTACAGGTTCATCCACCCCTAAAATATAGACGTCTTGTTCTTCACCATCAGGCGCCATAATCCCCTCAATATAACCATAATTGATTGGATAATAAATATCCGGGTGCCTCGGATGACAAGACCCCAATGGTCTGTCCACTGTCACAGTTACTATTTCTCCAATCCACTTCATCTAAGCGCGCCTCCTAAAACTCATCATGAAACTCGCCCTATTCGGGCTACTTAAAAAGATACTTTTAAACCATAGAAGTTAGGAACCAAACAGGGCGAGCGGAAAGCGGAAAGATTTGCGCTGACTTCGGAGTGCGCCCGAAGATCCACTTGCTGTGAACACTTAGTGAAGAGCCCTTTGGCGATGAACTGATGTGGTATAAAAAAAGTTGACACCCCATTCTCAAGGATTTGAGATATAATCT
>UQAW01000048.1 GCA_900539175.1 uncultured Lachnospiraceae bacterium
CATCTGGCTTTCATAAATGGTGATGTCTGCGCCAGCAGACATGTCCGTTTACTATGAAAGTCCCGGACAGCAGCCATGAACCGGAGTGTGCCTGCACACGCAGGGTCATGGCTATTGGACGGGCAAGCCGGTATGAGTAAGGAAGACGATAGTCCGGATTACGAATTATTTTTGAAGTTCTCTGGCAGGAAAAAGATATTATCTGAGAGGCAGCTTATGGAGACAACGAAAGCAGTGAAAAAATTTGGATTTGCAGACAAAGTAGGGTATATGTTCGGTGATTTCGGAAATGACTTCACCTTTATACTCTCAACAATGTTCTTAATGAAGTTTTATACGGATATTATGGGGATTTCCGGCGGTCTGGTAGGCGTAATGATGATGTTGGCACGATTTCTGGATGCATTTACAGACGTGGCTATGGGGCAGATCGCGGACCGGAGCAGACCGCGGGCGAAAGGGAAATTTCTGCCGTGGATCCGCAGAATGTCCGGACCGGTAGCGGTAGCGTCTTTTCTGATGTATGCATCCTGGTTTCAGGATATGCCTATGGGATTTAAAATTTTCTGGATGTTCTTTACATACCTGCTTTGGGGCAGCGTATTTTACACCAGTATTAACATTCCCTATGGTTCTATGGCATCAGCGATATCCGGTGATCCGAAGGATCGTGCAGAACTGTCAAACTGGAGAACAATCGGCGCTTCTTTAGCAGGTACTGTAATCGGCGTGGTAATGCCGATGGTTGTTTATTATACGGATGAGAAAGGAAATCAGGTACTTTCCGGAACAAAGATGGCATATGCTGCATTCTTTTGTTCTGTATTTGCAGTTGTATGTTATATGCTCTGCTATATGCTGACTACAGAGCGGGTAAAAGTAGAGCAGAAGACGGAAAAGTTTAATCTCAGGGATCTGCTGGCAGGTCTGGCACACAACAGGCCGTTGATTGGTATTATCCTAAGCTCAATTTGTATGTTGCTTGCGCAGTTGACTTTATCCGGTATGGCGGCTTATATTTATCCGAATTACTTCAGGAATGTCAGGGCACAGTCAGCAGCAGGCCTGGTGGGAACGGTGATTACACTGGTCTGTTCCTTGTTCACAGTAAAACTTTCGCAGAAATTTGGAAGAAAAGAGTTGGGAATTGCATCGGCACTTCTTAGTGCGGCTGTTTTGATTTTTACGTTTTTCCTTCACACGGATAATGCCTGGGTTTTCGTTGGGCTCTTTGCATGTACCTATATCGGTCTTGGTATCTTTTCTCTGATTACCTGGGCGATGATTACCGATGTCATTGATGATACCGAGGTTCAGACAGGAGAACGTTCTGACGGAACCATTTATGCAGTATATTCTTTCGCAAGAAAGATTGGTCAGGCAGCATCTGCCGGTCTTACAGGCAGTCTGCTTACCGCGATCGGTTATACAAAGGTTACGCAGTTTGACGAAAATGTTGTGAACGGTATCTATAACATCACTTGTCTGGTGCCGGCACTGGGGTTTGTCCTTTTGGCGCTGGCACTGAAATTTTTATATCCGCTGGGGAAGGAAAGAGTAGAGAAAAATGCACAGATTCTTGAGCAGAAGCGGAAAAAGGCAGACAAATAAAAGTTATCATTCATTTATTCTAGGAGGGATTGAAATATGTTATATCCGATTTTGACACCGTCTCGTTTTTTATGCGATTTAAGCGGCGTGTGGAATTTTAAGTTAGATGACGGAAATGGATTTCAGGAAGGGTGGTATCAGGAACCTCTGAAGGAAGCAATGACCATGCCGGTGCCGTCATCATACAACGACTTAAAAGAAGGTATCGAATTTCGTGATCATTATGGATGGGTATTTTATCAGAGAATGATCTCTGTTCCGGTTTTTGCAAAAAGCCAGCGTTTGATGCTTCGCTGTGCAGCGGTAACCCATGAAGCAAAGATTTATCTAAATGGAGCGTTGATCTGTGAGCACAAGGGAGGGTTTCTCCCTTTCGAGGTGGAGATTACTGATAAAATTGCAGATGGGGACAATCTGCTGACGATTGCAGTCAGCAATATTATCGACTATACCACACTTCCGGTAGGCGGAAAAACAAATATGCTGGGAGGACTGATGGGAGGCATGGGCAGTCCGGCATCTGAAAAGCCTCAGAATAACCCCAATTTTGACTTTTTCAATTACTGCGGAATCACGCGTCCCGTAAAATTGTATACGACACCGAAGAATTATATTGAGGATATTACCCTTGTTCCGGAAGTGAAGGGCAGTGACGCAGAATTGATTTATAAAGTGGATGCGGTTGGAGAGGGCGACTGTAAGATCGAGGTTTTTGACAAAGAAAGAAACAAGGTGGCAGAGAGCAATGGAAGGGAAGGCGTTCTGAAAATCCGGAATGTGACCTTATGGCAGCCGCTGAATGCCTACCTGTATGAAGTGAAGGTAACATTTGGAGAAGATATTTACACACTGCCTTACGGTGTACGCACGGTACGTGTGGACGGAACCAGATTCCTGATCAATGAAAAGCCGTTCTACTTTAAAGGCTATGGAAAACATGAGGACACTTTTCCGGCAGGAAGGGGCATGAATCTTCCGATGAATACAAAGGATATCTCTATTATGAAATGGCAGGGGGCAAACAGCTTCCGTACCAGTCATTATCCATATAGTGAGGAAATGATGCGCCAGTGCGATGAAGAGGGAATTGTAGTGATTGATGAGACCACAGCGGTGGGCGTTAATCTGGAATTCGGAGGCGGTGCAAACTTTAACGGAGAGAAAATAAGTACCTTTGATCCGGAGCACGGTGTACAGACCCAGGAACATCATAAGGAGGTAATCCGGGATTTGATTTCCAGGGATAAGAACCATGCCTGTGTTGTGATGTGGAGTATTGCCAATGAACCGGATTCCGCATCACCGGGAGCATATGACTACTTCAAGCCCTTATATGATCTGGCAAGAGAACTGGACCCTCAGAAACGTCCGTGCACACTGGTCAGTGTACAGATGGGCAACGGACCAAAGAGCGATTGTTCCAGACTGCTCAGTGACGTGATCTGCCTCAATCGTTATTATGGGTGGTATTTTGGTGCTCCCGATCTGGAAATACCCGAGCAGGCGCTGCGGCAGGAATTAGATGCCTGGAGAGAATACGGAAAACCAGTTGTATTTACCGAATATGGTGCAGATACGGTAATGGGATTCCATGATACAACACCGGTGATGTATACGGAGGAATACCAGGTGGATTATTATAAGATGAACAATAACGTATTCGATGACTATGATTTTGTAGTAGGGGAGCAGGTCTGGAATTTTGCCGATTTTGCAACCAGTCAGAGTTTGTTGAGGGTACAGGGAAATAAGAAAGGAATCTTTACCAGAGACAGAAAGCCGAAACTGGTGGCACATTATTTGAAAGAAAGATGGCATCAGATTCCGGACTTTGATTATAAAAAGTGAAAGATAACAAAGAAAGGGACAAAGCTATGGAAATGACACTCAGGTGGTATGGATCGAAATTTGATACGGTAACATTGCAGCAGATTCGTCAGATACCAGGCGTGACGGGGGTTATCACTACGTTGTATGATACGGTACCGGGAGAGGTGTGGAGCCGTGAAAGAATCCGTGCCATGAAAGAGGAAGTAGAAGCGGCAGGACTTCGGGTAGCCGGAATTGAAAGCGTCAATGTACACGATGCCATTAAGACAGGTAAAGCTGAGCGTGACCGGTATATTGATCACTATATTCAAACATTGGAAAATCTGGGTTTGGAAGATATTCATCTGGTGTGCTATAATTTCATGCCGGTCTTTGACTGGACCAGGACAGAACTTGCCAGAGTGCGTCCTGATGGTTCTACCGTGCTTGCTTACACCCAGGAAGCAGTTGATGCATTGGACCCGGAAAAGATGTTTGAATCAATTGCGGGAGATATGAATGGAACGGTCATGCCTGGGTGGGAGCCGGAACGAATGGAACATGTTAAAGAACTATTTGCAATGTACAAAGAGATTGATGATGAGAAATTGTTTGAGAATCTGAAATACTTTCTGGAGCGGATTATGCCGGTCTGCAATAAATATGATATCAACATGGCAATTCACCCGGATGATCCGGCATGGAGCGTATTTGGGCTGCCCCGTATCATCATCAACAAGAAAAATATTCTTCGTGTGATGAAGATGGTGGATAATCCCCACAACGGTGTGGCCTTCTGTTCCGGTTCCTACGGAACCAATCTGGAGAATGATCTCCCAGATATGATTCGCTCTCTGAGAGGGAGAGTACATTTTGCGCATGTGCGGAATCTGAAATTTCATTCACCGACAAACTTTGAAGAGGCGGCACATCTGTCTTCCGACGGAACCTTCGATATGTATGAGATCATGAAGGCTTTGTATGAGATCGGCTTTGACGGACCGATTCGCCCTGACCATGGAAGGATGATCTGGGATGAGGTGGCGATGCCGGGATATGGACTCTATGACCGTGCACTGGGAGCAGCCTATCTGAACGGGTTATGGGAAGCCATCACGAAAGGAGCCAAAGAATCGTGAAATTAAATACACAGGGACTTCGGGAGGTGAAACTGTGGGAGAAAGCAGGTTATGCACTTCCGCAGTTTGACCGGGAAAAAGTAACGGAAGCAACGAAGGAAAATCCATTCTGGGTACATTTTGGAGCGGGAAATCTTTTCCGTGCATTCCAGGCAAATGTGGTGCAGAAACTGCTGAATGAAGGGATTCTGGACCGTGGTCTTGTGGTTGCAGAAGGGTATGATTATGAAATCGTGGAGAAGATGAATCACCCTCATGATGATTACAGCATTCTGGTAACTTTAAAGGCAGACGGAACTGTGGAAAAGACTGTCGTGGGAAGTGTGGTGGAATCTCTGACTGTGGATTCTGGCAATGAAGCGGACTTTGGACGGCTGAAAGAAATTTTTACCAAAGATTCTCTGCAGATGGTGACATTCACCATCACAGAAAAAGGTTACAGCCTGACAGACGGAAAGGGGATACTTCTTCCGGAGGTGGAAGCAGACTTTGCGGCAGGACCGGAAAAACCAAAGAGTTATATTGGTAAGGTGGCAGCGCTTTTGTATGCACGATTCCAGTCAGGGGGGAAGCCCGTTGCCATGGTCAGTATGGACAATTGTTCTCATAATGGAGAGAAACTGTACGCAGCAATCCGGGCATTTGCAGAAAAATGGTCGGAAAATGGAAAAGCAGATACCGGCTTCCTGACTTATGTCAATGATAAAGAAAAAGCGACATTTCCCTGGACGATGATTGATAAGATTACCCCCAGACCGGATGTTTCCGTGGAGGAAACATTGAGAAAAGACGGTGTGGAAGAATCAGAGCCGGTGGTTACCGCTAAAAACACGTATGTTGCCCCCTTTGTCAATGCGGAAGAGTGTGAGTATCTGGTGATTGAAGATGCATTTCCAAACGGAAGACCCAAGCTGGAAAAAGGCGGTTTGCTGTTCGCAGGGCGGGATACGGTAGAAAAGGCAGAGAAGATGAAGGTCTGCACTTGCCTGAATCCGCTGCATACAGCGTTAGCTGTTTTTGGATGTCTGTTGGGATATCAGAAAATATCCGGCGAAATGAAAGATCCGGAACTGAAAAAGCTGGTAGAACGCATCGGATATGAGGAAGGACTTCCGGTTGTTGTCCATCCCGGAGTACTTGATCCGAAAGAGTTTATGGATACCGTATTGCACGTTCGGTTTCCAAATCCATTTATGCCGGATACGCCCCAGCGTATTGCCACAGATACTTCGCAGAAGCTGGCAATCCGTTTTGGTGAAACAATTAAGGCATATCAGGCATCCGAAGAACTGGATATAGAGGATTTGAAACTGATTCCGCTGGTATTTGCAGGATGGCTGCGTTATCTGATGGCCGTGGATGATGATGGCAACAAGTTTGAACTCAGTCCGGACCCGCTGCTTGACACGGTGTGTCCGTATGTGGCAGGGTTGAAGCTGGAAGAGGGGCAGGAGGTAGAGGAATCTATTGCACCAATACTGAAGATGAAACAAATCTTCGGCGTAGATTTGTATGAGACAGGTCTGGCAGAGAAGGTTTGCGGGTATCTGAAAGAGATGACAAAGGGAATCGGAGCAGTCCGTGAAACTTTAAAGAAATACGTGTTATAGATAGGGATTAAAAGCAGGCTGAGAGATCTTAAGGTGATTTTTCAGCCTGAAGTAAAAAAAATAAAAAAAATTTGAAAAAACACTTGCAATTTACATCTGACTATGATATTATAATTTTCGGTCACTGCTTTAGAAAAAATAAAGCGGATGAAAAATAAAATAGTTATGGCTCCGTGGTCAAGCGGTTAAGACATCGCCCTTTCACGGCGGTAACACGGGTTCGATTCCCGTCGGAGTCATTGTGGCGCAGTAGCCAAGTGGTAAGGCAATGGTCTGCAACACCAGTATCCACCGGTTCAAATCCGGTCTGCGCCTCTCATAAAAGCCCAGAAATTTGAGATTTCTGGGCTTTTCTTCATGAATTCTTAAACAAAGCGAAGCATATCCTGATATTCTTTCGGAGAATTTCCTATAATAAAATGAGTAAAATATTTTGAATTTTGGTTGCAAATTTGTCAGAGTGTACATCTTGAAAAGGATGTCCCCTTAATTTAAGTGCAAAAATTTAAAAAAGTCAACAAAAATCGAAAAAAACTAAACGCTATTAAACAGTTTTTCGTTTAAAATATAAAAAGTACATATTTGTTATATGCAAAAACGAAAAAGGGAAAGGAGACAAATATGAAGAGAAAAAGAGCATTGGCATTTTTACTTGCTGCATTTATGGTATGTGATAATTTGCCTGTGTATGCGGCAGCTTCTGACGGCCAGAGGGAAGGGCTTCAAAATCAGGTGCTGAATCTGAAGTTTGACGGAGATCTGGATGATTCCAGCGGAAAAGGCAATAATGGGAGTTTAGAAGGCGCGGCATATGTAGACGGAATTGCGGGAGAAGCATTGGCAATGAACGGAAGCAGTTACGTCAATCTGGGAACCAGCACAGATCTGCAGCCCCAGGATCTGACCCTGTCTTTCTGGCTGAATCCATCGGAGAAGATGACCGGGGAACAGATTATTACATGGAATAAGGGAGCTTATAATTCGGACGGCTGGTATCTCTCAACCCAGCAGAATGCCCCTCTGATTCTTTCCATCGGGCCTTCAAGCGGTCAGCCGTACAATGTACAGGTACAGGGTTCAAGGGATGAATTTTTCCCGGCAGGTGAATGGACCCATGTTGTAGTTACTTATGATCATGAGACAAAAGCGGTTCGTATGTACCGCAACGGTCTTGCATGTACTACAACGGTAGCATATCCGATTACGGGAACCTCTACGGGTGTATTGGGTTCTGATGCATCCATGGAAAAATCCATCGGATATAATGGACCGAACTACAAGGGGGCTTACCTGAAAGCAGCAATTGATGAGTATCAGCTCTACAATGATGTGGCAGATGCAGCGGATGTGGTAAGTCTTTATGAAGAGTTCGGAAAGGTTCTGGATAAGAAAGCCATTGCACAGGCAGATCTGGATGCAGTTTCGATCCCAGGCAGTGCAACTTCCAATCTGGCTTTGCCTATGACTGGAATCTCAGGTTCCGATATTACGTGGACATCCTCTGATCCGTCCGTAATCGGCAATGACGGTACGGTTGTAAGAACGAAAGTGGGTGAAGCGGCAGTTGTTGTTACATTGACAGCATCCGCTTCTTATCTGGACGGAGAAAAGGTGGAGAAGAGCTTTTCCGTGAGTGTTGAGCCGGAGAAAGAAAAACTGGATAACATCTCCAGCCTTCTGGATGATGTGCTGCTTGAGGATTCTTATCTGGTGAATGCAGCGGACAAAGAAAATGATTATCTTCTGAGTCTGAGTTCGGAAAAATTCCTCTATTGCTTCTATCAGGTAGCTGGTCTTACACCGACAACCGACTCTGGTTATCAGGGGTGGGAGAGAAATACAGGAAATAACTTCCGCGGACATACATTCGGACATTATATGTCAGCGCTGTCTCAGGCATATTTAAGCTGTTCTGATTCTGCGACAAAAGAAGAATTGAAAAAAGAGCTGCAGGCAGCAGTTAACGGACTGGAAAAGTGCCAGGATGCATATGCAGCCAAGTATCCCGACCATGCAGGATATATCTCGGCATTTCCGGAAGGCGAATTAAAGAAAGTTGACGGAGTGGAATCTGCTACAAACAAGGGCAATGATAATCTGATTGTTCCATACTATAACCTGCATAAGGTTCTGGCAGGACTGATTGATATCAGTAAAAATGTGGATGATACCGAAATCAGCGAGAAAGCGCTGAAAGTTGCAGAAGGTTTTGGAGAGTATCTTTATAATCGTATGCAGAAGCTGACGGATAAGAATAAGATGCTGTCCGTAGAGTACGGCGGAGTGAATGAAGCGCTTTATGAGCTTTATAATCTCACCGGAAATGATCATTACAAAGTGGCTGCACAGTATTTTGATGAGACCGACCTGTTTAAGCAGCTTCAGAATAATCAGGACGTATTGAACGGAAAGCATGCCAATACGACCATTCCGAAATTGACGGGAGCTTTAAAACGTTATACGGTACTGACAGAAAATCAAGAGTATTATGAGAAACTGACAGAGGCAGAAAAAGGGGAACTGAATATGTATCTGGAGGCTGCCGAAAACTTCTGGGATATCGTGGTGGAACATCATACCTATGTGACCGGAGGCAACAGTCAGGCAGAGCATTTCCATGCAGCTGATGAGTTGGGATATGATGCAACCAAGGCTGAATACGATGCAGCTCTGACTTGTGAGACCTGTAATACTTATAATATGTTGAAGCTGTCCAAAGCATTGTTTAACGTAACCAAAGATAAAAAGTATATGGATTACTTTGAAAATACCTATATCAATGCAATCCTGTCCTCACAGAATCCTGAGACAGGTACGACCATGTACTTCCAGCCGATGGCGCCGGGTTATAACAAAGTGTTTAACCGCCCGTTTGATGAGTTCTGGTGCTGTACGGGAACCGGTATGGAGAATTTCTCAAAACTGGGTGAGAATATCTATGAAGTGGATTCAGACGGAGTTTATGTTCATATGTTCTTCTCATCAACACTCAAGGATGAAGCACACAATCTGGTATTAAAGCAGACTGCCGATATACCAACCAAAGATACAGTGACTTTTGAAGTTTCAGCAGAAGAAGGCGAGGTAAAGGCAGGAACGGTATTGAAACTTCGTAAACCAGGGTGGCTTGCGGATACAGCAGTGATAAAAGTAAACGGAACCCAGGCAGAACTAGAAGAAGTTGACGGATATTATCTGGTAAAAAATGTAAAGGCAGGAGATAAGATTACTTATCAGATGCCGATGAAAGTCCAGGTATACGATATGCCGGATAATCCCAATTTAATTGCATTTAAATATGGACCGGTTGTATTAAGTACAGCATTGTCCAAAAATAATATTGAGGTCTCTGCAAATAATGGTGTTTCTGTGCGTGTGGGAACCTTTGATGCTACTGCAAAAACCACTATTCTGATGGAAAATTATGATGATGTGGAAGCATGGAAAGCAGATGTAGAGAAAAATCTGGTTCGAATCGAGGACAGCGAAGACGGACAGGTTCAGTTTAAACTGAACAATACGGACTCTGAGGAATTGATTTATACGCCGCATTACAGAAGATATCAGGAACGTTACGGTCTGTATATGTATCTGGAAGGCGAAGACTCTCCGGCTGCTCAGAAGCGCATCCTTCAGGAGAAAGAAGTACTTCGTGATGCAGAGATGAGTATTGATTCCCTGTTTACCTTTGACGCGAATAACTACGAACTGGAAAAGAACATGCAGGCGAGCGATAACTCGGGACTGGGAACCTATAACGGCAAACAGTATCGTGATGCAAAGGCAGGCGGATGGTTCAGCTATGATCTGAAGATTGATTCCGATGCAGAACACAATTATCTGAATTGTACGTTTTATTCGGGAGACCGGTCAAGAGAGTTTGATATTCTTGTAAATGGTACAAAGATTGAAACTTATGCGTTTGCGGATGCACCAGCGTCCAATGAGTTCTTTGTACATACCGTGGAGATTCCGAAAGATCTGATTGCAGCGGCAAAAGATGGAAAGGTGACGGTTAAATTCCAGGGAACATCCAAAAATACACCGGTTGGAGGTCTGTTTGGAATTACAACTTCCGCACAGTCAGAATATGATACAGATGCAGAACTTAAGAGTCTGACCTTTGATCAGGGCGAACTTTCACCGGCATTTGCACCAGATACGACGGAATATACACTGGTGATTCCGGAAGATACGACAAGCGTAGCGATGGATGTGACACCTGCTGTGGGAAGCGGTCTGGTATATGTAGGTGACATTCTGATTGACGATACCAGGACAAGAACGATTGAGACAAAGGGAAATGTGACAAGAATACGGCTTACTTCCAAGGCACAGGACCATGAAACATCGAAGGTATATACGGTAGTAATCAGAAAAAATGCAGAATCCAAAGTACTTGCAGACTTTAATTTTGATGCAGAAGCAGGAGCAGACGGATTTGACGGCGGAAATGCAAAGGCTGTGGGAACCTATACGCTGCAGGATCATAAGGGAGGAAAGGCCCTGTATCTGAATGGTACGTCCAACTTCCTGGAGGTAGCGGCAAAGGATGGAAGCAGTCTTCTGACCGATGTGAACGAGATGACAATTTCCTTTGAGATGAAGCCGGAAAACAGTTCTACCAACTGGTGCTTCTATGCAGCTCCGGATGCTAAGACACAAAATTATCAGAAGGAAACGTACATCGGAATTCTGGAAGCTAAAGGAACATTGAAGGCAGAACGTTATCAGAACTCCGGAAGCAGACCGGCAGTAGCCGAGACAACCGTTGGAAGTGAATGGATGCATGTGGCTGTTGTATTGACAGATCTGGATACGACGATTTATGTAAATGGAGAAGAAAAGGCAAGAGTAGAAAGCAAATATAATGCTGCAGATATTCTGGGAGAAAGCAGTATCCTGTATCTGGGAAAAGCAAACTGGGGATCAGGAGAATACTACAAGGGTCTGATTGATAACTTCCGTATTGAAGACAAGGCATTAAGTGTACGGGAAATCGAGAAGCTGGCAAAGGATTATCTGAGTAAACCGATAACGACTCCGGTTGAAGAGATTTTCGAAGATGTGGAAGAGGACAATTGGTTCAGAGATGCGGTACAGTATGTTTATGATCAGCAGATCATGACCGGCATGGATGAGACACATTTCGGACCTGCTCTGGGAATGAACCGTGCACAGTTTGCAACGATCCTGTATCGTATGGAAGGGTGTCCGCAGATAGAGTATCAGGCAGCGTTTCCGGACGTAGAAGAAAATCAATTCTATACCGAAGCAGTTGAGTGGGCAAATGAGAATGGTATTGTAACAGGTTACCAAAATACAGGATTGTTCGACCCGGCTAAAACCATCAGCCGGGAAGAGATGGCTGCGATGTTGTATCGTTTTGCAGCATATAAGAAATACGATGTCAAAGCAGAAGCAGATATGTCAGTATTCCCAGACGGAATAAATGTTTCAGCGTATGCAGAAGATGCAGTGAAGTGGATTGTGGCAGAGGGACTGGTTACTGGCGAACAAGGAAAACTGAATCCGCAGGGAGAAGTGAATCGTGCTACCTGTGCGGTAATTATTCAGAGATTTATGGAGAGTGTTGTTAAGTAGAATCTGTATTTAAAAATTTATGGTTTTAAATTTTAACTTTAAAATACAAAAAAGGTATGTTATAATGTGAAAAAAACATGGACTTAGAGGAAACAAAGCTGTTTCTTTTAAGTCCATGTTTTGTTTTTCGGGGATGTAGCCGTTTGAAAAGGAGGAAATCATATGCATTTAACACCAAGAGAGAAAGACAGGCTGCTGATTCATGTGGCTGGTTCACTTGCGAAAGAGCGCAGGGAGCGGGGATTGAAATTGAATTATCCCGAGGCAATTGCTTACATCAGTTCAGAATTGTTGGAACTGGCGAGGGAGGGACACACAGTTACGGAGCTTATGAGCATGGGAACGAAGATGCTGGGAAGCGGGGATGTTATGGAAGGGGTTCCGGAGATGATAGACGAGATTCAGCTGGAGGCCACATTTCCGGACGGAACCAAGCTTGTGACGGTTCATCATCCCATTCCGGCAGTCGGTGAATGGATTCCGGGGGAAGTGATTCCAAAAGAGGGTGAAATCGAACTGAATGCCGGAAAAGATACGGCACAGATACAGGTTACAAATACCGCAGACCGACCCATTCAGGTGGGTTCTCATTTTCATTTCTTTGAAGTAAATAAAGCACTGGAATTTGAGAGAGTACGTGCATACGGAATGCGGCTGGATATCCCTGCCGGAACGGCAGTGAGATTTGAGCCGGGAGAGACCAGACGTGTCAATCTGGTGGAGATTGGCGGAACCAGAGAGGGATATGGATTGAATGGACTGGTTGAGGGCAGTATGGATGACCCCGCAGTGAAAGAAAAGGCATTAAAAGCAGCAGAAAAGGAGTTTAAGGGGGGAATGACATATGAATAAGATGAGCAGGGCAAAATACGCGGATATGTATGGCGCTACCACGGGAGACCGTATCCGTCTGGCAGACACTTCACTGTTGATCGAGGTGGAGAAGGATTATGCGGTATATGGGGAAGAGGCGAAGTTCGGAGGCGGGAAATCTCTGAGGGACGGCATGGGACAGTCCTGTAAAGTAAGAGATCAGGACTGCCCGGATACGGTTATCACAAGTGCTGTCATTGTTGATTACTGGGGAATCGTAAAAGCGGATATTGGCATGAAAGATGGAAAAATCTGCGGAATCGGGAAAGCCGGAAATCCGGCGATCATGGATGGGGTGGATGAAAACCTGATTATTGGAGCAGGTACCGAAATCATTGCAGGGGAAGGGCTGATCGTGACCGCAGGGGGTATGGATACCCATATTCATTTTATCAGTCCTACACAGATTGAGACTGCTTTGTACAGTGGGATTACGACCATGATTGGAGGCGGCACCGGTCCAGCGGACGGAACCAATGCAACCACCTGTACGCCGGGATGTTTTCATATTGAGAAAATGTTGGAGGCAGCCGAAGATTTCCCTGTGAATCTTGGATTTCTCGGAAAAGGAAATTCTTCCGATCTCGATACGCTAAGAGAGCAGATAGAGGCGGGAGCCTGCGGACTGAAGCTGCATGAGGACTGGGGCTCTACGCCGGCTGCAATTGACCATTGTCTGAGTGTATGCGATGAATACGATGTACAGGCTTCCATTCATACCGATACTCTGAATGAAGCTGGCTTTGTGGAAGATACGATTGCTGCATTTAATGGAAGAACAATCCATACCTATCATACCGAGGGTGCGGGCGGCGGACATGCTCCGGATATCATCCGTGCGGCATCATTTCCAAATGTTCTTCCTTCCTCTACGAATCCGACAATGCCGTTTACAAGGAATACGCTGGATGAGCATCTGGATATGCTTATGGTATGTCATCATCTGGATAAAAATGTTCCGGAGGATCTTGCATTTGCAGATTCCAGAATCCGTCCGGAAACCATTGCGGCGGAAGATGTACTGCATGACATGGGGATTTTTTCCATGATGAGTTCTGATTCCCAGGCAATGGGGCGTGTCGGCGAGGTGATTACCAGAACCTGGCAGACCGCCGATAAGATGAAAAAACAGCGCGGACCGCTTCCGGAAGACAGTGGGGAAAATGATAACTTCCGGGTAAAACGATATATTGCAAAGTATACGATTAATCCGGCTGTCACACACGGAGTATCCAGATATGTGGGTTCTGTGGAAGTTGGGAAAATGGCGGATCTCGTCCTCTGGAAACCTGCATTGTTCGGAGTAAAGCCGGAAATGATCTTAAAAGGCGGATTTATTCTTGCATCAAAGATGGGAGATGCCAATGCTTCTATTCCGACTCCCCAGCCGGTTGTTTATACGAATATGTTCGGAGCGTATGGGCTTGCCAGAAAGAGAACCTGTATTTCCTTCGTCTCCAGAGCTGCATACGATGCCGGAATCAAAGAAAGACTGAATTTACAAAGACAGGTACTTCCCGTGGAGCATTGCAGGGATATTGGAAAGAAGGATATGAAAAATAATGATGTCACTGCATATATTCAGGTGAATCCGGAAACTTATGAAGTGTGTGTAGACGGAGAACTGATCACATGCGAAGCAGCAGAAGAATTGTCTCTGGCACAGAGATATTATCTGTTTTAAGCGGGCAGAGCAGAGATAAGGAGAAATCAGATTGATCGTAGAAAAGGTAATTGGAAATCGAAAGACATTTGATATCGGGGACAGACAGGTAGAGCATGTCTGGCTTGAATGGTATGAGCTTGAAAAAAAGTTGTTAAGAAAAAAGTCCGAAAGCGGAGAAGCGTTTGGAATTCGGGCAGGAGAACCGCTTAAGGATGGAGATATTCTGTTTGCAGATGAAAACCGTATTGTTGCAGTGGAGGTTCTTCCCTGTGAATTGACTGTAGTAAAGGTTGATACCATGCAGGAAATGGGACGCTTGTGTTTTGCGTTGGGAAACCGCCATTTGACGCTTTCCATCAAAGAACATGAGGTGGCGGTTGTCTATGACAGTCCCACGTTTCAGTATTTGCAGAAATCAGGGTTTCAGCCGGAAAAGAGATTGGAGAAATTTAAGGATTTTACGGTCTGCCATGCACATGGGCATACACATGAGCATAAGCATAAGCAGGAACATGGCAATGGTTAAGAATGATTTTTTGAAAATCCTGCAATCCGTGGACGCTTTTTTTCCAATCGGAGCATTTACTCTATCCAACGGACTGGAGGATTATGTCATAACAGGAAGAATTAAAACCCATGAAGAGCTGGAGACTTATCTGAAGGGCTTTATCCAGATGTTTCCGTATCAGGATCTGGGGCTTTTGCATCTTTCTTATTGTCATGCGGAGGAGAAAGACGCTCTCATACGGCTGGATCAACTGGCAAACGCCATGAAGTCGGCGATGGAAGTACGTGGGGGCAGCAGTAAGATGTGTGTCCGTTATCTGAAAGCAAGGGAATCCATGGGGGACTGCGGCGGTATGCTGAAGTGGTATTTTGATCAGATCCGCCGGAATCACCTGACAGGATTCCATCCGATTGCCCTGGGAATTTATGGAGCCTCTCTTGACATAGAAGAAGATCTGCTGCTCTGTATGTACAGCTACAGCGTGCTTTCGGAGATTGTGAATAATGCCGTGAAACTGGTTCCCTTAAGTCAGATGGAGGGCCAGAGGATTTTGTTGAAAACCCTTGGACATCTGGAAACCGTTGTGGAAAAAGTTCGGCAAATACAGGAGACAGATCTGGGCGTTTCAGGAGGAGCCTTTGAGATCCACTGTATGAATCATGAACGTTTATATTCGAGACTTTATATGTCATAAGGAGGAACACAATGCCATATGTAAAAATAGGAGTCGGAGGGCCGGTAGGCTCTGGAAAAACGGCCCTGATTGAACGAATTACCAGAAAGATGTCAAAAGATTATTCGATTTGTGTTATCACGAATGATATCTATACCAAGGAAGATGCTCAATTTTTAATTCAGAATTCTGCATTGCCGGCAGAGCGGATCATGGGGGTTGAGACAGGCGGGTGTCCCCATACGGCAATCAGGGAAGACTGTAGTATGAATCTGGAAGCGGTGGATGAGATGGCAGCCCGGTTTCCGGATGTGGACCTTATATTTATTGAAAGCGGCGGAGATAATCTTTCCGCAACGTTTAGTCCTGATCTGGCAGATGCTGCAATCTATGTCATTGATGTGGCACAGGGGGAGAAAATACCGCGGAAGGGCGGTCCGGGAGTCACCCGTTCGGATCTTCTGGTGATTAATAAGACGGATCTTGCACCAATGGTAGGGGCGAGTCTGGAGGTGATGAAGCACGACTCCGAGAGGATGAGAAAGGGAAAAGATTTTCTGTTTACCAATCTGATGCAGGGAGACAGTGTGGATGCGGTCATTGCCTGGATCAAAAAGAATGTGTTGTTTGAGGACATTCAGGATGGTTACTGAATTAAAATTGTGGATAAAAGAAGAGCAGAAGAAGAGTATTCTGGAAGAATGCTTTTTCACCAGTCCATTGAAAATCGGGATGCCGCAGAAAAATAAAGAGACGCTTCATCTGATCTTGATGATGGCATCGCCCGGAGTTTTAAAGGGGGATTCTTTTGCTTATGATATCTGGTGCAAGGAAAACAGCAAGGTGCTTATCACGGAACAATCGTATACGAAGTTGTTTGATATGGGGGAGGGAACTGCTGAAAAAAACTTGAATATCCGATTGGAAAAAGGCGCTTCTTTGTTTTACCGCCCCTGTGCGGTGATTCCTTTTCGGGGAAGCTGGTTTGACGGAATGACCCAAGTGGAGTTGGATAAGGAAAGCGAATTCTTTTATTCGGATCTTGTGACGGCAGGGCGGATTGGAATGGGTGAGAAGTTTGCGTTCCGGCACTATCGCAGCCGTGTCTGTGTAAGTGTGGATGGACAGCCTGTCTGGCTGGAACAATGCCTGTTGGAACCAGAACAGATGGATCTGACAAATATGGGATTTTTTGATCATTTTACGCATCAGGGAACCCTGTATTATTATGGACCAACGGAAAAAATAGAAGAAATTCTTCAGTATGAGACAAACAGACAGGTGGCTTATGGCAGATCCCTTGCTGCAAAGGGAGTCTGTGTGCGTATTCTGGCTCAAAATGCCCAGGACATTGAAGAAGTTCTGGATGAAATTGCAGCAAAATTGGAATAGGGTAAAGAGAAATCAGTGTGAGAAAAAGAAAGATCAACAGGTCCATCTGCGCAGGGAGATTCAAAAAGGAACGTTTGGCGGAGAAGAACAGTTTCGGACAATCTGGAATCTCACCATAAGTGAAGTGGAAGAATCCTATCAGCAGAGAATCCGGAAAGATACAGATCAGGTCGGAACGAGTCAGGATACAGCACAGAGGATGACCAGGGGTGAACAGGATGCAATTCTTGAGCGAATACGTATATTGTGCAGGGAGTATGATACAGAGGGTGTTGTGCTGCTGGAAAAGTATAAGCAGCAGCTGGAAGCATGTCTGGGCAAAGAGACCATGAATTTTCTGGTGAAATGCAGTTTGCGGTATGATTTTGATCAGATGGCAGCTTGTCTGGAAGAAGTGCAGGAAAAAAAGGAGGATTGACATGTATCGTGTTTTACTGGTGGATGATGACCGGGCGCTCCGATATGTTTATTCAAAAATGAATGCATGGATGAAATACGGATTTGCGATTGCAGGAGAAAGGTCAAATGGGATACAGGCTCTGGAATGGATGAAGGAGCATCCGGCAGATGTGGTGTTTACGGATATCCGAATGCCCTTTATGGATGGGATTACGCTGATGAAAGAGGCGCAGAAATTATATCCCGAAGTTTTATTTGTATTTATCAGTTCCTATGATGCGTTTGAGTATGCAAGAGAGGGACTTCGTCTGGGTGCAGTGGATTATGTGGTGAAGCCTATGCGTGATTCCGATCTGGAGAACGTACTGGAGCGCCTGATTCCGGTTATGGGGAAGTCCGGGGATGAGGAACGTATCTCCATTTTTAAAAAGATAACGGAGGAGGATGTGAACTGGGAGGATCCCCTTTTGCTTCGGATGTGCCGATATCTGGAAGATCATATCGATCAGAATCTGACACTTGAGGAGGTGGCAGATGCTTTGCGTTTAAACAAAGACTATTTTGGGAAAATTGTAAAAAGCAGAACGGGGATGAATTTTCGGAATCTCTATAACAGGTTCAAAATGGAGTATGCAAAACCTCTTATTAAAGGAGGGCAATATAAAATTTATGAGATCAGCCGAATGCTGGGATATACGGCGTCCGACTATTTTACACAACTGTTTAAGAACAGCACGGGAATGACGCCTTTGGAATACAAAAAATCATAGATGTCTGTTTTTTGGGGGTAAAAGTCGGATTTATCCGGTTTGATTTCTGTTCTCTTTATGATAATTTTTATTACACAGAAAGATAGTTTGAAAGAAACGACAAGGGAGTCATTGCTGTAAGCGGCAGTGGCTCCTTCTTTTTGTGGAGGTTGCCTATGCAACAATAAAAGAGAAAGAGGTAGGAGTTATGAAAAAATTATTATCAAAAACAGCAGCGCTTTTAGTTTCAGCAGCTATGATGGTTTCATTCATCGGATGTGGCTCTGACAAGTCAGGAAATGACGGGGAAGTTAAAGTCGGATTGCTGCATTCCATGTCCGGTTCCATGGCAATTTCCGAGCAGGCGGTATTAGACGCAGAGAAGCTTGCAATCAAGGAAATCAATGCAGCAGGCGGAGTTCTCGGATGCCAGATCAAGTATCAGGAAGAGGATGGAGCGTCAGATCCTTCTACATTTGCCACGAAAGCGGAAAAATTAGTGGATCAGGATGGGGTTTCAACGGTATTTGGATGTTGGACCTCTTCTTCCAGAAAAGCAGTAAAATCTATTTTCGAAGATTATGATGCGCTTCTGTTTTATCCGGTACAGTATGAAGGAATGGAGTCATCTTCCAATATTGTTTATACAGGAGCCGCACCGAATCAGCAGATTGTACCTGCGATTGAATATCTGATTGATCAGGGGTATAAGAAGTTTTTCCTTCTGGGTTCTGACTACGTGTTCCCGCGGACTGCGAATATGATCATTACTGCGCAGGTTGAAGCGGCAGGATTGGAAGTGGTCGGTGAGGAATATGCAGGTATGGATCAAACCGATTTCGCAGCAATTATTTCCAAGATTGAAGCGGCGCAGCCGGATGTGATCATCAATACGTTAAATGGTACCGGCAATGTCTCTTTCTTCAAACAGATGTCTGAGAAAAATTATACAAGTGACGATTACATGACAATGTCCTTCTCGATTGCAGAGGAAGAGGTTGCAACAATCGGAGCTGATATTTTAAAGGGACACATGGTTTCCTGGAACTACTATCAGACGACAGATACGGACAAAAATGAGGCATTTGTAAAAGCCTATAAGGGTGAATATGGGGAAGACCGTGTGACCTCTGACCCGGCGGAAGCTGCTTATGATGCCGTTTATCTGTGGGCAGCGGCCTGTGAGAAAGCAGAAAGCTTTGAAGTGGATGATATTTTAAAGACCATTGAAGCAGGAGGGATCTCCTTTGACGCACCGGAAGGAACGGTGGAAATTGAGGGTTCCAACCATCATTTATCAAAACCGGTTCGTATCGGTCAGATCAAAGAGGATGGATTGATTTATGAAGTGTATGCAACAGACCGTGCAGTAACACCGGATCCGTATCTGGAGACCTATGACTGGGCCGTAGCTGCAGGAATTGAACCGATCGAATAGGATATCATAAGTGGCATGGGAGGTGCTGACATTGGCAGATTGGAATACGTTATTTAATGGGCTTAGCCTTGGCTCCATATATTTGCTGGTAGCATTAGGACTTGCCGTTACATTTGGACTTATGGGAGTTATCAACATGGCACACGGTGAATTTGTCATGATAGGAGCATATATGACATACATCGTGCAGGAGGTTTTCGCTTCGGTCTTCGGCAGGGGAGGTAGTATTTACTACCTCCTTGCCATCCCATTTGCATTTGTAACAGCATTTCTATTGGGATGTGTGTTGGAAAAACTGATTATCAGCAGGCTTTACGGCAGGAAGATGGATAGTCTGCTGGCAACCTTCGGCATCAGTCTGATTTTGCAGCAGGCAGCAAGATCCATCTTCGGTTCCCAGGGTGTCAATGTAAATGCACCTGACTTTTTGAAAAAAGGAATCACAATAGGATCCTATACGTTTGCATATAACCGTATTTTTATTATTCTTCTGGCGCTTGCCTGCCTGGCAGTGGTCTGCCTGATTATGAATAAGACCACATTCGGCGCACAGATGCGTGCAACCATGCAGAACCGTCAGATGGCGCAGTGTATGGGGATCAATTCGAAAAAAATTGATTGTATCACGTTCGGCATTGGTTCCGGTCTTGCAGGTGTTGCAGGATGTTCGATTGCACTGCTTGGCTCGGTGGACTCTACGGTCGGACAGAATTATATTGTGTATTCCTTTATGACAGTTGTACTCGGCGGTGTGGGTAATTTACTTGGTACCGTGATCGGAGCAATGGTCATTGGTTTTTCCAGTATCCTTGTGGAAGCTTTTCAGAGCGCTTCCATTGCGCGTGCCATCGTATTGATCCTTATTATTGTTTTTCTGCAATTTAAGCCAAAAGGTCTGTTTACGATCAGAAGCAGAAGTCTGGATGAAGAATAGGAGGCGGCAGAATGAAAATGACTACAAAATTAAAAGGAAAAGGAAATCATATCTGTTTTGCCCTGATTGTTCTCGCATTGGCAGCATGCCCCTTCCTGATTTCTTCCACATCTATGATTCAGTTTCTGGGGAAATGTATGTGCTATTCAATTGTAGCGATTGCACTGGACCTGATCTGGGGTTATACAGGAATGCTGAGTCTGGGGCATGGGATCTACTTTTGTCTGGGTGGATACTGTATGGCAATGTATCTGAGACTTCGTGAAAGCGGCGGGGAAATCATTGATTTTATGAAAACCGGAGGACTTACGAAGCTGCCTGGCTTTTGGAAACCATTTTTAAATCTCCCCCTTACATTTCTGCTGATTCTGGTGGTTCCGGGGGTATTGGCAGGAGTGATCGGCTTCTTTGTATTCCGAAGCCGTATTAAAGGCGTATATTTCTCCATTATTACACAGGCTCTGACATGGGCTGCCTACTCCTTGTTTATTGCCAATTCCAAGTATACGGGCGGAAATAATGGTATCACGGATTTTCCCTCTATGTTTGGAAGTACCAGGGGATCTGCGCATAAAGGGAATCTGCTGGCTCTGTTTTTTACGGCACTGGTGATTCTGATCTTGATTTACATACTTGCAAGTTTTCTGGTAAACAGCAAATTCGGAAAACTCTTAATTGCCATTCGTGATGGTGAAAACCGTACCTATTTTTCCGGGTATTGTGTCAATAATTACAAAAATTTTATCTATACCCTGTCTGCGATTCTGACAGGAATCGGCGGGGCATTATTTGTTAATTTTAACGGAAGCATTACACCTTCCCAGATGACAATCTCATTTTCTATTACGATGATTATCTGGGTGGCAATCGGTGGAAGAGGCACTGTTTTGGGGGCTGTAATCGGAGCATTCTTTATTAATCTGTGTGAATTCAATTTAAGTTCCGGATCACTTGCTTCCGTATGGCAGTACATCATCGGGGCCATTTTCTGTATTACGATTCTGTTCTTTAAGGGGGGAATCATGGGGCTGGTGACGAATCAGATTCCGGCATATGTGCGAAGAAAAAAGAAGCAGCAGGAGGTGGACTAGGATGCAGGAAAAGGAAGATATTGTATTAAAATTAAAGCATATCTCAGTGGTATTTGACGGATTTAAGGCATTGACCGATGTGGATATACAGGTAAAACGTCATAGTATTCACTTCTTTATCGGACCAAACGGCGCCGGTAAAACCACACTTCTCGATATTATCTGTGCAAAGACAAAGCCGACAGCCGGTACGGTGCATTTTTATCCTCAGGGAAAGGATTCGATCCGTCTTACCGGAATGAAAGAATATAAGATTGTAAATGAAGGTGTGGGACGGAAATTCCAGGTGCCTTCTGTATTTGTGGAGTTGTCGGTTCTGGACAATATGATCTTGTCATTGAAGGGACATAAAGGGGTCTGGCAGTCCATCTTCTATCGTTTATCAAAAGAAGAAGAAGCACAGATTATGGAGACATTAAAGAAGGTTGGTCTGGAAGAACGGATCTATGCAAAAGCAGGGTCTCTTGCTCACGGTGAGAAGCAATGGCTGGAAATCGCCATGCAGTTGGTCCAGAAGCCGGAAATCATTATGTTGGATGAACCGGCGGCGGGAATGGGAAAGCCGGAAACCTTTAAGACAGGCGAGCTTTTAATGAAAATAAAAGAAGAATGTACCATTATTGTAGTGGAGCATGATATGGATTTTGTCAAGCAGATTGCGGATACGGTGACGGTTCTCCATGAAGGAAAATTATTGATGGAAGGTTCCATAGAGGATGTGCTGGCAGATCAGACGGTTCAGGCGGTATATCTGGGAAGAGGAGGTGAACGTAATGCTGAAGCTTCATGATGTAAGTGCATATTATGGGGAAAGCAGTGTGATTCGGAATCTGGACCTGGAAGTGCCGGATCATAAGACTGTATGTCTGATCGGAAGGAACGGAGTGGGGAAAAGTACCACATTAAAAAGTATTATGGGACTTGTGAAAACCCCGGAAGGGAGCATCTGTCTGGGGGATCAGGAGATGATTAAGATGGCAACTTATGACAGAGCCAAATTGGGAATCGGCTACGTTCCTCAGGGGCGCGATATTTTTCCTCAGATGACAGTTCAGGAAAATCTGGAACTTGGTCTTAAAACATCCAAAGAAAAGAAAGTTCCTGATTATATTTATGAATTGTTTCCGATTTTGCCGGAGTTTTTAAAACGAAAAGGCGGAGATCTTTCCGGAGGACAGCAGCAGCAGCTTGCAATTGCAAGGGCTTTGGTAACAAAGCCGAAGATTCTGATTCTGGATGAGCCTACCGAGGGGATTCAGCCCTCAATCATTCAGAGTATCGGAGAGGCAATCAAAAGGGTAAATAAGGAACTGGGAATTACCGTATTTATTGTGGAACAATATCTGGAGTTTGTGCTTGGTATATCGGATTCTCTTTATTTGATGGAAAAAGGGCAGATTGTATTGCAGGGAAATACAGCGGATATTCCGGCAGATGAAGTACAGAAAATGATGACAGAATAAGGCTGTACATAATTAAGGAAAGGGGAAAAAATGGATCATTATGTAATTACAATTGCAAGAGGATTTGGAAGCGGCGGGAAAGAAATCGGAAGCAAGTTAGCGGCCCGTCTGGGAATTCCCTGTTATGAATCTCAGATTTTGAAAATGGCTTCCGATGAGAGCGGACTGAATGAAGCATTGTTCAGTCAGGTGGATGAAAAATTAAACGTGGAAGGCCGTGTACGGAGTTATCTGAGAAGGGTTCCCTTTGAGAAGGTTGCGACACCCTCCATGAAGGAATTTACTTCCGATATCAATCTGTTTAATATCCAAAGTCAGATCATCCGTCATCTGGCGAATTCAGAGTCCTGTATTATTATTGGAAAGTGTGCGGATTACGTGCTGAGAAAGTATCCCAATGTGCTGAGTGTCTATATCGAAGCACCCCGCAGTGCCTGCGTAAATTCCATTATGAATAAGATGGGAGTTACGGAAGCGGAGGCTCATAAGCTGATTGAAAAAACGGATAAATATCGTGCAGATTATTATAAGTATTATACCCACGGCGGTTACTGGACAAATCCGGTGAATTATGATCTGACTCTGAACAGTGACCGGGTGGGAAGAGATAAGTGTGTAGATGTTTTGGAGCAATTTTTGAAGATTAAGTTTGAACTGGAATAAGCGGCAGGATAAAAAGCGTTTTACAGGGATCAGACAGGTGTTTTTGACATTGGTATGATCCCTGCAATTTTAGTGCATTTTATGTTGCTATGGGTTGACTTTTGGAAAATTTCATGCTATGTTAAAGACAGTTATACGACTGACGGAAGTGGAATTGACCACAGGGAGTATAATCGATAATAGGCCGACCGTCTGGGCAGACAGCTTGGATATGTGTAGGGTCTTTTTTTATTCCTGTAAAGAGCCGCTGGGAAATGAGGGTAAATGTAGCGTTTCGTGCCGTTTATCCTGCGCAAATGAAGATGAAAAGGAGAAAGATTCATGGAAATGTTATCACTGGAACAAGAATTAAGAGAGAATTCTTATCCCGGAAGAGGAATCGTAATCGGACGTTCTGCCGATGGAAAATCAGCAGTCACTGCCTATTTTATCATGGGCAGAAGTGAGAACAGCAGAAACCGTATCTTTGTAGAGGATGGCGAAGGCATCCGCACACAGGCGTTTGATCCTTCCAAGATGGAAGATCCAAGTCTGATTATCTATGCACCGGTTCGCGTGCTGGGTAATAAGACCATTGTAACCAACGGGGATCAGACGGATACGATTTATGACGGAATGGATGCTCAGATGACATTCGAACAGTCACTGCGTTCCCGTGAATTTGAGCCGGATGCCCCGAACTATACACCTCGTATTTCCGGAGTGATGCATGTGGAGAACGGAACCTACAGTTATGCAATGTCTATCCTGAAGAGCAACAACGGCAATCCGGATCAGTGCAATCGTTATACCTTTGCCTACAATAACTGTGTTGCAGGAGAAGGACATTTTATCCACACCTATATGCATGACGGCAATCCGCTTCCAAGCTTTGAAGGCGAACCGAAGCTGGTGAGCATTCCGGATGATATCGATGCATTTACAGAGCTGGTATGGAACAATCTGAATGAGGACAACAAAGTTTCTCTGTTTGTGCGTTACATCAATATTGAGACCGGCAAGTATGAAACTCGTATTGTGAATAAGAATCAGTAATGTAAAGCAGGAGGTAAATGATGAAAGAATTAGAATTAAAATACGGATGTAACCCGAATCAGAAACCGTCCAGAATCTATGTTGCCGACGGCAGTGAGCTTCCGATCACCGTCCTTTCCGGAAAACCAGGTTATATCAACTTTCTGGATGCATTCAACGGATGGCAGCTTGTGAAAGAATTAAAGAAGGAAACAGGTCTTCCGGCAGCAACTTCCTTTAAGCATGTTTCCCCTGCCGGAGCGGCAGTTGGTCTTCCGTTGGATGAGACACTGCGCAAAATCTACTGGGTAGATGATATGGGAGAGCTTTCTCCTCTTGCCTGTGCTTACGCCAGAGCACGCGGCGCTGACAGAATGTCCTCCTTCGGAGATTTCATCGCACTTTCCGATGTCTGTGATGCAGATACTGCGTCTATTATCAAACGTGAAGTGTCCGATGGTGTGATCGCACCGGGATTTACGGATGAAGCAATGGAGATTCTGCGCCAGAAAAAGAATGGAAATTACTGTGTGATTCAGATTGATGAGAACTATACACCGGCTCCGATGGAGCATAAAGAGGTTTATGGTGTGACCTTTGAACAGGGACGTCAGGAGCTTCCGATTGATGACGAACTGCTTTCCAATATTGTGACAGCTAATAAGGATCTGCCGGAAGCTGCTAAGAGAGATATGAAGGTTGCTTTGATTACTCTGAAATATACACAGTCCAATTCCGTATGTTTTGTAAAAGACGGACAGGCAATCGGTGTAGGCGCCGGACAGCAGTCCCGTGTACATTGTACAAGACTTGCCGGACAGAAAGCCGACAACTGGTTCCTGCGTCAGTCCCCGCAGGTTATGAATCTGCAGTTTGTGGATAATATCCGCCGTGCAGATCGTGACAATGCAATTGATGTTTACATCGGTGAGGAATATATGGATGTTCTGGCTGACGGTGCATGGGAGAAGATTTTCAAGGTAAAACCGGAAGTCTTCACAAGAGAGGAAAAACGTGCATGGCTGGATCAGATGTCTGGTGTGACACTTGGTTCCGATGCGTTCTTCCCATTCTCAGATAATATTGAGCGGGCACACAAGAGCGGTGTTCAGTATATCGCAGAGCCAGGCGGCTCAGTGAGAGATGACGCGGTTATTGAGTGTTGTGATAAGTATGATATGGTGATGGCATTTACCGGAATCCGTCTGTTCCATCACTAAAAAATCCCAGAGCGTGTTTGAAAAGCGTGAAGAAAAGAGGGTGCTGCAGAATAATTTTGCAGCACCCTTTTCGGGTAAGCGGTGATCAATCAATTACTGTCTGATATAGACACCCTGTGATTCAATCCAGTCGTCCAACTCCTGGATGGTGTCCTGTGCCCAGGTTTCACTTAATTTGCCGGGAGATTCTGTGACCTCTTTCGGTATCTGATTCGAAGATTCAGCATCGGGGACCGGAGGAATATTGAATTTTTTCGTACTCATAAAGATCATGCTCCTTTCTGAAAAGGCGCTGCAGCAGAAATAATCCTTCCGCTGCAGCGCCTTTGCTGCATTTATGATTGGATACTTTTATTATAGAAAATAAGGGGGAAGTTGTCAATTATACTCTGGGCTTTTGCTTGACAGAGAAAAGTTTTATTTGCTTATTTTTGATTTTTGACAGAGACAGACAGCGCTTATCACATCTGCAACAAAAATCAAATGTAATATGATAAATAGTAAAGTTGTCTCTTTTGATAAAATCCCTTTTTTGGATAGTTTTACGGCAGCATTTATCCCATACACGGATGAAGTCAGCATCAGGAAAAAATCAATAACAGCCAGAAACAGAATCAGTATAGGCGAAATGAATAAAAGAGCAGGCACAACCATCGCGAACACAAGACAGATTCCTATGACAAATACCCCGATATAAAAAGGAATATGCGCCAACTTAATAACCATATCATAAAACGCCAATTTGCATTCGGACTCTTCAGAAGGATAGGTACAGGCATTCCAAATGTTGAGTCCGTAAACAACAACGGTTAAAGGGAGATATGCAGTTAAGAGGAATTCCTGAATTTTTGGTTGTTCACCGGGCAATATGGTCAATAAAATGAATAAGTATGGCCATATCATCAAAAGAACAGGGAAGATTTTTCTTATTTTTTTCATAAGGTTACCGCCTTTTCAATGTTTGAAGTTTGATAAACTGGGTTTATTATATCAAAATATGCAGGTTTTGAGAATATGGTATTACAAAATATGATGCGGTGTTTCTGCCAATACATCTTCTAAAGCAATTTACATTTTATCAGATCAATGATAAACTAATAACATAGTGTCCGGGTCAAAAGGTATTTTGCCTTCTATGATACACGGATAAAGGATAAGGATTGGAGCAATATGGACAAACTATATATTATAATTCCGGCTTACAATGAAGAGGCTAATATTGAAAAAGTGATTGAACAGTGGTATCCCATCGCAGAAACGCATAACGGACAGATGGTTATCATTGATGATGGGAGTAAGGACCGTACATATGAAATTCTGCGGCAAAAGGAGAAGACCCATCCGCTTCTTACGGCTGTGACAAAGAAAAACGGAGGACACGGCGCCACAATTTTGTATGGATATCGTTATGCTCTGGAGCATCATGCGGACTATATTTTTCAGACAGATTCGGATGGGCAGACGCTGCCGGAAGAGTTTGAGGTGTTTTGGGCAAATCGAAAGCGGTATGATATGGTCATCGGACAGAGAAGAAACCGGGAGGACGGATTTGACAGACTGGTAGTAACCCGGGTGCTGCGTCTGGTCATAGGGGTATGTTTCCGGGTAAGGATTCCGGATGCCAATACGCCGTATCGTCTGATGAAAGGTGAGACGTTGGCACGGTATCTGTACCTGATTCCGGAGGATTTCAATCTGACGAATGTATTGATATCCGTGATTTTTGCCAGAAAGGGATGCAAAATCAAATGGTTTCCTGTTACCTTCCGTCCGCGGCAGGGAGGTAAGAATTCTCTGAATATGAAGAAGATTACGAAGATTGGATTTCAGGCGGTGAAGGATTTTCGGCGAATGAATAAAGTATTACAGAAGTGAGGGATGAATCTTGCGTTTGATGGAATTTAAGATGGAGAGGCAGGGACTTCTGGAGGTCGGGGAGGAAGTTCATGTAACGGAGAGCCAGCTTCCTACGTCTTACTATTATACGATTGTGCCCGCGGTAGCCATGAGCAAAAATTATCCGGCATATGAACGACTGAAGTCTACTCAGGGCGTTGTAAAAGAAATCAATCAGACCAGCAGGGGGTATTATACGATTGTCGAATTCGATGAAGATGAGCCGTAAGGAAGAACGGCAGGAACACACGATTGAACCGGTATATGACAGCCGGTCGAGGATTTTGATTCTGGGAAGCTTTCCTTCCGTGAAGTCCAGGGAGTCCGGCTTTTTTTACGGACATCCGCAGAACCGTTTCTGGAAGGTGCTGGCCGGATTATGTACATGTACTGTGCCGGTAACTATTGAGGAAAAGCGGGAGTTTTTGCTGGAACATGGAATTGCAGTCTGGGATGTGATCGCTTCCTGTACGATTGTGGGTTCCAGTGACAGCAGTATTCGTGATGTGGTTCCCAATGATTTGGGAAGGATTCTAAGCGGCGGCAGGATACGGCAGATTTTTACGAATGGAGGGACATCGGATAAACTTTATCAGAGATATCTGGAGCCGGTGACAGGAATTCAGGCGATAAAATTGCCGTCCACCAGTCCTGCCAATGCGGCATGGTCTGTGGAGCGGCTGATGGAAGCATGGAAGATCTGCTTGTCATTTTTATAAAAACTGCTATAATAAACAGAGCGTTTGATCCGATGATCTGCAAAAAGGTGCTTGGTGGGAAGAGAGGTTTTTAAGATGAAAACGTATGAAGCGGTCTGGGAGATTTTTAATCTCTGTTCGAATAATCAGATGCGGGATGTGTTTATAGAAGAAGTGGAACTGGAGGACCCGGAGACTTATGTGTGCAGCAAATTCCGTGACAAGGAATTTTCCTATGAGAAAAGTGTGCTTCTAGATGGGTCCCTCGTATTTGATATCATGACTACAGGAATCAGACAGCGGTATACCTTTACCGAGATCTGATTGACGTATTGGTTTGGAGGAATCCGGTTATCCTGATCGTAATTCAAAAGAAAAGGACGTAAGAAGGTTATGGAAGAGCATTTATCACACGGGATTCATAAGCATGTACTGGAGGATGGAACTGTGGTGGAACACAGCCACGAACATGTTCACACGCACACACATCAGAATACGAAGGCAGTGCTGAATCGTCTGTCACGGGCAATCGGTCATCTGGAATCAATCAAACGTATGGTGGAGGACGGCAGAGACTGCAGTGAGGTGTTGATTCAACTTTCAGCAGTAAAGTCGGCGATCAATAACACCGGTAAGGTTATTCTCCAGGATCACATTGAACATTGTATTGTGGACGCTGTGGAGAGCGGGGACAAAGAAGCCCTTGAGGAACTGAGCAAGGCGATTGACCGTTTTATTAAATGATGTTGGGGTCAAAAGGTATTTTGACCCCTATGATACACGGATTGCTCCG
>UQAW01000049.1 GCA_900539175.1 uncultured Lachnospiraceae bacterium
GTCCCAAAGTCATGCTTTTTCATGCAAGCATGAAACGCATAACCTTTTGACCCTGGTATCTTTATATACCAAAGTTTGCGGCAGGGAAGGCCAGCCACGCACAACTGATATGATCTATTATACCGTTCAAATACGAAAAGAGTCAACATTGTCGGCTGTAAAAATTAAGTATACCATACACAACACTTAATTATAAGATATGTACAAAAATCAGACAAAAAAGTTCTACATAATATATAGTGTTATAAAACACCAGTTGCAAAACCTGAAAATACCAGATATAAAACTTAGTAGATGGTTGTGAAAAAAATTTATACTAGGAGAATATGATATGAAAGGAAAAAAAATTTTGGCGGCGTCTTTGGGGGTTGCAATTGCTGTACAAACATTTCAAACAGTGTTTGTTCCTGTAACTGTGGAGGCAGGTGTACATCAGGAATCAGTTTCTGTTTTTGTTGATATCTATACGGATAAGGCAATGTATGGTCCGGGTGATCCGGTTGAAATAACAGTTAAACTGGAAAATCGTACACAGAGGAAGATTACAGCTCTGAGTATGCAGCCGATGCATCTTAATGAAAAGGTGGGAGTTCCGGTTGTTGTTCCGTGTGAAGTGGATGAATTTTCTGATGGGGCAGCGAAGATCAACTGGACTGCACCGGATAAGGATTTTCAGGGATATTTGTTGGAGATTACTGCATTAACCGCTGATGGTACATATTTGGATAGCGGAAGTGTTGCGGTGGATGTATCTTCATCATGGACAAAATTTCCGCGATACGGTTATGTCCATGATTTTGGAGAATATGCAGATGCACAGGACAAGATAGATGAGATGACGAAGTACCATATGAATGTAGTTGAATACTATGATTGGCAGTACCTGCATCATCAGCCTCTGGCACCCGAGGAAATGCTGGAAAAGGGTTATTATGAGGATTGGTCTGGCAGAAAAATATATGTATCTGCGATTAAGGATTATATCAGCGCTGCCAAATCAGCCAATATGGTAAGTATGGCATATGATATGATTTACGCAGGCACAGATACTTTTTTTGAAGGTGAAGAAAATGAAGGTCATAGAAACTGGCAGATACATTTTAAAGAGGATAATGACCGGGGGAACGGTCCGTTCTATTTTACGATGGGTAGTTCGCCATCCGGAAACGGACACCTTTATTTTGTGAATCCGCTCAATACAGAATGGCAAAATCACATTTTTAGTGAAATAAATAAGGTATTTGCCTATTTTGATTTTGATGGATGGCATGGAGATACAGTCGGAGACTGGGGTGAGATGACAACCAGTCAGGGAGAGCCTTTGGGTTACACAGAGGATGGAGAACCGATTCATATGGTTCTGGATACATACACGCAATTCTTGAATGCTGCAAAATCAGCATTGGGGGATAGATATCTGACCTTTAATCCAGTAGGAGCAAAGGGAATTGAAAATGCCAATGTCAGTAACGTGGATGCGTTGTATACAGAATTCTGGCCGTGGGATCATGACAGATACTGGGATGGTGAAACGGAAGATGCCAATCGCTATGATACTTATGGTTCCCTTGCGAAGGAAGTGGAACGTTCTGCGATGGAAAGCGGCGGAAAATCACTTACAGTTAAAGCATATATTAATTACGGAGCTATGGATGGGTATATGAATACTCCGGCAGTAATATTGTCAAATGCGTCAGTATTGGCAGCGGGAGGAAGTAAACTTGAAATTGGAAACGGAGATAGTATTCTGCATAAAGAATATTATCCGGATGACAAGGTTCCGATGAGTGATCAGTTAAAGGCACGAATGAGAAATATGTATGATTTTGAAGTGGCATATGAAAATCTTCTTCGGGATGGTCAGGAGACAACATCACAGATGGTAGTTACGGAGGGTTATGTGAACAGCAGTGATGGACAGTCAGATACAATCTGGACCTATACAAGAAAAGGTAATGGCTATCAGATACTTCATATGATGAATCTGCTTGGAACAGATAATCAGTGGCGTGACGAATACAAGGAAAAAGCAATTCCCGAAGCCGCAGAAAATATTCCGGTGAAATATTATTATACAGATGATGTAAATTCCGTTTATATGGCTTCTCCGGATAGAAATAGTGGAAGTACGGAGGCGCTACAGTTTGAAAAAGGTGAAGATGAAAATGGGGCTTACGTTACTTTTGAAGTTCCGTCACTGGAATATTGGAACATGATTTATATGAGCAGTGAGGAAGCGACAGAACTGAATAACGCAAACACAAATATGCAGTATAAGATGACCTTTGAGGGTGAAGATTACTATGAAGGCAATTTGTCGGAAGGACAGGCAGACTTGCAGCCGGGTGAAAGTATAGCTGTGGCAATTCCGGAAGGAATGAAAGAGGGTGAATATCAGCTTTCAATTGTTTCATGTGGAAATCGTCAGATCTACTATGTGGAAAAGAACGGGGAAGCAGCGGGAATATTGTCACGTACCGGAACTGGTTTTGGTATGAACGAGATGACAGAGGACTATATGGAGGGATTGATTTCGCTGGCTGCCGGTGATGTTATCAAAATTTATGACAATGGTGTTGATGGAAGCGGTTATGGATGGGTCGATAAGCTTGTGTTGACGCTGAAGCGGCAGAATCAGACGGGTCAGCAGGAAACTTTAACACCTTATGTATATCCAGATGGAATGCTGTATAAAGTGGAAGGAGAATCTGGTGAAACATATGCAATGGATACTGTTGATAATCATCCGGAAGTAGGCATTTATGGAGAGGCCTCTGAGCACAAATTGATGAAAAATATTGGTCTGAATCAGGGATGGGTAACACTTACAATTCCGGAAGAAGTACCAGAAGATGATTATAAACTCGTGTTGAGTTATTCGAGCGGAAGCGATGGAAAAGTTAACGTGTGGGTAAACGATACGCAGTATACATTAGATTACAAACTGACGGATAAAACCTGGTCTTTTGCACCGGCGGAAATTTCCATTCCATCTGTAAAACTCAAAGCTGGTGATAAGATTAAAATTCAGGATGCGAAGGAGAATTGTTGGATCTGGGTCGATTACATTTATCTGATGGAAGAGGAAAACGTGTGTTCGAAACTTCCGTTTGCTGATGTGGAAAAAGGTGACTGGTATTATGAGTATGTGGCAGCGGTATATGAGAGAGCTCTTATGACAGGTTTGGACAAAGACATTTTTGGACCGGCGGAGAATCTGTCAAGAGCACAATTGGCAGAAATTCTTTATCGTATGGAAGACACTCCGGAAGTTGTCTATACGAAAAAATTCCCGGATGTTTTGGATGATTTCTGGTATAGTGATGCAATTATGTGGGCCAGTGAAAATGACATTGTGACGGGATATGCTCATTCCGGAACGTTTGGACCGGCAGATTCTGTTACGCGTGAACAGATGGCAGTTATGATGTACCGTTATGCAAACTATAAGGACTGGGATGTGTCCGGGACGGTTTCTTTAGAGCGGTATCCGGATGGAGGTTCCGTAAGTGAATTTGCGAAAAAGGCTATGGAATGGGCTGTTGGAACTGGTATTATTACTGGAGAGGACGGAAAACTGAATCCACAGGGCAGGGTAAATCGTGCTGTTTGCGCTACAATTATGACTAGAATGTGGGAAGTGTATCAATAATCGGATAAAAAAGCTTTGTTGCTGAAGGGTTCCCCTGATTTCATATATTTAAAGATTTCTTTTTTGAGCTTATTCAGGTGTTTTAAGATGAACATTCTGGATAAGCTTTGTTTTTATATCATGTAAAAAGAGTAATTTTTACTATTAAGAGTAGACTTTTGGAAAAAACTGATTTAAACTTAAGAAAAAGTATTAAAAATGTAATTTACATAATTGAAATCTTTGTTTGGTGCGGTCTTTTAGGGGCCAACATGTTATCTTGAGTTTCGCAATTGTCTGTAGATTAAAATTGTTGAAAGGAGCGTATAGATATATCCGTGTGAGTATATCTTAAAAAGTTTATGACAATAAAAGAAATTGCTGTATTGACAGGTGTTAGCCCGACAACTGTAGCTAATGTGATTCATGGAAGAACTGGAAAGATGTCAAAAGAAACTTTGGAAAGAGTATCCAGGGCACTGGAGGAACATAAGTATACAATCAATATGGGGGCCCGTGTTATTGGAAATTGTGGTTCACGGCTGATAGGGGTTATTGTGAATTATGCAAGACGAGAGACTATTAATGTTGCGCAGGAGCCATTTTATGGAGAAATTATAGGGCGCTTGAAAGGGAAATCAGGAAAAACGGTTACTATATGCTTTTATATACGTCAGGAGGAATGGATGAAACAATTCGGTTTGCATCTTCCTGGAATGTGGAAGGGTTAATTTTGTTAGGCGTCCAGCCACAGGAAATAGAAAAGATTCGGGAATGGTTGAAAATGCCCGTTGTATACATTGATTCATATTATCCGGAAAAAGATGTTGAATTTGATAATGTGGGAATACAGGACTATGAAGGCAGTTATGAAATGACACGTTATCTGATTCGTCAGGGGCATACAAAAATTGCCTTTCTTGCGGATGGGAAACCGTTGGCAGGGGTAGATTATGAGCGTTACAGGGGGTACTGTGATGCTTTGAGAGATCATATGGATTTGATGGACAGGGAAAAATCAGAAAACTATCACTATTTGCCTTTTGAAAAAAATATTCGTCATGAGATGTTGCGTCAATTTTGCAGGAAGCATATTCAAAATTATACGGCACTATTCTTTGCATCAGACTTTTATGCAATGGATGCTGTAAATCTTTTTTATACACAGGGGATAGAAGTTCCAAGGGATATTTCAGTAGTGGGGTTTGATGATAATATTTGTGCACAACAGTGCAGACCGCGGCTTACGACTGTGCGGCAATATATTTCTGAAAAGGGAAAGGCTGCGGTAGATAAAATCCTTCATATGATTCTGAACGAAAAAGAGGTCGTTCGAAATATACATCTTCCCGTTGAGTTGATTATAAGGGATAGTGTAAGCCCCAATAAATAGATTACAATCTTGCAGTAAAAAGAGTAAATAAGTATGCCCTCTAGGCCAGCGAACGTAAGGTCTAGGGGGCATATTGGTTGAAGGTGAATAAAATAATACAAGAATATTTTGTTAGTGCTGTTGGTGTTGTGTAATACGTGTTGAAAAACGAAAAAATACTAAATATTATGATACCAGGGTCAAAAGGTTATGCGTTTCATGCTTGCATGAAACAGCATGACTTTGGAATACGTAAAACACGAGAAAGTAGCCCGAATAGGGCGAAATACCTTTTGCCCCAACATCATATTATTGATTTATAAAACAGCATGGTTTGGACTATCCTGGAAGAAGGCGTGGATATATGAAATCTATGGAGGAGAAGCAGTGTTAAACGTAGAAAAGTTTTGGTTGGTCATTTTGGCTTTTTTGTTACTTGTTATTGATGTAAATAGTCAATAGTCATGTGTATGCCTCATCTGGGATGCAGGAAAATATTAGTACAGGAGAGTTATTATAAAGAAATATGTCCGGGAGGAATATGCCTCCAGCCGCTATGTTATGGGTCTGCTTTATCTTTTTTTGCAGACTTTCGGTCTCTGCCTTTTCAATGGCGGATGCTTTTGTCACCGTAAATGCAACAGGTATCTCATATGTCGCATTCGCTATAAGGTGCAGGCGAAAGCCAGACCATTGCAAGTTGGGCTGGATGTTATTTTCAGCTACCAGGGTATTAAGATCCTTCTCTCCTTTTAGCAGCTCTATTACAAGGTCTGATTTAACTTTTGCACTAAAATTTCTTCTTTGTTTGAACATGGTAATGAAGCCTTTCATTCATACTGATTTTAGTATACCAGACTCATTAAAATATGTCCGAAAAAGTGTCTTAATTTATGAGACTATTATAATAGATAATAACTAACCTCTTCTTTACAAAAGGTGATAAAGTCTTTGGTGAAAGTAAATAAGAATATGAAAATGTTTTGTTAGTGTTGTTGGTGTTACAAAACATCTATTGAAAAACTAAACGATACCAAGTAATTTTAATCGTGAAGGAAGGAGTTGGACATAGATGTGTTGTGAGAGGAGGATATGGTATTGAATGTAAAAAGGTTTTGGGCGCTTCTTTTATCTTTTTTGCTACTTGTCATTGATGTGAATGGTTATGTGTATGCCTCATCAGAGATGCAGGAAGATATTAGCACAGATGTATTGACGCAAAAGGATTTGGATTTGAATAGTGGAACACAGGAAACAGATGCTGCAAATAGTGATATTGAGAGTTATTCGATTAATACAGGCTCACCGCTTCCGAAATTGGAGGAAATCGGCAGGTATTCACTTGCTCCAAAAAACGGGCTTCAGATTCTGAATAATATGCCTGGCGCTGGTGTTGAACTAGTCGATACGGGCGCGAGATATACGGACGGAGGTTGGGCGTATGATTATGAGGGAGGATGCGATCAGGAAACTCCGCATGATGTTGACGAGGCCATAAGAAGTGGTGAATGGGGTGAGGCTATAAAGCATTGTGTATATAGTTCCATGCGTGCACAGAATGATGGAGATATACGATTCGGCGCTTTGGCGATTGCGTTTCAGGGAAGTGAGATTCCGACGACCGAGTTCGAACAAAAAGATTATCATGCAGGATGGAACACCCAGGATTTAAGCTTAGATACTACAGAAATGTGGGTGGAACTGAAATATACCCATGTGGGTTATTATAAGGATAGGTTGATTAATGCGAAGGTTAAAATTAGTGTGACACCGTCTAAGAATCGAAATTCAGATGCGAGACAAGACCAGGAGGGCGAATGGGAGGACGGTTATGGAGGCTGGTTTTACCGTGGGGAATATGTTCCAATGATACAGGTCAGCGCAAGCCTTTACCGAGGATGGGTATGGCAAAACATAGAACAGTTTCATGTGGATCTTGAATTTTATTATGCAGATGATATGAATATGGAGCAGTCTATTTCTCTGGGAAGTGATACAGCGGACTATGGTAATGTTCAAGAGGATTATTATGTTATCAATTCGCTGAATCCGGAAGGTATTGCCGGAGGAGAAGGGTTTGATCAGTGGGCTCACTACAAAGGACCTGAGTATGTTTTGCCAGATGCAAATCAGATTGCAAAGGCCTATAAAGTAGCTACATATATAGCAGGAACAGAGATGCAATCAAATATTAAAGATTCCTATAGCTATATAGATCAAACAGATGGCAGAGAGGTAACCCAGTACGCATATAATGGCGGTTCGGATCTCTGGTATGATGATGCTATCGGTGCCCCAGGCTGGGCGCAGAATTCTGTTATGCTCTTGCCTAAGAAAACAACCAGATTGTCCTTTACTCTGGGACAGTTGGAACGTCCGCCCTGGAGTGTAGATGCAAGCTTTACTCCAGATAATAGATATTTGCAGCATACGGATATTATGTGGGCAACGATAAGCACAGATCCCTTTAGTATAACCCGGGTTGAAACAGAAGTGAAAAAAGTTTGGCCGGATGAAGCGACGAAGAATAAATATCAGTCTGTTACTCTTGCATTGTCTGTTCAGGGATTCAAAGATATAGATAATGAAGAGAATCCTGCAGCAACGTCTCGTTTAGAAGCAGAAAGCGGGCAACTATTCCCGGTGCCGGGGACAACGGATCAGCCAACTGTAGTTGTGGAAGAGAATAATCATGTTTCTAATAATAGGTATGTGAAAAATATTGGAAAAAGCCAGGGAGCTGTTCAACTTACGATACCAGAGAATGTAGCAGAAGGTGATTATAAACTACGGTTCGGTTATTCATCTAGTACAGATGGGGCAGTTTCGGTTCGCGTTGCTGATACAGAGCATAGAGTTGAATATAGCATGACTGATTACAGTGAGGACGATCAGAAATGGCAGAATTTTTGCGGCGGCACAATTGAACTTTCTGGTATTCATTTAAAACCAGGTGATATAATTCAGATATCTGACGCAGAAGATGCCTGTTATATTTGGCTGGATTATGTAGACCTGATTCGTCAGGAGACGACGAAAATACCGTTGGGTGCCCCTGTAACACTGGGTAGTAACAGCAACTGGACAGGAAGCTTTAATCAGGTGATGAGTCTGCCTGATGCGACTGCTATGTATGGGCTTGAAAATCCTGAATATGTGCTGGAAGAGATAAAAGTTATAGATTCCGATGGCAACGAAGCGCCTGCATCACAATTTGAAACGGAGTGGACGCTGCAAGAAGATTCAGTAACGAAAAAGTACACATTTACTTTTGTTAATAAAACGAAAGTAAATAAGGTTGTTTATGTACAAGCTGGTGATGACCCAACGGCTTATACACCAAGCGATGTTACAATCACAAAGGCTGCACTTATCTCTGATCAGACTGATAACCCTTCAGCTGTTTCGAATACGGCAAACCCAGCTCAGTTGGATATTAAAGCTCCGAGTCCAAATCAAAAGTATGTCTATGAAATTGAAGGAATAACCAAGGGCGGTGGTCAGTCTTTAGCAAGTGGCAGTACACTGACGGTTTACTCTTACCAAGCAACCCAAAAAGTCTATGTCTTTGATTACGGATTAAAGTCGGATCTTGCCAAGACAAATGACAACAACGGTCTGTTCCAGGACGGTGTATTCTTTAACAAAGAGGCACAGAACACAACAGACTACAAAACTTTGGCAACGTTAGGGACAATTTCTGATAATGGTGCAACACCGCAAACCGATATTACTGCGGATCTGAATGGTGTTACAATCAACGATGATGGTTCAGCTTATGGCTCTGTAATATTTGAACCAAAAGGTTTTATGAGTCAGGTTGAGAATTACAACTATACTGCAAACATTGCAAAAGTAAATACTGTTTTTGATGCGGCTGATCCGGAGAATGGTACGGTTGTCAATGGTACAATCAAAGTAATGCCGGCAAGTGTGGTTTACTATGAAGATAACTTCAATTCCGGCACACAGACTAATGACAGCAGTATGAAAATTGTCTATACAGGAACGAATACAAAAGAAGGGACTTCCCTGGATCTTGTCCAGAGCAACGGTCAGACGGAGCAGTACGGTCATGACAATACATATAATACGACAGGGAATCAGCAGGACAGCGGCGGAAGTTCGACGAAGTTAACTGCGGATGGTTACAATACCAAGGCAATCTTTACCTTTACTGGTACAGGATTTGACATTATTGCGCGTACCAGTACAGAGACGGCAGGTATTATTTACACTATTGAAAAGCAGGATCAGGCTATCGGTAACTATTCACTGGCAAGAATGGGGGCAGTTGATACCCTTTATACAAATGGTACGTTGTATCAGCTTCCGGTTATCCATGAAGAGCTGGAGTATGGAACCTATCGTGTGACCCTGGGTATTAAGCAGACTGGTAATCTTCTCACTACAAAGGATGAATATGGCAATGTAATTAGTACAGTTGATACCAGAAAGTCTGTTGTTTACCTGGACGGTATCCGTATTTATAATCCGTTGGGTAAAAGCGGAGATCAGAACTATATTGCAAACGAGCAGGATGTTACTGTTTCTGAGATCCCGGGATTGGTAGTAGGTGATGGCACTGTTACAGATAAAGGTATGCTTGACGAAAACGGTGATATAGTTAACAGTCAGGTTGTTGAGGGTGCAACGGCAGTAATTGCTTCTTACGACAGCGGGGATGGCCTGTCAGCACTCGGCACTACATGGGGTGAGGTATCGACAGATCTTTCCTCAGCTTCCCATGAGTCGATTTTGACCTACTTGAATGCCGGTCCGAACAATGAGTTATATCTGGATGAGACGGCAGCACTGGCTTTTGTAGTAAAAGCAACGGATGTTGTTAATACACTGCAGATTGAAGCAAAGTTAGTAGATGTTCAGGGAGCGGAAGATGCTACGGAATGTGGTGGTCTGGATTTACGTGTGTTAAGCAATAAGAGTGGATCTGTGGATGAAAAGAAGATTGACACTATTTATTCATCTGTAGCAATGTATTACAGGATTCCGGTTGAAGAATGTATTTCATTGGGTGAAGACTATTATCTGGTCGCAATTTTGGGAAATTCAGATTTTGAGGAGGGCGGTTCACATGCATTGTCATTCTCTAATTTGAAACACAAAAATTACACGATTGGAAGTCCATATGATACCAAAAACTATAATGCAGGTGAGTACCTTGCGGCAGAAGAGGAAATATCAAATAACTTTGTATCAGTGAACCTTAAAACGGGTCTGAAGAAGAATGCATGGCAAAGTTATAATGATCATAGTGTTACATTGACCAGAAATGTATTTGGCATGCAGGAACCGAAATTCATCATGTACTATGTTAATGCGGCAGGCGCTAGAGTACCGCTTGCTGTAACTGCACAGAAGGTTGAAAACGATGACAAGACATATCGGCTGCGTTTTAAAACGCCGAATGCAAAGGGGAATTTCCCGGTTGAAATTCATTATGTTATAAAGGATGCTGAGGGTAATGATGAGGAATCCTCTGACTATATTTCAACAGTAATGAAAGTGGCAAAATAAGGAGGATGAGAAATCATGAAGAAATGTTATGAAAAGCCGGCAGTGATGATAGAAAATTTTGTGTTATCTGAAAACATTGCCTCATGTGATCCAAGCTTTTCGAATAATATGGACAGTATTATTGAGGATGTGAAAGGATTTACAGGTTATTTTACCAGTGAATATAGCTGCTCAAATATGGCAGAGCCTGGTATTGACTATGGCATTGATCAGAAGATATGTTACCATACCAGTTCAGCTGTTATCTTTTCTTCTTAACTGAGTCTGTTATAATGGGGCTGTCGGAAAATAGATAGTCTAATGTAGCTGAGGCGGTGATACACATGTATTATCGTCTCCATTAAAAATTTATGACAACAAAAGAAAAAAGATGGCTAAAGTTAACAACACATAGGGAAGTAATTAGAAAACATATCAAAATACTAACCATTAGGGTGAGCAAAGGCGAAAGACACTGAGAAAGGTAGGAATAAATACTTTTCCCGGTGTCTTTTTATGTAAAAATCAAATTGCACATTCGCAATCTTTTTCTCAATTGATTACGATATGGGCAAGGGAGTTATCCTCATCGGTATTCCTCCTATGAAAATTCAAGCAGTCTCAAGGAGATATCCACATTTTAAGTTTTGATGACATTCAAAAATTTCAGCGTTTTTTAGCAATAAAATTTTAATGTTACACAATTAATTTAAACTTGGGATCAGGTAATTGTTTCTTTTTGAATTTGGTGATAAAATAGAGGATAAACATGTGAGAAAAGTATGGTGGAAAGGACAGAGAACGTTTGAAAGAACGTATGAGAACAGGTAAAAAATATGGTAACAATAAAGCAAATAGCGGGAGAATTAGGAGTCAGTCCCACAACAGTTTCCAATGTAATCCATGGAAATACGAAAGAGGTATCTCTTCAGACCATTAAACGTGTAAAACAGAAGGTGGAAGAGCTTAACTATATTCCGAATATGAGTGCCAGAGTACTTGCACGTAATTCCTCAAAGATTATTGGTTTGATTATCCGCTATCCGGTGATGGAAGGAAAAAATGTAGTGCAGGACCCATTTAACAGTGAATTGATTGGAATGATTGAAAGCGAGGTGAGAAAATCAGGATATTTTTTAATGCTTTACGCCACAGAGAAGGTGGATGAAATCCTGAATATGGCAGCTACCTGGAATGTTGACGGGCTGATTGCACTGGGGCTGGGGGCAAAAGAGTGTAAGAAAGTAAAAGAAACCTCTGAAAAGCCTGTTGTATTTATCGACTGTTATTTTCTGGATGAAGATGAATCTTATACGAATGTAGGCTTAAAAGACAGAGAATATGCAAAAAAAATGACAGAATATCTGATCGGGCAGGGCCATAAAAGAATTGCTTTTCTGGCGGATAATCGTGTGGGTGTTGACTATGAAAGGTGGTCCGGATATTGTCAGGCATTGGAGGAACATCATCTGCCTGTAAGAGAGGAGTCCTTTTTTTTGATTAAATATGGGGAATCGGGGATTCTGGAGACTTACGATGCCATGTATCAGAGAAAAGATGAATTTACTGCACTTTTTTTTGCATCTGATTATTATGCGTGGCTGGCAATCAATTATTTTTATGATAAGGGAATAAAGATTCCGGATGATATTTCGGTTGTTGGATTTGATGACAATATTTTTGCAAGAAATATAAGACCCCGTCTGACTACGATGAAACAAAGTGCAAGTGAGAAAGGACGGATAGCGGTTGCACAGGTGCTCAGACTGATCGCAAAAAAGACGCTGCCGGTTCAGAATATTCGTTTGGACGCAGAGTTAATGATACGTGATACGGTCAGGAAAATTGATTCCTGATCATATAAAGTTCCAAAAAGCTGTTCGGTGAAAAAACCGGACAGCTTTTTTGTGCAAATAGAACAAAAAACAGAAAATAAATTTGATAGTATTTAACCTTTTTCGCAAAAGTACTTGCAAAAAGTGAAACTGTAGGCTATAATATGATTACAATAACTTTTGCGCAAAAGTTATAAAAACAAAGATGAAATACGTGAAAAAGGAGAATAATTATGAAAATGAAAAATGTATGGGCATTGCTTCTTGCATCTGTTATGACGGTAACTATGGCAGCAGGATGTGGAAACAGTGAAGGGGAAAAGAAAGATACTTCAGCTGACAAATCTACAAGTGCTATTTCAGGAGAGGATACTTCTGACGGATCGAATGGCGGCAGCAATCTGGAAGGAACTCTTGATATCTTTCAGTTTAAGGTTGAGATTAATGATGCTTTGAAGGCCGCTACGGATAAATATATGGAATTGAATCCGGGCGTAACAGTAAATCTGGAGACTGTGGGAGGCGGAGATGATTACGGTGCGGCACTGCGAACCAAGATGCAGGGAAGCGATCAGCCGGATATCTTTGATATCGGCGGTCCTCAGGATGTGATCGACTGGGCAGACAATCTGGCAGACCTTTCTTCCGAGGAATGGGTAGGAAGCACAGTGGATGGACTGTTGGACGATGTGACGAAGGACGGAAAAATCTTCGGAATGCCTATCGCGATTGAAGGTTACGGATTCGTCTACAATAAAGAGATTTTCGATGCAGCCGGAATTGACGCTTCCCAACTGAAAACATTTGATGAGATTGATAAGGCATTCGGAGAACTGCAGGAGAAGATTGACAGCGGAGAACTGAAAGAGCAGTTCCCGGCGCTTGAGGCAGTGATTGAGTATCCGGCAAAGGAAAAATGGGTAACTGGAATGCATACTGCCAACATTGCCATGGGTCAGGAGTTTGCCAACTGTACGGAAGCATTTAATGCAGAAAATATAGAATTCAAATATTCTCAGAATCTGAAAGAGCTGATTGATCTTCAGGTAAAATACACCACGAATGCAGAAAATCCGGCAGCATTGAATGCAGTTGATTACTCCATGCAGGCGGGAGGAGGACTCGCTATTGAGCGTGTAGCAGTGATCCAGCAGGGCAACTGGGCATATCCTGTAATTGCTGAAGTAGATCAGGAGGTTGCTGATAAGCTGGGAATCATTCCGATTCCGCTGAAAGGAGTATCGGAAGGCAACATACCGGTAGGAGTACCGATGTACTGGGCAGTCAACAGCCAGAGTGATGAGAATACACAGGCAATTGCCAAAGACTTCCTGAACTGGCTGTATCAGTCCGAGGAGGGAAAAGAGATTGTGGTTAATGACTTCGGATTTATCCCGCCATTTACAAACTACGGTGATATTAAACCGGCAGATCCGTTGGGGCAGGCAGTAAGTGAAGCCGCAAATGCAGGAACAATTGCACCGTGGGTATTCAACGGATGCCCCACAAGTTGGGCAGAGAATGTGCTGGGAGCAGAAATACAGTCTTATCTGGGTGGAGAGAAGACCTGGGATGAAGCAATCGAATCTGCAAAACAGCAGTGGTCGGAAGCAAGGAAATAATTACGGCCGAAAGATGATGGAGGGCAAATGCCCTCTGTCATGTTCTTTATAAATCTGCCGGGTTAGGAGGAGAAAAACTTTGAAAAAATCAAAGATAGGTTTTTGGACGTTTATATTGCCCTCGTTGACATTTTTTGTTCTGGTGGTCATAATCCCGGCCGTCTGGGGTCTGGGCTATTCGTTTACTGACTGGAACGGTATCAGCAAAGACATACACTTTGTAGGTGTGGGCAACTACATAAAAATATTTACGGAGGATAAGGATTTCCTTCACGCCTTTGGATTTACGGCAATATTTTCCGTATTAGCTGTAATCGGAGTGAATGTGTCAGGATTTTTGCTGGCGTTGCTTGTCACATCAAAGGCAAAAGCGACAACGCTTATGAGAGGGGCGTTTTTCATGCCGAATCTGATAGGTGGAATTCTGCTTGGATTTACATGGCAGTTTATTTTCGTTCAGGCGTTTGGAGCCGTCTACAATGCGACAGGATGGAAAGTTTTCTCCAACTGGCTCTCAGATACAAAGACAAGTTTTATGGGACTTTTGATTCTGGTTATATGGCAGCTGGCAGGATATATGATGATTATCTACATCGCTCAGATCCAGAATATTCCCGATAATCTGCTGGAGGCGGCTGAGATTGACGGGGCCGGTTATATGCAGCGCCTGAGACATGTTATCCTTCCTCTTGTTGCTCCGGCATTTACGATTGGACTTTTCTTATCGCTGACAACATGTTTTAAATTGTACGATCAGAATCTTGCGCTTACAAACGGCGGACCGTACAACAGTACGGAGATGATGTCACTCAACATCTATAATTCGGCATTTAAGTATAATGAGTTGGGTGTGGCACAGGCGAAAGCAGTTGTGTTTCTGATGATTGTGGCAGCCATTGGTCTGACACAGCTATATTTCAGTAAGAAAAAGGAGGTCGAGATGTAATGAAAAAAAAGAGAGCATTGACAGGAGTTATGACAGTGGGCGGTCTCTTGCTTGCATTACTTTTTATGGCTCCGATCCTGATCTTGCTGAGTAATTCTTTCAAATCATTGAAAGATATTTATCTGAATGTATTGGCGCTGCCCAACGGTGAGACCTTTACGTGGAAGAATTACCCGGAAGCATTTGAAAAGCTGGAATTTGCGAAATCTTTTTTGAATTCGTTGGGCATTACACTGGTATCTACGGTTCTTCTGCTGATCTGCTGTTCTATGGCAGCGTGGGTACTGGTACGTTATAAAACAAAAACGAGTAAGGTTATTTTTATGGTTTATGCGGCGGCAACGTTGATTCCCTTTCAGTGTGTGATGCTTCCGTTGGTGCGATTAATGGATGGAATGCATATGATGAACCGACCCGGTCTGATTCTGATGTATCTGGGATTTGGTTCCAGTTTGTCTATCATATTATTTCACGGATTTATCAAAAATGTTCCGTTGGAACTGGAGGAGTCATCCAGGATTGACGGATGCAATATGGTACAGACATTCTTTTTGATTGTTTTGCCTCTGCTGAAAACAATTATGGTTACGGTGGCGATTCTGAACGTTATGTGGATATGGAATGACTTCCTTCTGCCGCAGCTTATGATTAATAAACCAGGTTGGCAGACGTTGCCGCTGAAAACATTCCTGTTTTTCGGACAATTCTCAAAAAAATGGGATTTGGCAACCGCAGGCTTAATCATGTGTATGCTCCCGATTATCCTGTTTTACATTGTCTGCCAGAAGCATATTGTAAAGGGTGTTACCGAGGGAGCAGTAAAAGGTTGAGTTCAGGCGAGGAGATATTGATATATGCATGATGAAAAACAATGGTGGAAAGAGGCTGTGGTATATCAGATCTATCCGAAAAGTTTTAAAGACAGTAATGGAGATGGCATCGGGGATTTAGGAGGAATCCTGGAAAAACTGGATTATCTTGAATATCTTGGAATTGATGTGATATGGCTTTCACCAATTTATCAATCCCCTAATTGTGACAACGGATATGATATCTCAGATTACTGTAAGATTATGGATGAGTTCGGGACCATGGATGAATTTGATCTGCTTTTAGAGGAAAGTCATAAGAGGGGAATCAAAATTATCCTTGATCTTGTAGTCAACCATACGTCTGATGAACATTCCTGGTTTCAGAAAAGCATTGATCCGGAGGAAAATCCCTACTGGGATTATTACATCTGGAAGCCGGGAAAGGAGGGAAAAGAGCCGAATAACTGGGGCTCCTGGTTCGGCGGTTCGGCCTGGGATTATAATGAAAGCAGAGAAAAGTATTATCTTCACCTGTTTTCACCGAAACAACCAGATCTGAACTGGAAAAATCCCCATGTGCGTGAAGAAATCTTCCGGATGATGCGATGGTGGCTCGATAAGGGAATTGATGGTTTCCGAATGGATGTCATCAGCCTGATTTCAAAGCAGGATGATTTTCCTGATGGAAAAGTACAGGGGTTGTACGGAGATCTGGTTCCCTACTGTGCTCATGGTCCCCATGTACATGAGTATCTGCGGGAAATGAATGATAAAGTGCTACGGCATTATGATATCATGACCGTTGGAGAGGCTACGGAAGTAACCTTGGAGGAAGCAAAAAAGTATGCTGGTTTTGACCGTCAGGAACTGGATATGGTTTTTCAATTTGAGCATGTGGAGATGGGGAAAGGTAAGTATGGAAAGTGGAACGATAGTCCCCTGAATTTGGTGGAATTGAAGAAGATTTTTGCAAAGTGGCAGAAGGGACTTCAGGGAATCGGTTGGAATACTCTGTTTTGGAGTAATCATGATCAACCACGTGCCGTCAGCAGATTCGGTGATGACGGGGCATACTGGAAGGAATCAGCAAAAATGTTAGTTACCTGTCTTCATTTGATGCAGGGAACTCCCTTTATATATCAGGGAGAGGAAATCGGGATGACGAATGCCTGTTTTGAACATTTAAGTGATTACAGAGATGTAGAATCGCTGAATGCTTATCAGGAACTGGTGGATGAACTGGGAGTGAGCAAAGACAAGATGATGACCTATCTGAAAAAAATCAGTCGTGATAATGCAAGAACACCGATGCAGTGGAATACCAGTGGGGAAGCAGGTTTTACAGATGGTGAGCCGTGGATTCCGGTTAATTTTAACTATCATTTTATTAATGTGGAAAATCAGAAGAAGGATGAAACATCGATTCTAAATTACTATCGGAACATTATTGCCCTGCGTCATGAAAATCCTGTAATCGTATATGGAGATTTCAGAATGCTGATGGAGGAGGACAGAAATATTTTTGCGTATGAGAGATGTCTGGAGGGAGTAAAACTTACCATAATCTGTAATTTTACGGATCAGTATATCTCATGTGATCTGCTCTCTGATGCTGCACTCATCCTGCTTTCCAATTATGATGATCGGGACGGATCAAAGCTGCGTCCGTATGAAGCAGTTGTATACAAGACAACAGAATAAAAAAGAACAAAGGAGAAGATATGAGAAAAAAAGTAATTGCGCTCTTAATGGGAGTATCAATGTTTGCAAATTCGCTCTCTGTCGTACAGGCAGCCAGTATCTACGAGGCTGAAGATGCACAGAGCAGCCAGATGAATCAGCAGATTCCAAATGGTGCAGGGGATTATACAGGCAACGGATATCTGGAACCGCTAAATGAGGAATCCAGTGTGACATTTACTGTGGAAGCGGCTGCTGAGGGAAATTATGCCGTAGACCTGCGCTATACCAATGCCAGCGGAACAGAGCAGCCGATTTCCATCTATGTGAACGGAAAATATGCTGCGGAAAGTACCCTTCCGAAAACTGTCAGTGCGGATACTTATGGAGTTCAGACAGTGAGCTTGCCTCTGGAGAAAGGCAGCAATACCGTAGAATACCGGATGAAGGCATATAGTGCAAGTGATGTGACCTCTATTGAGATCAAGGATGTATCAACAGGTCCACTTTACTGGATGGCTTATGAAAGTCCCTTCGAGCAGGATCATTATCTTGAAGAAGAACGGTGGGATAAGAATGCAGAATGGTTGAAGGAAGAAGGGTTTGTGGAAGCCGGTTACGATATGATGTCTACAGACGGATGGGTAGAAGGCGGACAGCTGATCAATGAACACGGTTATATTACGAAATATAACTGGTCCTGGAAAAAAGACTGGAAGGAAATGGGAGACCAGCTAAAAGAAAAAGGGATCAAGCTTGGCATTTATTATGATCCGCTTTGGGTTACGGCAGCGGCCTATAATTCTGATGCAGTCATAGAAGGAACGGACGGTATTAAAGTAAGCAGTCTGGTGGATACGGATTATGGACATTTCAGTAATTTCAAAGCGCAGGATGTTCCCCAGTCTGCTGAATTTGCAGGTAAAGAGTGGTGTAAAAAGGGAGAACCGGCCCTCTATTGGCTGGATACTGATAAGCCGGGAGCAGAAGAGTATGTGAAAGGTTACGTAAAACATTTCGCAGAGGCCGGTGCTGTATTCCTGAGAGTAGATTTTCTGGGGTGGTATGAGAACGGAATTGCCGGAGACGGTAAACAGAATGATAAACCGGCATACGGAACTAAAAGATATAAGAAAGCATTGAAATGGATGAGTGAGGCCTGCCAGGAATATGGTGTGATGTTAAGCTTGGTAATGCCGAATCAGTACAATCATGCGGAAAATGAGTTGGAATATGGCGATATGATGCGTGTCAACGAAGATGTGGCAAACGGCGGATGGGACAATTCCACTCGTGGACCGGAGAAGGGGTGGACAAACGACCATATCAGCGGAAGACGCCGGGGACAGTGGCAGCCTGACTGGGCACAGTGGGGCAATACATTTGATGCATTTACCGGATGGGCAGATGTAGGCGGCAGAGGACAGATGATTCTTGACGGCGATTTTTTACGAATGGCACGTTTTGATGTAGTACGGACCGATGAAGATACGGAGAGAAAGCTGGAGGGTGATGAGATTATCACTGCGGATGCTCAGAAACGGTCAGCAGTTTCTCTGGTGGCAATGGCAGGATCACCGATTTGTATCGCCGATCAGTATGATACCATGAATGAAAATGCACCAGATGGTGTAGACAATAAAGAATATTACCTGAATGAAGAAATTCTGGCGTTGAATAAAGCCGGATTTGTGGGAAAACCGATTCGAATCGGAGAAAGTGAACGCTGGGCAGGACAACTGCCGGATGGTTCCTGGGTTGTAGCGCTTTTTAACAGAGATCGGACGATGAAGACACAGAAAATTGATTTCCTGGAAGATCTGGGAATTGAAGGTAATGCACAAGTTAGAGATCTGTGGAAACATGAGGAGCTGGGAAGTACCTATGAGTACAGCGTTGATCTGGCAGCATGTGATTGCGTGGTATTAAAGATTACTCCGGATACCGTTCGTTATGAAGCCGAGGTCGGAAGTCTGCGTGACGGTGCAAACAGCAATGAGAATCATGACAATTTCTCCGGATGGGGATTTGTTGATAAATTGGAAAGCAGCAAAGGTGACGTGCTGATTGCTGCGGCTGTTTCAGCCGGTACGCATGATGTACATATCCGGTACTGTAATGGAGCAGATGATGCTGCAAATGCCGTGCTGTATGTAAATGGAACAAAAGTTAAGACTCTGGAACTGTCTTCCACCGACGACTGGAATACATGGAAGACACTGACCGTATCAGATGTTGCTTTTACAGGAAGCGGAGAAGATCTGGTAGATGTTCAGTGTATCAGTCAGGGAGGATTCAACCTGGATTATATCGAAATCGGGGAGAAAGGAGCAGAGCCGGCGAAAAAGGTACACAGCAGATATGAAGCAGAAGCAGCAGAGATCGGTGATGGAGCCCAAATAAATGATAACCATCAGCTTGCTTCTGACAGGAAATTTGTAGACGGTCTGGATCAGCGTAACTGGACAGAGGAAGGCAAGGATGATACCGTAACGTTTACTGTTTATGTGGAAGAAGCAGGAGGTTATGATCTGGCATTTAGGTACGCCAACGGAGGAACAGATGCTTCAGCAGATATCTTCGTAAATGATGAAAAACTGGGATATTTTGTATTTCCAACGGTATACGGAGGTGCATGGGATACCTGGGGCGAGGTAGTATTGTATGAGTATCAGAAGGGCAGTCAGGACGGCGTGGCAGAACACGATGTATATCTGAATGCAGGAGAAAATACGATCACTTATAAACATGGAGTCAATGCGATTAATCTGGATTGTCTGACTATAACAAAGCATACCGAAGAGACAGAAACAGTAAAAGTAAACAAGATTACCGTGACATCAGACAAGGGCCAAAATCCGGTCATGAAAGCAGGAGATACCTTGAAAGTAACGGCAGAGGCAGGTCCTGCAAATGCGGAAAATAAGAAGGTTACCTGGAGCAGCAGTGATGAGAGTATTGCGGTTGTAGATGCAACCGGTGTAGTGACCGCAAAGAAAGCTGGAACAGTAACGATCACGGCGGCAGCCACCGATGGGTCAGGTGTGAAAGGATCTATTGAAATTCAGGTTCAAAAAGAAGAGATACAGAAACTTCCGTTTGATGATGTGAAGGAAGGAGAATGGTATTACGACGCGGTATATGGAGTGTTTAACAAGAAATTGATGACGGGAATGAGTGAAAAAATTTTTGGGCCGGCTCAGACTCTGAATCGGGGGCAGTTTGCAACGATTCTTTATCGTATGGCAGGAAGCCCGGAAGTTCAATACGAACAGCGTTTTAATGATGTAAAGGATGGAGAATTTTACAGTGATGCTGTCATTTGGGCAAATAATATCAAGGTTATTACCGGATATGGCAATGGGTATTTCGGTCCATCCGATAACATTACAAGGGAGCAGATGGCAACCATGATGTATCGGTATGCCAAATATCAGGGAAAAGATGTATCAGTCAAAGGAGATTTAAATCAGTTCCCGGATGGAAACAAGGTATCCGGATTTGCCAAAGAAGGTCTGGAATGGTGTGTGGGAACCGGTTTGATTCGGGAAAATGAACAAGACAGTACGATTTCACCTCAGGATGAAGTGGTACGAGCAGTTTGTGCTACGATCATTCTGCGGTATGTGCAAGAGGTGGGATTAGAATGAAAGGTGGCACTGGCTGCTATAGGAGGAATATACGGATGAAAGTGAAATGGGGGAAACAAGGAACAGCGGTTCTGGCAACAGCGGTTCTGGTGGTTGGTTCTCTGGCGCCGGTGTCGGCGTCTGGGGAAACCACGAAATCCGACAAGACAATTCAGAATGTAAAGATTGATCATGTGAAAGTAAAAGATATCTATGAAGCAGAAGATGCCCAGTTATTCGGAAGCGCTAAGGTGAATACGGATCATAAGGGCTATTCCGGTTCCGGTTTTGTGGACAGTCTGGGAAATGAAGGAAGTGCAGTGAAGTTTACGATAAATGCAAAGAAAGAGGGGCGTCATACGCTGTCTTTGCGTTACTGTTCCGGTTATAATGGAGATGCTGCTACATTGAATCTCTATGTGAATGGGAAAAAGACGGAGATGATCGGTCTGGCGGCCCTGGAGGACTGGGATACGTGGTGGAATCGGAACTGTACTGTAGATCTGAAAAAGGGTGAAAATACAATTGAGATTAAGCGCGAAGGAGACAACGCCAATGCAACCAACCTTGATTACATTACGTTGGAAGAAGCGGACTGGACTTATATCGGAGCATGTACCAAAGTAGAAGGCAGCGGTACCTCTGAACTTACATTCCAGTGTCAGAACGCGGCGGTGAAGGTAAAAGCCTGTGATAATCAGATTATCAAAGTATGGTGTGAACCATCAGGGAAATTTTACCGGAGGTATGAATCTTTTGCAGTTGTCGATGAGGATATCAATCCTGTAAATCTGGATGTGGAAGACAAGGGCGCTTATTATGAATTTTCTACTGAAAAGCTGACGATTCGTGTGAATAAGGCGCAGTTTTCAATGACCTATCTGGACAAAGAAGGAAATGTTCTTTGTGAGAATCAGGCGGAGGGAATTGGATGGAATGATCAGAATGAACTGATTGTGAAGAATCGGATTTCGGAAGGAGAACAGTTCTGGGGACTGGGAGAAAAGACAGAAAGTTTTAATAAAACAGGCAGTTCCTCCACAATTTGGAGTACGGATTTTCTGGGCGGTCAGGCGGATGCTATGGTTGCTGAACTGGGGAAGGGACGTTGGTATCTCAGCGATCCGCATTTTATCAGTTCCAAAGGATATGCCATCTATTTTGACAATACCAGCCGTACGCAGTTTGATATGGGTGCCACAGATGCCGGAACATGCTCCTTTGGTTCTATGAATCCCGCAGCAGCAGGTGAACTGTGTTACTATTTCATCGGCGGAAGTGATATGAAAGATATGACTACTTCCTTTACGGATTTGACAGGAAAATCCTTTTTTGCTCCTGAATGGGCATACGGCAATATGCAGTGTCATTTTGGCTATACCCAGGAATGGATCGAAGAGGTAGCTGAAACCTATCGGGAAAAACAGATTCCCTGTGATGTTATGTTTGCTGACATTGAATGGTATGAAAATCAATGCTCTCCGACGTTGTGGAATCATAACAATTTTCCAGATCCGACAGCTATGCTTTCCGGTCTGAAAGCGCAGGGATTTAAGTTTGGTGTGATTGATGATCCAAATATATCGGCCCAGACCACATCCACAAATGACTATTCCTTTGGAAAAATGAATAATTATTTTATCAGAAACATACAGGGGAATATCGCTCTGGCTAACTGGCCTTGGGGTGCGGCAGACGGAAACGCAAGTTCTGGTCTGTCCGGCGTTACCGATTTTTTCAATCCTCAGGCTGCGGCGTGGTGGGGAAATCTGCATGATAATATCCTGAACCAGGGCGTTTCCGCTTTCTGGCTGGATATGAATGAGCCTGCAAGATATTTACCGAACTGGGCATTTTACAACGAGAACGGTAAATCTTACGGCGATATCAGTGAACTACATAATGCTTATGCGATTATGCACAATAAGGCAATGTATGAAAAGGTATCTGAAAATAAAGAAATGAGACCGTTTTTGATGACGAGATCTGGTTTTACAGGATCACAAAAGTATGCTTCTCCTTGGACCGGAGATATCGAAAGCAATTGGGAATCGATGTCTCAGCAGTTGAGGCTTGGACTGGGACTTTCCATGTCTGGTTTCTCTTATTGGGGATTTGATATAGGCGGCTTTTATAAGGACTTTTCAGATGATATGTACAAGCGCTGGGTAGAACTGGCAACCTTTGCACCGGTGCATCGTTTCCATTATGCGAACTGGTCCGGCAGCGACGAATATGGCAATCAGGATGCATACAATACAGGTAAAGAGCCGTGGAATTTTGGATGCGAGGAGATCTCCAGAGATCAGATCAATATGCGGTACCAGCTGATTCCATATCTGTACTCCTGTACGGCGGACAGCGTGATCGGAACCGGTCTGGAGGGAGATGGAACGAAGGGAACCGGTATTCCGCTGGCACGGCCCATGGTTATGGAGTATTATAAGGATGCCAACACTTATCATATGGATACGCAGTTTATGTGCGGTCCCAGTCTGTTGGTAGCTCCGGTGGTGGAAGATTCCACAACAAAAGAGGTATATTTCCCGGAGGGTACCTGGTATGACTATTCTGATGGAAAGACGACGTATGGAGCTGGGAACATTCGTTATAATGCTCCCGTTGACAAACTTCCTGTATTTGTAAAAGAAGGGGCAATTCTTCCGAAAATGCCGGTGATGCAGTATGTGGGAGAGAAACCGCTGGATGAGCTTACACTGGATGTATATCCGTTGACCGAAACCGGAGAAAGTTCTTTTGTCTATTACGAAGATGACGGAACCAGTCAGGATTACCAAAGCGGTATGTATGCGACTACGAAATATGTATGTGAGACAGAATATTCGGATCAGACCAGAAAACTGACTTTCCATATCGGAGAGCGGGATGGAGCTTACGCAGATTCTGTTGCACAGAGAGATTATATGATGCAGTTCCATAAGATGGCTTATGAGGATTCCGTCGTAAAACTGGATGGTAGCCTTCTGGAGAAAAAGGATTCTCTGGAGTCTCTGAAACAGGCAGCACAGGGATGGTATCTGGAGCCTTCCACTGAAATCTGCTATGTAAAGATGGCAGATGATAAACAGTCTCATAAGATAGAGGTTGTGCAGTCTACTTCTCTGATTCAGAGCCAGAAGAAGGAAATTGCCATCACAAACGGCGATTTCGAGACAGGTGATCTGACAGGCTGGACACTTTGGAAGAAAGAAGGTGTTGATGCATCAGGTGTAGACGGAAATGATACGTATGAAGGCAGCGGAAAATGTTGGTTTTATAGTGATGACCCCTATGGACAAAGTATTCATCAGGAAGTCACGAATTTGGCAGACGGTATCTATAAGGTAGAGGCACAGGTAAAGGTAAGCCGCACTGCCCCGGAAATTTGCCGGTTAGAACTGGGACAATATGACAGTGGAGATCAGAATGCTGCAACTTATGTTGATATTGGCGTAAGTGAGCGGTATCAGCTCTGTGAGGGCAGGGTTCGTGTGAACAGTGGTAAGTTGGACATCGGATTTTACTGCAGTTCTCCGGGAGGAACTTCGGTACAGATTGACAATGTAAAATTGTGGAAGATTGGCTGATATCAGCTGGTTTCTCAAAATGATAGCGTAACAGGTTTTAAGGAGTCGGTGCACTGAACGACAGAGAGTCGTAGGTGCGCCGGCTTTTTTTGTTGAGCGATTTATAGTTTACCCGGCCTTTATTTTATGTTATACTTAGGATTATCAGAGAGAAAAGGCGGGGCGCGAAAAAAATGACAATCGATAATACATTTATGATTAAAAAACTGCAGAAACTAGAAGAGATTTATGTAGCATTCTCACAGTTTACCAAACTGCCGTTTGTAGAATGCGATGAGGAAACCTTTGACGATCAGGTTCACGTATTTATAGAGGAATCAAACCTTCAGGAATTCGGAAAATCCTATGCAGGGAAGAAGATTCTGTTAGGCGGAGTGAAACTCCAGCAAAGTCAGATGAGCGGATTTTACAAAACCCTTTATTCTATCGGTGCCAATGCAATTATGCTTCATGAAGGAGAGACAGTGACCAGAATCCAGTTGGAGGATCTGGAGAAGGGACCGGATATGGAGGCATTTTCCAAAGAGAAAATTCCGGTCATCAATCCATCTTTGCAGTTGAGTGCCATCTATTTTATCCAGGAACTGCGCCGTCCGGTTAAGCATGATATGCAGCAGCTTCATGATCTGGAGGAAGAGATGATTGCCAACTTTGCCAAGGCAAAATTTATCATGGCTATGGAGATGCTGGAGAATCCGGAGGAAGCACAGAATCCCAACCGGCAGATTCGCCTTCCGTATGTAAAAGATAAAGATGGCAATGTATTTCAACCTATTTTTTCCGATTTTATGGAGTTCCAGAAGCATTACCGTCAGAATGCGGCAAAGATGAGAATGGCGCCGCTTAGTATTGGTCAATTGCCGAAGTATATGGTGAAAGAATCGAAAGGATTTGTCATTAATCCCGCTGGCTTTAATCTGCAGTTATCCGGGGAGCAGATTGATACAATTGTAAAAGCATTTCCGGAGACACAGCAGCAATAGAGGTGACAGAATTAAAGGAGCCGCATAATGCGGCTCTTTTCACAGAAAGGAGAGAAGATCGATGACGGATGCCTATGAATTGATACAGCAGGAGGAGATACAGGATGTCCATGCAAAGGGCTATCTTTTAAAACATAAGAAAAGCGGAGCCAGAGTGATGCTTCTGGCAAATGATGATGAGAATAAGGTATTCAATATCGCCTTCCGTACACCGCCGGCCAACTCCACCGGGGTTGCTCATATTATTGAGCATACGGTGCTCTGCGGTTCCGAGAAGTTTCCGCTGAAGGATCCCTTCGTGGAACTGGTAAAAGGAAGTTTGAATACTTTTTTGAATGCCATGACATACCCGGATAAGACCATGTTTCCGGTTGCAAGCTGCAATGATGCGGATTTTCAGAACCTGATGGATGTTTATCTGGATGCGGTATTCCATCCGAATATCTATAAAAATGAAAAAATCTTTCAGCAGGAAGGATGGCATTACCATCTGGAGCAGGAATCCGATCCGCTGACATACAACGGTGTAGTATATAATGAAATGAAAGGTGCATTTTCATCCGCAGATGAGGTGCTGAATCGGGAAGTGTTCAATACCTTGTTCCCGGACACGGCATATGGGGTAGAATCCGGGGGTGACCCAAAAGTAATTCCTTCCTTAAGCTATGAAGAATTTCTGGATTTCCACCGGAAATATTACCATCCGTCTAATAGTTATATCTACCTGTATGGAAATATGGATATGAAAGAGAAACTGGATTGGCTGGACCGGGAATATCTGAGTAAATTTGATGCCATAGAGGTGGATTCCAGAATTCAGCTTCAGAAGCCATTTGGGGAAACAAAGGATGTGACACTTTCTTACCCGATTCTGGAACATGAGGAAGAAGCAGATAACACGTATCTTTCTTATAATATGGTGGCAGGTACGACACTTGACGTCAAACTCAATGTAGCATTTTCTGTTTTGGAATATGCCCTTTTGGATGCTCCGGGTGCCCCTGTAAAGCAGGCGCTTCTGGATGCACAGATTGGAAAAGATGTAGAAGGGTCTTATGAAGACGGAATTTTGCAGCCGTATTTCCAGATCGTTGCGAAGAATGCCAATGCTTCCGATAAGGAACGTTTTTTGAACGTCATTCATGATACACTGCAGAAAATTGTGGATAAGGGAATTGATAAGAAAGCCGTACTGGCGGGAATCAATTACTTTGAATTCCGATTCCGTGAGGCAGATTACGCATCTTACCCAAAGGGGCTGATGTATGGGATTGATGTATTTGACAGTTGGCTTTACGATGATGAAAAACCTTGGATGCATCTGAAACAGCTTGCAGTGTTCGAAGAACTGAAAAAAGAGGTGGAACATGGTTACTATGAAGCGCTGATTCAGAGATATCTTCTGGACAATCCTCATTCCTCCATTGTAACGTTGGTACCGAAGAAGGGACTTGCAGAGAAAGAAGAGCAGGAAACAGCAGAGAAGCTGGCGGCTTATAAAGCAACATTATCCCGGGAAGAGCTTCAAAAACTGATAAAACAGACAAAAGCTCTGGAAGAATTTCAGGAGGCAGAAGACAGTGAAGAAGCGAAACAGTGTATTCCGCTGCTGAAACGTTCGGATATCAGCCGTGATTCTGTTCGGTTGTACAATGAAGAACATCGCCAGGGCGATACGGTGCTGCTCCATCATAACCTGTTCACCAATGGGATCGCGTACGTGGATCTTTTATTTGATACAAAACAAGTTCCGGATGAACTGGTATCTTATATGGGAATCTTAAAGTCCGTACTTGGTCTTGTAAGTACCGAACACTATACCTATAGTGAACTGTTTAACGAAATCAATGCAAATACCGGCGGAATCCACTGTGGTCTGCAGGTGTTCCAGAAACCGGCTGAAAATAAAGACTGCACCAGAATGTTTGGAATCCGTATGAAATGCCTTTACCCGAAACTGGATTTTGCATTTGAGATGGTGAAAGAGATACTGACAACTTCAAAACTGGATGACGAAAAACGTCTTTGTGAAATCTTAAGCAGTCTTAAATCCAGACTCCAACAGGCAATTCCAGGTGCAGGACATTCCAGCGCCGTGATGCGTGCCAGCTCCTACTTTTCGCCAGCTTCCTACTTTCAGGAACAAATTGCCGGAATCACCTTCTATCAACTGGTAGAAGATCTGGAGAAAAACTTTACACAACGAAAAGCAGATCTGATCTGTAAACTGAAAACCCTGTTAACTTATATTTTCCGTTCTGAGAACCTTCTGGTCAGCATCACTTCTGATCAGAAAGGATATGAAGGAATGGAACAACGAGTTGCGGACCTGAAAACCTGTCTGCATACGGAAGACGTGGAGAACGGGAAGATAACTTACCGCCTTGAACAGAAAAATGAAGCTTTCAAGACGGCAGGTCAGGTACAATACGTAGCTGCCTGCGGCAATTTCCGGAAAGCCGGCCACGACTATAACGGAAGCCTTCGAATCCTGAAGACGATTCTGAACTATGACTACCTCTGGATGAATTTAAGAGTAAAAGGCGGCGCCTACGGCTGTATGTGTGGTTTCAAACGCACCGGAGATGCCTACCTGGTATCCTACCGCGATCCGAACCTTGCAAAAACCCTTCAAACCTATGAAGGATGCGCCGAATACCTGAAAAACTTTACCTGTTCCGATCGTGACATGACAAAATACATCATCGGAACCATCAGCGAACTGGACACTCCGCTGAACCCGTCTGCCAAAGGAAACCTTTCTTTGAACTGTTACTTCAGCGGCATGACCGAGTCCGATTTCCAAAAAGAGCGGGATGAAATCCTGGATGCTGCCTGCAAAGATATCCAGGCACTCGCCCCCCTGGTAGAAGCCGTTGTCGCCCAACACAACATCTGCGTTATCGGCAGCGCCGCCGGAATCGAAAAAGATAAAGACCTTTTCAAAGAAGTCAAAGAGTTTTAAGTGTAGACAATCAGATGATGAAAGCGTCAAAAGATATTTTGACGCTTATGATATACGGATTGCTTCGCATTTCATGCTCCCGCAATCCTAAAACAC
>UQAW01000050.1 GCA_900539175.1 uncultured Lachnospiraceae bacterium
CCGCCCTATTCAGGCTACTTTCTCATGTTTTACGGGTCCCAAAGTCATGCTTTTTTATGCAAGCATGAAAAGCACAACCTTTTGACCCTGGTATCATCATATCATTTATGTTATATAATGTCAACTGTGATTTATGCTTTGGTTAACATTTGGAGGGATGTAGAAAATTAAAGAATATGGTCAGAAAATTATATATACACTGGAAATTCAAACTGGTAGACTTATAACAGGCGGGCGACGATGGAAGAATTTTGTAATCGCCTATTATAGCAAGGAGGAAGGATATGAAAAACGCTAAAAAAGTAGTATCATTTTTGACTGCAGCAGCCCTGGCAGCCGGTAATTTGCTGGCCGTAAGTCCGGAAACCGTAAAAGCCGCTCCCGGAAATATTGGCGGAGAACAGATTATTTATAAGGCTTTCGGCAGCGGAACCATGACGGATGAAGAATTCGGTATCAAAGGGACAAATAATGTGGACGGTTCCCTGAATTCTTCGGTTTCTCCGAGAGTGATTCAGCTGAAGTATCAGGGGCAGGGCGGCATCGGTAATGCGGAAGATAACGGCAAGATGTATGCAACGTTTGAGTGCAACAGGCTTCCCAAGGAAGACGCAGCACTTGTTGCAGAAGCGCAGGAAAATGATGGTTCGAATGTAGATCCATATTCCAGTGTTTTCCCAATCTATGAAAGCCTGGACAACGGACTGACATGGGGGGATCCGGATCATATGGTTGCAAGAGGCGATAACTACCTGCCGGTTGGTTATGTGCAGGATCAGGGAGCTCCCGGAGGAGAAAAAGACGGTGTGACTTATGCCGAGCCTCAGGGAATGAGAAATTGTCCGCAATTGTATGAAATGCCGGAAACCGTGGGGGAACTGAAAAAGGGGACCATCCTCTGTGCCGGTAATGCAACAGAAACAATTAACGTCATGGACGGAGAGGTTACATATCTGGATCTCTGTGTATCCACAGATCTGGGAAGAACCTGGAATTATCAGAGCCGTATTCTGGGACCGATTCCAGGTAAGTGCAGACTTCTGTATGATACCGTATGGGAACCATTCTTCCTCACTCACAACGGAACACTGTACTGCTTCTATTCGGACGAATCCATAGATTCAACCACCGATCAGGATATTGCTTATGTATATACGACCGATGGTGTGAACTGGTCAGAACGGCACCGTGTAATCTATACGGCAGGAAAAAGACCGGGAATGCCGGTAGTGTCTCAGTTAAAAGACGGACGGTTCATGTTGACCTATGAAAGAGACGGCGGAAGTACTTCCGGATATATCTTATCGGAGGTAAATGATCCTACAAAATGGTATGGGGCTGACGGCACCTTAAAGGATACCATGAACGGCGAATGGGTGAACTGGAATGACGGAACATACGTTACCAATGGCGGTTCCCCATATAATCTTGTAACATCTGACGGAACAATCTTATATAATAATCAGGGCACAGGTTCCGGAGATCTCTTAGTAAACAGCAGTAAAAATCCAAAAGAAGACGGGGCTTCCTGGATCAGAATCAAAGGAGGATTTACTGCTGATGCTTATAACAGACAAATCCTTGAGTTAAATGATGGAAGTATTTTTATTATCTCTGGCTGGAACAATACCGGAATCAAATGTACAACCCTTGACTATCGTTTGAATCTTGGATATTTAGAGAGTAAAATCGGATGGTCAGGGCAGACAATTTGTGCAGCAGTAGACGGCGGAAGCAAAAATGAGGGAGCCCGCTTAATTACATGGACAGGTCCGGAAACGAACCAGTATTGGGATTTACAGGAAGCAGAAGACGGTGCTTACTATCTTATGAATGCCCAGAGTGGAAGAGTGATTTCAACTTCCGATTCAAACAGCGGAAGTACTTTGATTCAGAAGGAGAAAACCGGACAGGATAAAAACCAGATGTGGATTTTTGAGGCTGCAGAGGATGGCTATTATATGATTAAAAATGCCGGAACCGGGCTTTATCTTACCACTCTGCGGAAAAGTGTTACTGATGGAAGACTGATGGAACTGGTTCTGTCAGAAGCTTCGGCTGAAAACAGAGATTCACAGTTATGGAAAACAGATATGGATGTCCAGAAAGCGCAGACAGAACATGTTTTCGACATTTTTGAAGATGTGCAGGAAGACGATTGGTTTACGAATGCCATTCAGTATGTCTACGATTATGGAATTATGACTGGAACAGATGAAACACATTTTAAACCTGATATGGAATTAACGCGTTCCCATTTTGCAATAATTCTGTATCGTATGGAGAATGAACCAGAGGTAACATATGAAACGGTATTTCCGGATGTTGCAGATGGACAATGCTATACGAACGCAGTTATGTGGGCAAGCTCAAAAGAGGTAGCAATTATCACCGGATATCAGGGCGGAGAAAATTCAGGTAACTTTGGACCAGACGATAACATTACCCGTGAACAGCTGGTAACAATGCTGTACCGTTATGCAAAATATAAAGGCTATGATATTTCCAGGACTTCTGACATGGCGGACTTTTCAGATAAAGAAGAAGTCGGCGCATTCGCTGAAGAAGCAATGTCCTGGGCAGTAGCAGAAAACCTGTTAAAAGGAAGTAATGGGAAACTGAATCCTCAAAGTAATGCCAACCGTGCAGAGTGTGCGGAAGTGATTCAGAGATTTATGGAAAACATTGTACGATAAATAAAGAACATCCTTGATGGAATCAGTATTTACAAGACTCTGAACATTCCATCAGGGATGTTTTTTATCATGAATTTATTCATTACAGAAAATTTCGCATCAGTATCTGCGGCGGTCAGGTGAATGAAACAGGGAGCGGGTTAAAATTGCAGTATCTGTAAAATTATGTTAATATAATAAGCAGGAAATATAAGAACAAGGAGTAATCGTCGTTCATGTTTGATGCTGACTTTGTCAGCGGACATGTCCGCTTAGAAAGGAGAAGGTTGTATGATTTACAAAGATTTTCAGAATTTAAAATTATCCTCATTGGGAATGGGAACCATGCGGCTGCCGGTAATCGGCGGAGATGATTCCCAAATTGATGAAGAGGCAACAGAGGGAATGGTCGATTATGCCATGGAACATGGAATTAACTATTATGACACTGCATGGGGATACCACGGCGGACAATCGGAAGTTGTTATGGGGAAAGTTCTGAGCAAATATCCACGCGGGAATTTTTATCTCGCAAGCAAATTCCCTGGATATGATCTCTCCAATATGGGAAAAGTGGAAGAAATCTTCGAAAAGCAATTGAAGAGATGCAAGGTAGGGTATTTTGATTTTTACTTGTTCCATAATGTCTGCGAAATGAATATTGACTATTATCTGGATAAAAAATACGGTATTTTTGATTACCTCAGAAAACAGAAAGAAAATGGGCGAATCAGACATCTTGGTTTCTCCGCTCACGGCAGCGTGGAAGTGATGAGACGTTTTCTGGAGGCTTACGGAGAGCATATGGAATTCTGTCAGATTCAGCTGAATTTTTTAGACTGGACGTTTCAGAATGCAAAAGGAAAGGCAGAACTTCTGGAAGAATATCAGATTCCAATTTGGGTTATGGAACCTTTGCGGGGCGGAAAACTGGCAGTTCTTTCAAAAGAGGATACAGAAAAACTGGCGGCACTGCGTCCGGATGAAACAACACCGGCCTGGGCATTTCGATTCCTTCAGTCTATTCCTGGTGTTACTATGGTACTTTCCGGTATGTCGAATTTCGGACAGCTGAAAGAAAATATCCATACGTTTGAAACAACTAAGCCTTTAAGTGAACTTGAAATGGATACGCTTCTTGCTATTGCGGAAAATATGCTTCAGAAGAAGACGCTGCCGTGTACGGCATGTCATTATTGTGTTACGCACTGTCCGCAGGAACTTAATATTCCATGGCTTCTGGAACTGTATAATGAGCATTGCTTTACAGAAGGAGGTTTTATTGCACCGATGGCGTTAATGTCTCTGTCAGAAGAGAAACTTCCTGCTGCGTGTATTGGCTGCCGCAGTTGTGAAGCCGTATGTCCGCAACAGATAAAGATATCAGAAGCTATGTCGGATTTTACCGCAAAACTGAATGCATAAGTGACTGTATCGTCTATAACACCATCTTTTATTCCAACCATTAAAGGAGGAAGGTCTAATTGTGTATGAACTAATCCAAATTTCAGAGCAAAGCTATTATATCCAAAGCCCGGCCAAAATTGGGCTGGTAAAGTTGAATGAACAGGATGTCTGCCTGATTGACAGCGGTAACGACAAAGATGCCGGAAGAAAGGTACGGCAGCTTCTGGCTGCCAACGGGTGGCGGCTCACTGCCATCTATAACACCCATTCCAACGCAGACCACATCGGCGGCAACAAGTATCTGCAGGGGCAGACAGGATGCAAGGTCTATGTTCCGGGAATTGACTGTGCTTTTACCCGCCACCCTGTTCTGGAACCCTCTTTTTTGTATGGCGGCTACCCATGCAAGGAGCTGCGTCACAAGTTTCTCATGGCTCAGGAGAGCGATGCCCAGGAACTGACACAGGAGTGTCTGCCGAAAGGATTTGAGACCATCCCTCTGCCAGGGCATTTCTTTGATATGGTAGGCTTTCGTACAACGGATGATGTGGTCTATCTGGCAGATTGTCTTTCCAGCCGTGAGACGCTGGACAAGTACCAGATCGGCTTTCTCTATGATGTTGCCGCATATCTGAAAACGCTGGAAATGGTAAAGTCTCTGCAGGCCAAAATGTTCATTCCGGCTCATGCAGCAGCATCTGAGAATGTGACTGCTCTTGCACAGTATAACATTGATAAGGTGCTGGAAATCGCGGACAAGATTATCAGTATCTGCCAGGAGCCGCTCTGCTTCGAGACGATCCTGCAAAAACTGTTCACAGACTATGGCCTGACCATGAACTTTGAACAATACGTCCTGGTGGGAAGTACTGTCCGCTCCTATCTGGCGTGGCTGAAGGATACTGGAAGGCTGGGCAGTCTGTTTGAAAACAATATGCTGCTCTGGCAGCGGGCATAGGACGAACGTTTGTTTGCAATCGAAAGCAAGTTTGCAAAGCTCGATACGATTCTGGAAGGCATGCTATGATACTGGCAACAGGCGAGGTGATTCATATAGGACAAAATACAAGCTTTGGGTTACGAAGGTACAGGATAAGGTGAAGAGGAATATGGAGGAAGGTAAAAGATGAACAAATTAAAATGGGTATTTGATTTGAGGCAGCATACGCCTATGATACATTTTCAGCCAACGGATTCCGGAGTATGCCTTCGGGCTACAGAGGTAAAGCCAAAATTTGACCGGTTTTTATTAGCGAATAAGTGTTTTACAAAAGAACAAAACGAAAAGTGGTTTTATATTGCGGAGGATGGGCAGCTAGCTTCAAAAATGAAAATGAGATTTTGTGCCAAAGGAGAAGTGGCGAGGAGTCATGTTTATGAGAGAACGCACGGAGAGTATCATGGAAAAAGAATACCGAAGGAAATCATTACTGAAATTAATCCGTTATATTTTGGAAATCAGGGATGCAAAGAGAGGGAAAATTTTAAAGAGACAATTTTTTACCAAAATGGATTGAAGGGGACAGTTATCTGCTTTGATGCACAATTTCTTGAAATTGTAAAAGAATATATTCCTGTCTTTTTTCTGTTTCATAATTTTGGGACAAGACAGAATAAAGGTTTTGGTTCGTTTAGTGTGTCTGGAGAAAATCGGGTGGAATGTATTCTTGATGTGGTTCAAAAATATATGCCAAATACATATTACCTGGATTATCAAGTGCTAGGAAAAGGTAAGAAAGTATCAGCGGAAGACCGATTAAATGACATTGGTATCATATATGGTCTTATGAAGGGTGGAATTAATATCAATAAAGCAAAATATTATAAAAGCGCATTATTTCGGTATTATCTGGAGAAGGGTATTGTGCATGAGAAAAAAGTGATAAAACAATGCCTTTTTGGTGATGGAAATAAAAAGAACATACGAAATCCATATTTTGTAAGGGCCGTGTTGGGTCTCACAGGTCGCTATTCTTATCGAGATAACATAAGGAAAGGCACAGTTTACGTATCGAATAATGATATTAAACGATATCAGTCCCCGATTTATTTTAAGGTTTTGGGGCGGTATACATTTTTGTTTTTGAGTCCATTGCCGGAGGCTTTAAAGAATGCAGAATTTAAGTTTTCACTTCAAAGAGGAAAAGAAGTGAAGAGCATAAAGCTAGCAGTCCCGGATTTTAATATTGAAGAATTTATGGAGTGGTTTGCAGACGATTTTAATAATAAAGAAGCAATTATTGAGCAGGGCACGGAAAAACTGATTAGAGGAAGTCTGAAAGCGTCAGGTAATGAGGAATTCATAAGAATAGAACAGTTGAATTTACGGAGGTGCAGGGAATGAGATATTACGGCATTACAATTGGGCCAATTGATGTTACGTTAAACTTGGCATCCAAACCGGCAGGTCTTTGGTACGCAAGTTATATGTTCTCAAATATTACTCGTATGCTGTGTAAATATCTTTCGGCAGATGAAAGGATTTCCATTCTTTCTCCGTATTATGAAAAGAATGAACTGGCAGATGGAGTAGGAAGCTATCATGATAGAACTTTATTTTCTTTTGCGGTAGATGATGAGGAAAAAGCGGAAAAATTTGTGCAGGAAGTAATTTACAGGGTAAAAACAGAAGTAGGAAACAGTCTGGCGCAGGATATAAAAGACGGGCTGGGTGATGAACATACAAAGAAGATAGCAGAATATATAAACAGATATTTATGCATCCACTATATATCTGTTTCGGACAAAGAAAAGGGAGAAAAAAGTGTAGGGGAAACGTTGTCTCCTTATCTGGATACTCTGGAATTATATAAAAGTATTCCTGTCTCTGGTGAACAGAATTATTTGCTGACTATGTTTGAAGGGGTGGAGGAAGATTCTAATATATATATCAGAAATTCTTCACTAATAAAAAGTATCATGGATGCTGGTGGACAGAATTTTCAGTTGTTTGTGCAGGGTGAAAAAAAGATCAAAAATCTAGCCTATATTTCCGGTGCAGGGAAAGTAAAAGAGCAGGATGGAGAAATGATTCCGGATACGGATGGATGGAAGAAGTGGAAATATTATGCAGTCGTGCAGGCTGACGGAGATAATCTTGGCAAGGCCGTCAAAAAAATCAGGGATGATCTAGAAGTCTCAAAAGTATGCAAAAAATACACAAAAAGGTGTGCAAAGCTGATTGGAGAGTACGGCGGGATGACTATTTTTGCAGGAGGCGATGACTTATTGTTTCTTGCACCCGTGCAGAACAGAGATGGTAAAACACTTTTTTCTTTGTGTAGTGAAATCAGCGAGGTATACGAAGAGGAATTTAAAGAGATTAACGAAAAATTGCCGGAAGAGATGAAAACTACTCTTTCCGCAGGTATTGCGGTACATTATTGGAAATTTCCTTTGTATGAGACATTGAAAAATGCAAGAAAGCAGTTGTTTTCTTATGCCAAGAAAACCAAAAACACACTTGCAGTCAGGTTGGAGAAATCCAGCGGAAGTAAAATAGAATTGAAATATCCCTTAAAATCAGAGAAGGAAAAAATTATACTGAAATTTCTGGACAGCATTCAAATATCAAAACATGTATGTAAGGATAATGATGGAAAAGAAGGCGAGAGCGAAAGCACAATTTTACGTTCGGTTTTATACCATATAGAAGAATATCAAGGGCTGTTTCAGACAGCAATGGAACAGGGAAAAGAAAAAACAGGTATCTGCCTTGACAATATGCTGGAGGAAAGCAAAGATCTTGCTTATTTCAAAGAAAGCAAAGAAATGATATGGAAACTGGCAGAGACTTCCGAAAAAAGTGGCAACGTTTATGAGGATGTTATTTCTGTATTAAGGCTGGCGCATTTTTTTGCGGAAAAGGAGGAATAAAACAGTGGCAGTTTTTTATGTAACATTAAGTCCATTGGAGCCGTATTTCTTTGGCTCGGAAAGAAAGCTTGGAGATGGTTTTAGTAATACCAGAAGTTCTTATTTTGTTCAATCTGAATTGGTTCCGCAACAGTCAACATTACTTGGAATGCTTCGCTTTTTCCTGTTAAAGCAAGCAGGATATGTACGAGATGATTATCGAACAGACGAAGAATTGATTGGAAAGAACAGTTTTATGATATCTTCCACTAATCAGAGTTCAGCGACTGCTTATACACAGGACTTTGGTGCAATCAAAAGTATCAGTCCCTTGTTTTTAGCAGATCAGGATGATAAGTATTATATCGTAACGCCTAAAAATCATCAAAAGTACAAGCCTGTATTCACACCATATGAAATGGTGAGAATGGATGCGGATGGGCGAAGCGACAGTTATTTACTAAAGGATTATAATGGAAAAACAGGGATAACAGATTCGTATACAAGATTGTCGGACGGCAGTATATTTGAAGTGGATGAGCTGTTTGGCAGAATGGAGAATGTCGGAATCTGTAAAAAAGCCGATGAAGATGGATTTTATAAGAAAGAATACAGATACCTGAAAATGGAAAAGGGGAGATTTCGGTTCACTTTTTTTGTCTCTCTGGATTCCGAAATTTTGTCCCGCAAGCTTCCATATTTTCTGCGGAAAAAGGATACAGTGAAAGATATCGTTTATATGGGACTTGGAAAGTCTGCATTTTCCATAGAGGTAAAAAGGAAAGAAAATGATTTTTACAGTCAGGTCGCAAATATGATGAAAAGGAACCGTACACAGGAATTAACTGCTTATTATACGGTTTCCGATACTTTATTTTGGGATCATCCCGACCTTCCGTTTGCCATGATTGAAACGGGCAGTTTTCGATATCTTATGACTCAAAAAGACAGCAAAAATGAATGGGGTCGAATGAGGGAAAGCTGTTTGTATCAGGTCATAAAGCCAGGCAGTATGTTTTGGGTGAAGAAAGGCAATGAAAATACTTTTGAAAAAAAATTTGACATAGCAAACTGCAAAAAAATTGGAATGAATCAACTGATAAGGAGTGAGGATTATGAAAGCACAGTTAATGAAGATAAGATGTCTGACTAATTTACATATGGGGAGCGGCGATATTCAATTTGGAATTGTCGATGGACAGGTAGAAAAAGACCCAGTTACCGCTTATCCGGTAATATTTTCTTCTGGTGTAAAAGGTGCATTGCGGGAATACGCAGAACTGCATCTGGAAGCATCGGAGGTGGAGGATATATTTGGATCGGAACGTGCCAGTAATAAGGAAAAAAGAGGAAAAGCTGGAAGTGTCAGGTTTTTAACTGCACAGATGATTGCCATGCCCATGAGAGCTTCAGCAGGCAAATCGAGTTATTATATGGTTACAACCAAACAGATGCTGATGCAGTTCTGCAGGATGCAGCATGATATAGAAAATATGGCAGAAGGCTTGCTTGAGGATATAGTGAAACTGGATAATGAAAAAAATTATTATTTAAAAAGTGAAGAGGACGAAGATATTGGGGTGGAAGGATATATAGCCAAGACAAAGATTCCAGGTGAACTGAAGAAATTAATAAGATTTTTTTCTGATACATTTTCTGAAAATGTGATAGTTCTCTCGCAAAAAAACATGAAGGATATCAGCCTTCCGATAGTGGCAAGAAATCATCTTGAAAATGGGAAAAGTGTGAATCTGTGGTATGAAGAGATTGTACCTCATGAGAGTTTGTTCTTCTTATACATGCTGTCAAACGGGACTCCTTCAGGCGACAGAAGTCTTGAAAGACTGCTGAAACTTATTGACGATAATCCTCTGATACAATTTGGTGGAAACATGACAATAGGCAATGGTCTGACAAGGGTAGAAAGGTGGAAATCTCATGAATAAGCACTTGGTAGAAGAATTGATTCCGATTGCCTGTAAGGCGCTGGAGAATAACGAAAAAATTTGTATAAATGGAAAAATTTCAAGTACGTTAAAGGGGAACATTGCGTCTTTTGGAGCCGCTATTCAAATGGGAAGTCTTTTATCGGCAGTTGCATTTTTCAGTCAACAGGGCGGAGCGTCAGAGCCAAGACAGGAATTGTTGAATATTATTCTTGAAGTATTAAAAGAGCACAAGGATGTGCCTGAAGACTGCACTTCTTTATTTACTTATATTTGTGAGAGTAAACGGCAGGAAATGGCGCAAATAAAAAATCTGGTTGTCTCTGCGGCGATAGCAGTGAAACTTGCCATGAATTTGTTTAAGCCGGAGGAAAAGACAGAAGAAAACACACCAAAATAAGAAAAAGCAGGAGTGCGACGTGATGATGAAATCAAAAAATCTTCAATATGCTTTCTATGTGGAATATTATGAAAAACTGCCTGAAATTTTAAAGAAACAGAAAGAATTCAAAGAAAAACCTAAGAAACAAAATAATAGCAAGAAGGAAAAAAATTCGGAAGCTGTGGATTACAGGCAAATGAATCAGGAAATCCTGAATATTGCCCGGGAAACGTCATCTTCCATGCAGAAATTAAGTGAATATAAGGAAGAACTGTCTGTATTGGAATTTACCTCTTCCTATCCGGGAATTTTAGTTGGAACTGGTTACAATCATAAGGTAAAAGGAAAAGGTGAAATCGGAATGGGATTTACCTTTGATTATGTGACAGGACTTCCGTATCTTCCAGGGAGTTCATTAAAAGGTATTCTCCGTTTTGGGTTCAGGCAGGAAGAATATATTCATGAAGTTGTGAAGGATGTATTACATACAGAATTATCGGACGGGGAGATAAATGAGCTGACAAACACAATTTTTGAAGGAGCGGACAGTAGAAAAAAGTTTGTATTTTATGATGCAACCATATCTCATAATGAAAAAGGAAAATCTCTGCTTGCCTTAGATACTATCACACCTCATACAAAAGATGGACTAAAAGAGCCGAATCCGATTACTTTTCTGCGCATATGTCCTGACATAAAAATTCATTTTGAATTTCAGTTATATGAAGTTATTTTGTCTACAGGAAAACATGTCAGTAAAGATAATATAAAAGAAATTTTTAAGAATATTCTCGAGGATTTGGGAATTGGAGCAAAGACAAATGTAGGATATGGTGTACTGGAAAGTGTAGAAAACAAGGAGGATATGTGATGAGTAACGGAATCGGAGAACGTCAGAATGAAGAAAACAATATTGCTTATCTGGCAGCTCAAAGACAGCTGTACAGAGATGCAAAAAACTGGAACAGAGCAGTATGTGTATGTTCTGTTATATTGCCGTTTGCGCTGTCTGTTTTACAAATTTTTATTACACATGTGCATACGTATTTATACATCTTATCTATTACGAGTTGGGCTGTCTCAGGTTTAATTAAAAGGAAGGTTGAGAAAGAAAAAAGAACGGCGGCCTATATTCAGCAAAAATTTGATACAAATGTCTATCAGATGCCGTGGAATAAATATCTGTTTGAGAAGGACAGGAATGTTTCAGGGATTGTAGCAGAAAAATCAGAAAAGATATTACGGGATGAGTCAGAAAAGAGTAAGCTGATGAACTGGTATATGGTAGCGGATAATATAGGGCTAAATAAAGGCATTTTAGCATGTCAAAGGGAAAATATCTCATGGGATATCGGGTTGCGAAGAAGGTACAAGGTTGCAAGTTTAGGGGGCATTTCAATTATGATCATGATTGTTTTTGCAAGCAGCCTAATTTGTCAGGGGGATGTATTTGGCGAACTGTTTTTTGTGATGCCATTGCTTCAATGGGGTTATGATACAGTGGAGGTGCTTAATAGAGATATCGAACGTTTGAATAAATTAGATGAAATGGTTAATTTGTCGGAAGAAAAGACGATGATTGATTTGCAGATAATACAGCGTGAAATCTGTCTTCATCGGGAATCCAGTTATGCAATTCCTGATTTCTTTTATAATTGGTTTAAGAATAATGACGAGGACAGGGCGCGGAGGCAGGCACAGTTGTAGTAGTCCCAGTATTCACAAAATCGCTGTATAATGCGGTAAGGGTGACCTTGAGTTTCCGCAAATTGCAGTGAAAAAATGAATAATGAAAGATATCTACTTGAAGTTCGTCTATAATATGTTTATAATATCTTAAGTTGTATCTAAGAATATCAAAAATACGGTACAAATAAAGATATAAAAGCTTCCTGTTAGAATGTGTTTGAGAACTCATTTTGGAGTTTGTACGTTTCGGGAAGTGAGGAAAGAACAAAAAGGATTAGAACAGCAAAACTAATAAAAAGGAACGAAAAGCATGAGAAAACTAGCTTTAAGCGATGAAATTTTACTGAAAATCGATAAACCCGCCCGCTATATAGGCAATGAGGTAAATTCGATCATGAAAGACCTTGATAAGGTGGACATCCGATTTTGTATGTGCTTCCCGGACGTGTATGAAATTGGTATGTCACATCTTGGCATTCAGATTCTTTATGATATGTTTAATCAAAGAGACAATGTATGGTGTGAACGTGTCTATTCTCCGTGGCCGGATCTGGATGAAATCATGCGGAGAGAACAGATTCCGCTGTTTGCATTGGAATCCCAGAACCCTGTTAAAAATTTTGATTTTCTTGGAATCACCATCCAATACGAAATGTGTTACACCAATATTCTTCAGATTCTTGACTTAAGCGGAATTCCTCTGCGGGCAAAAGACAGAACGAAGGACGATCCGTTCGTAATAGGCGGAGGTCCCTGTACGTATAATCCGGAGCCGTTAGCAGAATTTTTCGATTTATTCTATATTGGGGAAGGTGAAACCGTGTATGATGCACTTCTGGATGCCTTCCTTGCCAATAAAAAAGCAGGAGGCAGCCGGGAGGATTTTCTGATGAAAGCTGCTAAAATCGAAGGAATTTATGTCCCTTCTTTTTATAATGTAACTTATAAAGAAGACGGCACGATTGCTGAATTCCTTCCGAATAAGGAAGGAATTCCATCGGTGATTGAAAAGCAGATCGTGATGGATCTTCCCCATGCACCGTATCCAAAAGCACCTGTTGTACCATTTATTAAGGCAACTCAAGACAGGGTGGTCATGGAGATTCAAAGAGGGTGTATCCGTGGATGCCGTTTCTGCCAGGCCGGTATGCTGTACCGTCCGCTGCGTGAAAGAAACGTGGAAGATTTGAAAGAAATGGCACGTACCATGCTGGATGCAACCGGACATGAGGAAATTTCGTTAAGCTCTCTGAGCTCTTCGGATTATCGGGAACTGCCGGAGCTGTTGGACGATTTGATTGACATGTGTGATGCCCGCGGGGTTAATATCTCCCTTCCCTCTCTGCGTATCGATGCATTCTCTCTGGATGTTATGAGCAAAGTTCAGGATATTAAGAAAAGTTCGCTTACCTTTGCCCCGGAAGCAGGATCGCAGAGAATGCGTGATGTGATTAATAAAGGGCTGACAGAAGAAGATATTCTGAATGGTGCAGGACAGGCATTCGAAGGCGGTTGGAATAAGGTAAAGTTATACTTTATGTTGGGACTGCCGACTGAGACGGAGGAAGATATCAAAGGAATTGCATGGCTCTGCCAGAAGGTTGCCGAACGTTATTATGAAATTCCAAAGGAGCAGAGAAATGGAAAATGTCAGATCACAGCAAGCAGCTCCTTCTTTGTTCCGAAACCGTTTACACCGTTCCAATGGGCTCCGATGAATACGAAAGAAGAATTCCTGGAAAAAGCACACATTGTAAAAGAGGAAGTAAAAGCGCAGGTGAATCAAAAAAGCATCAAATATAATTATCACGAGGCAGATGTGACAGTACTGGAAGGTATTCTTGCCCGTGGGGACCGAAGACTGGCACCGGCGATCCAAAAGGCTTATGAGGCAGGAGCAATCTTTGATGCCTGGAGTGAATCTTTCCGACCGGAATGCTGGGAGCAGGCATTTGCCGAGTGTGGGATTGATACTGATTTTTATACCGTCCGTGACAGAAGCACAGAAGAGATTCTTCCCTGGGATTTTATCAACATCGGTGTGACAAAAGAATTCCTGATTCGCGAATGGAACACCGCCCGTGCAGAGAAAGTGACTCCAAACTGCAGGATGCGTTGTTCCGGGTGCGGAGGAAAAAATTATGGCGGAGGTGTCTGTTATGAAGGTTAGAGTAAAGTTTACGAAAACAGGAGTAATGAAGTTTATCGGTCATCTGGACACCATGCGGTATTTCCAGAAGGCAATCCGCCGTGCAGGTATAGATATTGCTTATTCCAGCGGATTCAGTCCCCATATGATCATGTCATTTGCGGCTCCTCTTGGTGTGGGTGTTACCAGTGACGGAGAGTATTTCGATATGGAACTTCGGACAGCACAGGCCTCTGCAGTCATGGAAAAGCGGCTGAACGATGCGATGGTTGAAGGGATGCAAATTTTAAGTATCCGGAAGATTCCGGATGAAAAATCCTCGAATGCCATGTCTTTGGTATCCGCCGCAGATTATCTGGTTACGTTCCGTCCGGGAAAAGAATTGCCGGATGGGTGGAAAGAGCGTATGGCAGATTACCTGGTACAGGAACAGATTCTCTGTATGAAGCCTGGCAAAAAGGGCGAGAGAGAAGTTGACATCCGGCCGTGGATTTACCAGATGGAGGTAAGGGAGAACGGAATTTTCATGCAGTTATCCAGCGGCAGTGTCAGAAATCTGAAACCAGAGATGGTGATAAAAAGTTTTGCTGCTTATCTGGGCGCCGAGTTGGACGAATTTGCGTTGATGATACATCGGCAGGAGGTATATGCGGATCTGGGCAGCGAGTCCAAGCGGAAGCTGATATCATTGGAAAATCTGGGGGAAGAAATTGAGTAAAAAAATTGTGATTACACAAATGCCCTATGGCGAGGATACGCTTCAGATTTCTGCTCTCTGGGAGGAGAACCGTGTTCTGGACCTATATCTTCAAAGCGTTAAAACACGTTCCATGCTTGGAGATATTTATCTTGGTAAGGTCGAGCGGGTGGCGCATGACCTGAAGGCGGCATTTGTTCGTCTGGATCATAATCAGATGTGTTTTCTGTCTCTCAAAGACTGTACATCTCCAGTCTATAAGCAGCCTCAAAGGCAGGGAATGCCAAAACCCGGCGATGAGCTTCTCGTACAGGTGGTACGGGAAGCCTTAAAGGAAAAGCTTCCGGCAGTCAGTACGAATCTAAGTTTCACTGGCAAGTATCTGGTTTTGACAACGGGAGAACATCAATTAGGAATGTCCTCTAAGTTGGAAAAACGTGACAAAGAGCGTCTGAAGCAATTATTGGAGAGTAAAAAAGAAGAAAACATAGGAGTGATTGTCCGTACAGAAGCTGCATGTGCCACAAACCAGGAGATTCTGGAGGAATATACAGCGCTTACCTGTGAATGCCAAAATGTTTTACAATACGGAATTACCCGTACCTGCTTTAGCTGTATTCGGCAGGCGCAGCCTGAATGGGCAGGGCTTTTGCAGAGGATTCCGGTATCGGAGCTTAATGAGGTTGTTACCGATCTTCCTGCTGTTTATCAGGATGTTGTTCATTATATCGAGCAGACAGGCTTTTTTCAAAAAGAAAAGGTACGGCTTTATGAAGATCCGATGCTTCCCCTGTACAAACTCTATCGTTTTGAGAAGACGCTGGAAGATGGATTACAGGAAAAGGTCTGGCTGAAGTCCGGTGGATTTCTGGTGATTCAACAGACAGAAGCCTTTATCGCCATAGATGTTAATTCCGGAAAATGTGAGACGAAAAAGGACGCGGAAGCGTTATATCGGAAGATTAATCTGGAAGCAGCTCATGAAATTGCTTATCAGCTTCGCCTGCGTCAACTATCTGGTATTATACTGATTGATTTTATTAATCTAAAACAACAAAAGCATCGTGAGGAGATCATGGGTGTACTTTCGAATGTTTTGAAAAAAGATCCTTCTCAGACTGTGGTTGTCGATATGACAAAGCTGCAGATTGTGGAAGTAACCAGAAAGAAAACAAGAAAATCTTTGAAGGAAGTACTTGCTGATGGCAGGAAAGGATCTGACTATGCATGAGTTTGAAAATTCACAAAAAAGGTCATTAAAACCTTATCAGGGGATTGTTTTTATTATCGGGATGTTTGCTGCATATCTGGGACTTTCGCGGATCATTCCCAGTTCCTGGGGAATCTGGGGAACGTTTCTGGTACAGCTTATGTTTATCCTGGTTCCTGTTTTTTATGTACGGATTCTTGGACGGGATTTATCGGTTGTCTTTCCGCGGAAAAAACCTGCCGGAATCGGTATCGGCGGAAGCATTGTGCTATGGCTCGGAAGCTTTCTGATTAATCTGCCGATTTCCATTACTTTAACCTATCTGTTTCCTTCCGCAGGGGTCAATACCAGTATGCGTTTTATGAATATTATTCAGGGCGTTCCAGGCGTGGTTTTGATTCTGATTATTGCCGTTATGCCTGCAATTGGAGAAGAATTGACTTTTCGAGGTGTGTTTTTTCATTCTCTGTCAGGAATTCGTTACCCGTTGCTCTCTGCTTTGATTGTGGGGGTTACATTTGGAATTTTTCATATGGATCCAATGAAGCTTATTTCTACATCTCTCATCGGTTTTCTGATGTGTCTGATGCTGACCAAGAGCGGCAACATGATCTATAATTCCTTTCTGCATTTTCTGAATAATTTTGTATCCGTACTGATGTTGCTTTTACTTAGAGGTTTTTCAGACCGGATGCCGGAATATCAGCAATTCATGGACGCATCCGTACAGCAGGCAGATCAGGAATTGAATTTAAGTATAATTGGAATCTACTGGGTGATGGGAAGCCTTGGCCCCTTCCTGGTGTATCTTGGTTTTTGGATGATAAAAAAAGCAGACAAGACAAAGCGGGTTGAATTCTTTCCCTCAGCCACACAGACACGAAATCTGTGTCTGATTCTCATCCCTTCCATACTGGCGATTGCTGTGGGAATCATCTGCTTTTGCCTGGGACTTTTTGCTGCATTGCAAATTCAATAATTTATGCTATAATGGGTACAGGCTGAGAAAGCATGCTTTAGAGAATTATGTGAAGGAGGTTTTTATGTCGGATATAGTGGTTGTAACCGATAGCAACAGTGGAATGACACAGGAGGAAGCAGAAAAGCTGGGTGTTGTTGTTCTGCCGATGCCTTTTTTTATCAACGATAATGTTCATTATGAAGGAATAGATTTAAGTCAGGAAGAGTTTTTCAGGCTTCTTGCAGAGGATGCCAATGTTTCCACTTCGCAGCCATCTCCGGGAGATGTTATGGATCTATGGAATAAGCTTCTGAAAGAGTATGATGAGATTGTCTATATTCCAATGTCAAGCGGATTATCTGCATCCTGCGCTACGGCTCTGGCTCTGGCAGCGGATTTTGAAGGTTCTGTATTTGTTGTGGATAACAAGCGCATTTCTATCACACAATATCAGTCGGTGTTGGATGCCAGGGCTCTTGCAGGTGCAGGCTATACAGGGGCACAGATAAAAGAAATTCTGGAAAAAGATGCACTGGAAGCCAGTATCTATCTGATGGTAGATACCTTGAAATATCTGAAGAAAGGCGGACGTGTTACTCCCGCCGCAGCCATGATCGGTACCGTACTGAATCTGAAACCTGTATTGACGATCCAGGGGGACAAGCTGGATGCTTTTGCAAAAGTGCGCGGAGTGAAGCAGGCAAAAAAAGTAATGCTGGAAGCAATGAAGAAAGATATGGAAACAAGATTTGCCGAACCCCTGAAAAAAGGGCTGATGAGCCTTATGATTTCCTATACGTACGGACAGGATGAGGCTGTCAGGATTTGGATGGAGGAGGTGCAGGCTGCATTTCCGGATATGAAAATATTCGGTTCCCCACTCTCCTTAAGTGTTGCCTGCCATACAGGCCCTGGTATCATCGCGATCGGATGTTCTAAGATGCCGGAGATTCATTGAAAATTTTGAGTTTGTTATTGACAAATTTATGTAATACTGGTATTATGAATGAGTATGCCGCACAGAGAGGTAGAAGTGTTGTCTCGGACAACCACCGAATCTGGCGAGTAATGATAATAGGAGGTGCCATATGTACGCAATTATTGCAACAGGTGGTAAACAGTACAAAGTAGCCGAAGGCGATATCATTAACGTAGAAAAGCTTGGTGTTGAAGCTGGTGAAACTGTTACATTTGACAATGTACTTGCAGTAAGCAACGACGGTCTGAAAGTCGGAGCAGATGTTGCTGATGCGAACGTAACTGCTTCCGTTGTAAAGAACGGAAAAGCAAAAAAAGTTATCGTTTACAAGTATAAGAGAAAAACCGGTTACCACAAGAAAAACGGTCACAGACAGCAGTACACACAGGTTAAGATTGAGAAAATCAACGCTTAATAGGTGGGTATATGACAAGAGTAACGTTTTATCAGAATTCAAATCATGAATATATTGGTTTTACGGTGGAAGGTCATGCAGGTTACGCGGATGAGGGCGAAGATATTATCTGCGCTGCCATCAGTGCACTGGTGACGAATGCCATTAACTCTATAGAAGCTTTTACAGAAGATGACTTTACCGTGGATGCGGATGAGAATTCGGCATGTATCAAGTTTTCCATTGACGGCACACATTCCAAAGAGGCCGATTTATTGTTGAAATCCTTAAGTCTGGGACTTCAGGGAATTGAAGATGATGAAACAAACAGTGCATTTATTGATATCATTTTCGAGGAGGTGTAAAACCATGTTACAGATGAACCTTCAATTTTTCGCTCATAAAAAGGGAGTTGGTTCTACCAAGAACGGTAGAGATTCCGAGTCCAAGAGATTAGGTGCGAAGAGAGCTGACGGACAGTTTGTAAAAGCTGGAAATATTCTTTACAGACAGCGCGGAACTAAGATCCATCCGGGTGTGAATGTTGGACGCGGTAAAGATGACACTCTGTTTGCAACAGTAGACGGTGTTGTTAGATTCCAGAGAAAAGGCAGAGACAAAAAGCAGGTTTCTGTTATTCCGGTAGCTGAATAATTTGGCATGAGGCGGACTTCAAACTTAAGGGTTTGGGGTCCTCTTTTTTTTAGAGAGTGGATAGATATAGGACGGACGGAAGAGCGGAGCGGGGATGGGAACTGTGGCAGGGCAGACTGCGGTTTCGGGGGACAAGAGGAACTAAGGTTCTGAAGGTTTTGCTGAAAGCGTCCGTAAGAATGACAAACTCGCTTCGCTCAGACAGTGTCATTCTTACGGACAACGCAAAATCTTCAGAGCCTAAGTTCCTTAGTCCCCCTGCAAATGCAGTCTGCCCTGCCGCAGTTCCCATCCCCGCTCCGCTCTTCCTGCATCCTGGCTGTTATACTTTAATTGATTTTAAGATTATCCGCCCGAGTGTGCCTGAAAATGAATATGGGCTATGAAATTATGAATTTCTTTTGGAATTTTAAGGATTATGGTTTGTATTTGTATGGCTTTTTTAGTATAATTAGGAAGATTGGGTAGAATAGAAGGTAGAGGGTGGCTTGGGTTTTGGTAACAACAGGGTGTTGATTGGATGGATGATAGATAGAGTAGGAGGATGTTTATGTTTGCGGACAGAGCCAGAATTATTATCCGGTCCGGTAAGGGCGGGGATGGGCATGTTAGTTTTCGGAGGGAGTTGTTTGTTCCCAATGGTGGTCCGGACGGAGGAGATGGCGGGAAAGGCGGAGATGTCATCTTTGAAGTGGATGAGGGATTGAATACTTTGGTGGATTACCGGTATAAGAGGAAGTTTGCGGCTCAGGATGGAGAGCAGGGCGGTAAGCGCAGGTGTCATGGGAAGAATGGGCAGAGTATTGTGCTGAAGGTTCCGGAGGGGACTGTGATTATGGAGGCGGAAAGCCGGAAGGTGATTGCAGATATGTCCGGGGAGAACAAGAGGCAGGTGGTCCTGAAAGGCGGACAGGGCGGTAATGGGAATATGCATTATGCTACGGCTACGATGCAGGTTCCGAAGTATGCACAGCCCGGAAAGCCGGCGCAGGAGCTGGAGGTTTTGATGGAGCTGAAAGTGATTGCGGATGTGGGATTGGTTGGATTTCCGAATGTGGGAAAATCAACGCTTTTGTCCAGGGTGACCAATGCAGATCCAAAGATTGCCAATTATCATTTTACAACACTCAATCCAAATTTGGGCGTTGTGGATCTGGAAGGGTGCAGAGGATTTGTGATTGCAGATATTCCGGGATTGATCGAGGGTGCATCGGAAGGTGTCGGTCTGGGACATGAGTTTCTGCGTCATATAGAACGGACAAGGGTTATGATTCATCTGGTGGATGCGGCTTCTACAGAGGGAAGAGACCCGGTGGATGATATCTACAAAATTAATCAGGAACTGGAGGCTTATAATCCGGAGATTGCAAAGCGGCCGCAGGTGATTGCAGCCAATAAGACGGATGCAATTTATACGGAAGAGGGGGCACAGGATCCGATTGAGCGTCTGAAGGAGGAATTTGAACCTCAGGGGATGAAGGTATTCCCGATTTCAGCGGTATCCGGAAAAGGACTCAAAGAACTGTTGTATTATGTGCAGGAAATGCTGGATACAATGCCTCAGGAGAAGATCGTGTTTGAGCAGGAATTCTTCCCGGAGGAGATGCTGATGGTCGAAAATCTGCCGTTTACGGTTGAGCAGTCGGAAGAGGATGAACATCTCTTTATCGTAGAGGGACCGCGGATTGAGAAGATGTTGGGCTATACGAATCTGGATTCGGAGAAGGGATTTGCCTTTTTCCAGAAGTTTTTGAAGGATTCCGGTATTCTGGAACAGTTGGAGTCAGCCGGTATCCAGGAAGGTGACACCGTACAGATGTACGGACTGCAATTTGATTATTATAAATAAAAGAGTGAAAATAGGAGTGGGATATGACAAGTAAACAAAGAGCTTATCTGAAAGGTCTTGCGATGAATCTGGATCCGATTCTTCAGATCGGTAAATCAGCAGTAACGCCAGAATTTACGGCTTCCGTGGCTGAAGCGCTTGAAGCGAGAGAGTTGATTAAAATCAGTGTGCTGCAGAACTGCATGGATGATCCGAAGTTTATGGCGCAGACAATCGCGGATCGTACCGGATCACAGGTCGTACAGGTGATCGGCAAAAAGATTGTTCTGTACAAAGAAGGAAAAAAAGAGAAAAAGAAGATTGAACTGCCAAGATAAGGACAGAGCATATCATGAAAAAAGTAAGAAAAATCGGAATTATGGGCGGTACTTTCAATCCGATTCATATCGGACATCTGATCCTGGGCGAGGCGGCCTATGAACAGTTCGGACTGGATGAGGTGTGGTTTATGCCTGCCGGGAATCCTCCCCATAAGCGAAACAGGATAGGACGCGCCAGTGATGAGCAGCGTGTTGAGATGGTAAGGCGTGCCATCTCCTCCAATCCTCATTTTGTCCTGTCTCTGGAAGAAATGAACGAGGATGGTTACAGTTATACCTATCGTACACTGGAACGCTTAAATGCCCAATATACGCAGTCAGAATTCTATTTTATCATCGGAGCTGACTCCTTGTTTGATTTTGACACCTGGAGGGAGCCGCAGAGGATTGCAGATGCCTGTAAGATTGTGGTGGCAACCAGAAATCAGATAAGTCCGGAAGTATTTGAATCCGTATTGAATCAGCGGCGGGAGCAGTTTCACGGCAGTTTCCTGAAACTGGATACGCCGAATCTGGACATCTCTTCCCAGACCATTCGAAGCTGGATCAAGGAACATCAGACCGTTCGCTATTATCTTCCGGAAAGTGTTCGGAACTATATTATAGATCAGAGAATATACGAGGATTAACAGAATGGATTCACAGAAATATGATTTGATAAAAATAGCAAAACAGTTAAAAAAAGAACTGGATAAAGACCGCTTCCGTCACACAGAAGGTGTTATGTATACAGCGGCTGCCCTGGCTATGGCGCATGACGTTGATCTATTTGCAGCTCAGACAGCCGGGCTGCTTCATGATTGTGCGAAGTGTATCCCGAACAAGAAAAAACTGGAGATGTGCAGAAAGCATCAGATCCCGATGACTGGATTTGAAGTTGAAAATCCATTCCTTCTTCATGCCAAGCTGGGAGCTTATCTGGCAAAGGCAAAGTATCGGGTAGGGGATACGGAAATCCTCAGTGCAATCGCATGTCATACTACGGGGAAACCGGATATGACCAGACTGGAACAGATTCTCTATATCGCCGATTATATTGAACCCGGCAGAAATAAGGCACCCAATTTACCGGAAATCCGAAAACTTGCATTTCAGGATCTTGATGAGTGTATGTACCGGATCTTACAGGATACGGTGGAATATCTGAAAGAGAATCCCAAAACGATGGACGTGACAACGGAAGAGGCTTATCTTTATTACAGCAATCACCATAACAGCAAAGAGGAGTAAAAATATATGAACCAATCAAAAGAAATGACACGTATTGCAGTTGCGGCAATGGAAGAAAAAAAGGCTCAGGATGTGAAAATTATTGATATCGAACATATTTCAACGCTTGCCGATTACTTCGTGATTGCAAGCGGAACAAACCGTAATCAGGTACAGGCGATGGCAGATAACGTGGAAGAGATGCTTGGAAAGGCAGGATTTGAGCCGAAACAGATCGAGGGATATCAGAATGCCAACTGGATTTTGATGGATTACGGCGATGTAGTGTTGCATCTGTTTGACGAAGAAAACCGTCTGTTTTATGATCTGGAACGCATCTGGAGAGACGGGAAGTTAATCGGTAAAGAGGAGATCTATTCATTGTTGTAAAGTTCAGATTTACAAATTGCGTCTCAGATACACGTTATAAAAAATGGAATCTATGTTGTTCTGCTTCCAGAGAACATAGATTCCATTTTTATATTGCAGCAGTTTTAAGCTTCAAACAAAGTTGAATTCAAAACTCTGTCAGTCCATAAACCGGAACACACCGATTACTTTACCGAGAATCTGAAGTTCCCCGTATACAATAATCGGATCCATGGTATCATTCTCCGGCTGCAGGCGGTAATAGCCGTCTTCTTTATAATAGGTTTTCACCGTAGCAGAATCGGCGACCATAGCTACCACCATGTCACCATCTCTTGCGGTAGAGCGCTGCTCAACGAGTACATAATCTCCATCCAGGATTCCTGCATTAATCATACTTTCCCCCTGTACCTCAAGCATGAACGTCTCGGCATTTGGCAGATGGGAAATGGGAATCGGCATGTACTCTTTAATATTTTCCACAGCCAGCAGCGGTTGTCCGGCAGCAACCTTGCCCAGTATAGGCACTTGTGCCAATTCCAGTTCCGGAGTCGGTTCTCCGCTCTCAAACTGTTCGATACGTCTGCGGTTAAAGTCATCGTCCGTAATCTCTATCGCACGGGGAAGGGTGGGATCTCTTCGAATATAACCATTCTTCTCCAGTGTCTCAAGATGTGCGTGTACGGAGGACGTTGATTTCAAATCGACCGCTTTGCAGATTTCCCGTACAGAAGGCGGAAAACCGCGGTTGATGATGGTCTCTTTCAGATAGTCCAGAATCTCCTGTTGTTTTTTGCTGATTGTTCCATTTGCCATATGTATAAACTCCTCTCAGTAAGTCACAATCACAAATCTCCGAGCCGTTTCACGGAAGATTTCGCAATCGCCCAAAGTTCTTTGTCAAAGATAGGTTATTTTTATTATAGCAGAGGATTCCTCAAATAGCAAACATATTTTCGGAATATCAGTTCGTATGTTGATGTAAATATGGAATAAGAAGGAAGATCCCTTGTTGCATATTTTCTTTTGTATGCTATAATACATGTTGGAGATAGTATTTGTATCAAAACTATACTCAATCTGATTCACTGTTTCATTTCATAGAAGTCAATAAGAAGAGGAAAGGAGCCTGCATCAGAACTGACCGTTTTTCCCTGCAAGAAGCAGGATCGGCAGCGAAACAGCAGGACTTAAAAGCAGAAAGGAGTATGAAATGACAGTAGAGATGTTAAAATCCAAGATTCACCGGGCTGTCGTCAAGCAGGCAGAACTGGATTACGTGGGCAGCATTACAGTGGACGAAGAATTGCTGAATGCAGCCGGGATACTGGAGTATGAGAAGGTCCAGATTGTAGACGTAAACAACGGCAGCCGTTTTGAAACTTACACCATCTGCGGTGAACCGGGCAGCGGTATGATTTGTCTGAACGGTGCAGCGGCAAGATGTGTCAGCGTTGGTGATAAAATTATTATTATGGCATACGGCAATTATGATATGCAGGAAGCAAAAGAACATAAGCCTTCCGTCATTTTTGTGGATGAGGAGAATAAAATCAGCCAAAAGACCAACTATGAAAAACATGGTTTATTGAAAGATATGTAGAATGTTGTACATAAGCATTCAGGGCAAGCAGTGAAATCAGAGAAAGGCTATCTTCAAATCCAGAAGAAAGAAAGCAGCCTATGTATAAAAATGGCTGCGGAGGAAGAAGCATTATGAATGTAACAACAACAATTTCAGAAACAAGAGAACAGATTCGTGCATGGAAGAAACAAGGTTATACCATCGGGCTGGTACCTACGATGGGCTTTCTGCACGAGGGTCATGCAAGTCTGATTCAGAGATGCCGAAAGGAGAATGACAAGGTTGTCGTATCCGTCTTTGTCAATCCCACACAATTTGGTCCCAATGAAGATCTGGAAGATTATCCGAGAGATTTTGAACGGGATTGTCGTCTGTGTGAGGATATCGGTGCGGATTTAATTTTTCATCCGGAACCGGAAGAGATGTATCAGAATGCCTGCGCCTATGTAAATATAGAAACACTTTCCGATACACTGTGCGGAAAAACCCGTCCCGTTCATTTTCGGGGAGTCTGCACGGTTGTATCCAAATTATTTCATATTGTAGCACCGGATCAGGCATATTTTGGTCAGAAGGACGCCCAGCAGCTTGCGATTATCCGGAAAATGGTGAACGATCTGAACTTTGATATCCGGATTGTGGGCTGTCCCATCATTCGTGAAGAAGATGGGTTGGCGAAATCTTCCCGTAATACGTATCTGAATCCCCAGGAACGGAAAGCAGCGCTTTGTCTGTACCGTGCGGTGCAAAGAGGGCAGGAAGTGATCGCAGCCGGATGCAGCAGTACAGCAATTTGGCAGGAAATGAAGAAGGTAATTGATGCAGAACCATTGGCAAAGATTGATTATATTTCTGTAGTGGATGCACTTACGATGCAGCCCGTAGAAAAAGTAGAGCGGGATGTATTGGTAGCAATGGCTGTCTATATTGGAAAGACAAGGCTGATTGATAATTTCAGCTACGAGGTGTAGGCTATGAAAAATATAGGAAAAATTGCCTCATTTCTCACTCGATATATCAGTATCATTATTCTGTTTTTTTCCGCAGCTGCATTTTGGAAACCGGAAGGATTTTCCTGGGCGACAAATTACACCTCCATCTTTCTTGGAGTTGCGATGTTCGGCATGGGGCTGACCATCAAGGCAAAAGATTTTAAAATAGTATTTTCAAAGCCAAAAGAAATTCTTGCGGGCTGTATTGCCCAGTATACGGTAATGCCTCTATGTGCATGGCTCTTGTCCGTAGTGTTGGGTCTGGAACCTGATCTGGCAATAGGCGTCATTTTGGTGGGCTGCTGTCCGGGCGGAACAGCAAGTAATGTGATTACCTATATTGCCGGAGGTGATGTGGCATTATCTGTGGGAATGACAATTGTTTCCACATTGATTGCGCCGATCATGACGCCGTTGCTGGTTTATGGATTGGGCGGTGCATGGGTGGAAGTTTCCCTTTGGGCGATGATTTTATCCGTAGTCAAGGTAATCTTGATCCCTGTACTGCTTGGAATTTTACTGCATAAAATCTTCAGCAGGCAGATTGAGAAGATCCATGAGGTTCTTCCCCTGGTTTCCGTAATTTCCATTGTTATGATCATCTCAGGAATTATAGCCAGCAATAAGGAAAAAGTAATTACCAGCGGAGCAGTGGTTCTGGGAGTTGTAATCCTGCATAATCTGCTGGGAATGCTTTTGGGACTTGGAATCGCAAAGGTTTTAAGAATCGAATATCCAAAGGCAACAGCTATCGCCATTGAAGTAGGAATGCAGAACAGCGGTCTTGCAGTTTCTCTTGCAACGGCAAATTTTGCAGCGAATCCTCTGGCAACCTTGCCAGGTGCAATTTTCAGTGTATGGCATAACATTGCAGGATCCATATTTGCAGGAATCCGCAGAAGAAGCATGACCAAAAGCAACTGTGAAATAAAATAGATATCAGAACAGCTTTATAAAGCCGGCGGCAGGAAGGATAACTTCGGCTGCCGGTTTTGCCGTTCAAAAGAAATCCGCAAAAGCAGGCAGCCTTGTGTATTTCTTTTGGAAGAAGTATAATAAAAAAGAAGGCAACGAAAGAAAAGGATGGTACAAATAAATGAAACGGATATTTTTAATTGAGGATGACCGGAAGATTGCCAAGAATCTTGCCACTTTACTTCATTCAGAAGGATTTACGGTTACTCATGCTCCTACGCAGAGAGAGGCGATTTCCCTGCTTGCTGCAAATAAATACGATTTGGCGCTGGTGGACATTTCTCTTCCGGACGGAAACGGCTTTACCGTCTGCACAGAGATTAAACAAACCCAGTCTATTCCCGTGATCTTTCTGACAGCTTCCGGCGATGAAGCAAGTGTTGTTACCGGACTGAATATGGGGGCGGACGACTATATCACCAAGCCTTTTCGCCCGCGTGAATTGATAGCCCGGATCGGAACTGCTCTGAGAAAATTCGGAAGCGCTTCCTCCGCTTTTGAAATCTGCGGACTTTCTGTGGATGCGGCCAGCGGTATTGTGAAAAAAGACGGCAAAGAGGTTTTTCTCTCTGCATTAGAGTACCGGTTACTGCTGATATTTATCAACAACCCCAAAAACATTCTCACACGGGACAGACTACTTAACGAATTGTGGGACGCAGCAGGTGAGTTTGTCACGGACAATACACTGACTGTATACATCAAGCGTTTGCGGGAGAAGATTGAGGATGATCCTACAAATCCGCAGATTATTTTGACGGTTCGTGGAACGGGCTACCGATTGGGAGGCGGCTATGTTTCGGAATAGAGAGATTCGGCAATTTGTTATCTTATATTCTTTCATCACCGTTACCCTTATCACGTTGGGATTTGCAAGTAATACCACAGCCGGAATTCTTGCCATTTTATCTGCCGTCTCCTTTGGAACAGCTTTTTTTGTATTTACAAAAGCACGCTATCAAAGCATTGCCCGTATTTCAGAGCAAATTGATCTTGTTCTTCATAACGCTGACCATATATATATCAGTGAATCAGACGAGGGCGAGCTTTCTATTCTGCAAAGTGAAATATCAAAAATGACACTGCGCATCCGGGAGCAGAACAGGGCACTGAAAAACGAAAAGGAACATCTTGCCGACTCCCTCGCTGACATTGCTCATCAACTCCGCACACCGCTTACATCCGCCGCCCTTATTCTGTCATTATTAGAAAAGAATCCTGAAAAAGCGGAACGGATAGCATTACTGCGCGAAACAGAGGAATTGTTTGTACAAATGGAGTGGTTGCTTGACGCCTTATTAAAATTATCCCGTCTGGATGCGGGCATTGTCGTTTTTCAAAGTGTCCCGGTCGATGTGAACTGCCTGCTCAATGCTGCCGTTCGCCCGCTTCTGATTTCTATGGAATTACACAATATTGCTTTACAAAAAGAAGTGCCGGACGGAATGGTCATTCAGGGAGATTCCGGGTGGCTTTCAGAAGCCATTCAAAACATCCTTAAAAATTGTGTACAGAGTGCAGGTGATAACGGCGAGATTAAAATTGTCTGTGAGGATACCCCGCTGTTTGGTGAGATCACTATCCATGACAGTGGAGCAGGCTTTGAAAAAGAAGATTTGCCCCGTTTGTTTGAACGGTTTTATCGTGGAAAAAATGAGGATGCTGTGGGATACGGTATCGGATTAGCGCTCTGCAAGATGATTATAACCCGGCAGGGCGGAACGATTACTGCAAAAAACCACCCGCAAGGCGGTGCGGTTTTTTACATTCGTTTTCCAAAGTGACGAATCTCTCACTGAAAAGTCACAGAAATGTAAGCTGGAAGTTCTATTATATGGGTGAGTTCAAAGCCGGGCTTTGAACATTTAGAAAAAGGAGGCTCACATAATGGAGTTTTTAAAGATTGAAAATCTATGTAAGGTCTACGGTAAGGGAGAAAACCAGGTTACCGCACTGGACCATGTTTCACTCACAATCGAAAAGGGGGACTTTACCGCAATCATCGGCTCCTCCGGTTCCGGTAAATCCACATTACTTCATGCTATTGCGGGCGTGGATGTGCCTACAAGCGGAAAGATCTACCTGAATGGGCAGGATGTGTATGCAGGAAGCAATGAAAAGCTTGCCATTTTCCGCAGACGGCAGGTGGGGCTGATTTATCAGTTCCACAACCTTATTCCCACTCTGAATGTGGTGGAAAATATCACATTGCCGATTCTGATGGACAAGCGGAAAGTAAACCAGGAACGACTGGATGACCTTCTGAATCTGTTGGGACTGCAGGAACGAAAAAATCACTTGCCAAATCAGCTTTCGGGTGGTCAGCAGCAGCGTGTTGCCATCGGCCGTGCTTTGATGAACGCGCCTGCAGT
>UQAW01000051.1 GCA_900539175.1 uncultured Lachnospiraceae bacterium
AGTCATGCTTTTTCATGCAAGCATGAAACGCATAACCTTTTGACCCTGGTATCATAACAAATTATGTTTTTAACATATTCGCCAATACTATAACGCTCCACAATCGCTGTATATTTATACATTCATATACATAATATTTTTGGTGGAAGTTTACATAATAATTTTACATAATTCAAATTCAGATTGATAATCCTACTGCAATTTAACTAAAGCTCAAACCAAAAACACAGATAAAATTTATAATTTTTAAGCATTCCATCTACGTTTTGACTAGTTAAAATCATTGAAAGTATAATATTTTTACTTAAAGTTAATTTGCATTTTTTGTTTATCCCTTTTCCCTCGTTCAAGAACAACCATTATGAAAATAACTTGCATTCCAATCTTCCTCTCAACTAAAAAAGGGAGGACTCTGATAAATACAAAATCCTCTCTTCCAATTACTTATCCTATTAATTCTTCTTCTACATTAAAATTGACAGCCTGCTTTAATGCCTTTATCTCCTCAGCACTTAACATGATATAGGACTCACCCTTCACAATTTCTTTCAAATAGAGAAAGCAATTATCCCGACTGTGGATGGCGTCCAATATAAATCCTGTATTATTCTGATCCAACATCGCTAATGCAAAACTAAGCTTTCCTCCAACATCATCAAACGCATCATACTTTACAATACCATACTTATTTAAGGTTTTATCATAACCTTTCTTAATCAGCTCAATATCAAACTGATACCCCTCATTCACCTTGGTCAGTTTATCAATTTCTTTAAACTTTGCAGCAAAGACACGCTCCAAAGATTGCGCATCCTTCCCTTTCATAAAAACTTTGTACTTTCTTTTCAAACGATTCAACTGAATTGACATACTCACAGTCATGACTGTCATAATTATCACAAGAATAATCAGCAGCAACACAACAATTCCAATATCAATTCCCAACGCGTCAAATAGATTATTCATCTTGTACTCTCCCCTTAACCAATCGACTCAAATAAGTCCATAATACGTTCCAGTTCATCCTGAGAATAGTATTCAATCTCTATCTTCCCCTTCTGTTTGCCGCTTCTATGTATAGATACTTTTGTCCCCAGGATACCTTTAATTCGCTCCTCCAGACCCCTGTATATTGCCTCTGTGGCTGAATCCTGCACTTTTTCCACTCTTTTTTTTGGATTCATAATATCTTTTACCAGTTTTTCAGTCTCTCTGACGCTTAATTTTTCATCAAAGATCCTCATTGCCACCGAATATTGCAATTCGGCATCCTCAATAGCCAACAAGGTTCTGGCATGTCCTGTGGAAAGCATTTCATCAATTACCATTTGACGAACTCTTTCATCCAATTTTAACAGACGCATAGAATTTGTAACCGCTGTACGGCTTTTTGAAACACGTTCTGCTACTTCATCCTGTTTTAATGAAAACTCTTCTATCAAACGTTTATAAGCGATTGCTTCCTCAATCGGATTTAGATTTTCTCTTTGGATGTTCTCAATCAGTGAAATTTCCACCGCTTCCTGCTCTGAAAACTCTTTTATAATAACAGGAACCTTTTTCAAACCTGCCAATTTCGCCGCTCTCCATCTTCTTTCTCCGGCAATAATTTCATAATAATTCTCTTTTTTTTGTACTAAAATTGGCTGTAAAATTCCAAATTGTTTAATGGAATCAGCCAATTCCAGGAGTGCATCTTCATCAAATACTTTTCGCGGCTGGTCGCGGTTGGGCTCTATCTCCATAATATTCAAGTAAATATCCGCCGGTTTTTCCACAATCTTTTCTACTATTTTTTCGACAACTTTTACTGTTTCCCCTTCCTTTTTCGTTGTCGCAGCCACTCCCCTGTTTTTTGTTGTTCCGGATGGAATCAATGAATCCAATCCTTTTCCTAAGCCTGCTTTTTTTACTGCCATCCCTCATCCCCCCTATGTATCACTTCTTCTGCCAAAAGCCGATAACTCTCAGCACCTGCTGATTTTTTATCATATAAAGTAATTGGAAGTCCATAGCTCGGAGCCTCAGCAAGTCTTACATTTCTCGGTATGATTGTCTTATAAATATTCTGATTCAAATTATTCTTTACATTTTCAACCACTTGGAGAGACAAATTCGTGCGCGCATCATACATAGTGAACACGACCCCCTCAATCTCAAGGTCCGGATTCAAACGTTCCTGTACCAAATCAATAGTATGCATGAGCTGTGTCAACCCCTCTAAAGCATAATATTCACACTGAATTGGAACCAAAACCGTATTTGCTGTTGTCATTGCATTGATTGTAAGCATATTTAAAGATGGGGGACAGTCAATAATAATAAAATCATACTGTTCTCTTATTTTATCTATACTATTTTTCAGTATAAATTCCTTATTTTCCACGCCGATTAATTCAATCTCAGCACCCGCGAGATTGACATTGGATGGAATCAAAGACAAATTTTCTACTTCAAGTTTAATCATACAGTCATTTAATTCACACTCTTCCAAAAGCAACTCATACACTGTATTTTCAACCTCATTTTTTTCCACACCAAGCCCACTTGTAGTATTTCCCTGAGGGTCAAGATCGATGGTGAGAACTTTATTTCCTGCTTCGGCAAGACATGCAGAAAGATTAATAGCCGTTGTGGATTTACCCACACCACCCTTTTGGTTTGCTATAGCAATACTTCTTCCCAAAACACTTCCTCCTTCCATTTACTATGAAAGCCTCGGACAGCAGCCATGAACCGAAACGTGCTTGCACGCGCAGGATCATGGATATTGGACGGGCAAGCCGGTATGAGTAAGGAGGGCGACAGCCCGGATTACGAATACTGGCGGCGATTGCGGGAGCACGAAGTGCGGAGCAATCGACTTTCATGAATGGATATGTCTGCATCAGCAGACATATCCGTTTACTATGAAAGCCCCTGACATCGGCAATCACAAAGCCCTTCCGAATTTCAAATCTACTCCGAAAGAGTTTTCAGTTACTTATTTTATACTTTCCTATGGATAGTATAGCATCTTATGATCTAAAATTCCATGAAAATGTTTCACGTGAAACATTTTCTATGTTTTACACAATCCCATTAATGTTTCACGTGAAACATCTGGTACTATTGTTCTTTTAAAGTTTTTTTATTTTTTAAGGAAGGCTTGTAAAATCAGTAATTTTAGACTATACTAAAACTATCACAATTTCTCAATACTATCACTATTACACTTTTTAAATAACTCGTAACTTGATATAGAGCCAATAGTTAGAGGAGAATTTTTATGAAAAACATGAAAAAGAAACTGATTACAGCCAGTCTGTTAACCGCTGGTGCTGCAGCTACCATCCACATAGTAAATAAAGTAATTGCTGCCTCCGCAGTTGTAAAGAATATATTAAATTCTGATGATCAGAATTATTTCAAATGGCGTTACGGAAATATCTATTATACCAAGCAGGGAACTGGTAGCCCTATTCTTCTTATTCACGATCTTAATGTATCTGCCAGTTCCTACGAATGGAATAAAATGATAAATCACCTTGTCAAACAACATACTGTCTATACGATAGATTTGCTTGGATGTGGGCGTTCGGATAAACCGTGTATTACTTATACGAATTATCTATTTGTACAATTAATTACTAATTTTACAGAACAAATTATAAAAGAGCCTACGGATATCATTGCAACCGGACTTTCTTCCTCTTTTGTTATTACTGCATGCAATCAAAGTCCCGCATATTTTAAAAAGATTATGCTGATTAATCCGGAAGATCTGGCAGTTTTGAACCAAGTCCCGAATAAAAGAAGCAAGTTCGTAAAAGGTCTGTTAGAACTTCCTCTGATTGGCACACTTTTATATAACTTTATTATTTCAAAAGGCAATATTGAACTGCTTTTCACCGAAAAATGGCTTTATAATCCATTTCATACAAACCATTTGGACATTGATGCTTATTATGAAAGTGCACACCGCGGCAAATGTAACGGGAAATATCTTTTATCCAGTATCGTCGGAAATTATATGTATTTGAATATTTGCCATGCTTTAAAATCCATTGATCATAGTATTTACATTATTGGTGGTTCTAATAAAGCCGGAATTCAGGAAACAATTGCTCTCTACACTGCAATGAACACCTCAGTTGAATCCGTAATTCTTTCTAAGAGCAAGCATCTTCCTCATTTAGAGACACCAATTGCCGTATCAGAGCATCTTGATATTTTCTTTTAGAATCAGTACAAAAAAGTTCAGGAAATGAAAATCAAATTTTCGTTTCCTGAACTTTCTTATAGTAAACGGACATGTCTGCTGGCGCAGACATCACCATTCATGAAAGTCAGATGTTTCACAATGATTGTTGCTGCAAAACATTTATTGCATGCTTTCAAAAGCAGTAAATAATTCTCTTATTGCCATCTTTCCTACCAGTCCATACCTCCCTTCCGTGTCTTTTGCCAAATAAAAATTTTCGTCATAAGAAGTATATGTAACCTCCTTATCGCTGTCATCATTCATATGAAAGACTATTTTCATATTCGCCATTCTGCCAGTAGTAAGTTCCTTACTCTTACTCTGCGCACTTAAACTTGTCACCTTGTTATAAAACTGACTGAATACAGAACCATCGATTTCTATACCATCTAAAGTATAGATCGTATCACTGGATAAATTGCCATCATCATCGGTAGTTTCTATCACATTTCTTTTAAGGTCTGTCGTTTTATCTTCATATGTAACGGTCAGTCCTTTGACTGACTCTTCTGCAATTGAACTTATTTCAAGGTTCCAGTAATCTTGTGCTTCTTTTTCCAACATAGTTTCTAAAGATTCTGCTGCAATCGTATGTACCTCCTTAGATCCATCAACATTGACATAATAATTTCCCCTTTCATCTTTATCTCCAACCTTCAGAACAATCTTTTTCTCCTCATACACCGATTCTCCTGCTGAAACTTCCCCGTCATCTGTTTGCTCCTGTTCTTCCCTATAACAAATACAAATAGTCGCAGCCGGCTGCCCCAACCCGTACGGTTCCATATTTTCACCCTTATAATCAACCAACTGTTCATAGGAACAACCTGTAATTGCAGTTTCCACTGCACTGACGGATGTATGATCTGCAGAATATCTGTTTCCCTGCTCATCCATAACATACCAAACATCATCACTGACTTCCAGAGCGACTTTTTTATTCTGCCCTTCTATCGTAATGCTTGTAATATTCGAAGAGTCAATTGCCGGAAATGTCTCTCCTCCGCCAAGATTCCTCTTACTCTCCGGTAAAAGAACTGTAAAATCTGTACTGACGGTATAAATTGTATTCTTCTCGTGATTTAAAGAAATATAAGTATTGTTGGTCGTTGTATTTTTTTCTCCAATTTCAATTGTTGTAATGATTCCATCAGAACCAGTCAATGTAATGGTGTTCAGGGGACTTTCCAAACCGAACTCACTTAAATCTGATATATTTTCAAGTTTTCGACTTGCATTTAATGTCGCAACCTCTTCTAATATGCTGACTATTTTTGAATCATCCAACGGAAAACCCTCCTCTTCCTCCATCAGCCATGTTGCATCCTTTTTTGCAAAAGAGACTTGCTCATCACCAATATAAAAAGATATACCTGTAATATCTTCGGTATTTAAAGCTGTCACTTCTATAAAAGATGATTCTTCGTTTTCTTCCTTCTTCAAATCTTGCTTTTTGATTCCTACATATAGAGCCATTAATAAAACAAATACAATCAGACAAATAAGAAGTTTCAGGTATTTCTTTTTCTTCATTACTGTTTTCTCCTCTTCATCCAGATTACAAAACCAACAAGCACGATAAGACCAGGAATCACTCCAATCGTTATCAGCCTCCAATAGCTGCTGTCATAATCCGTTAAACTCAGATAACCAACGGATAAACTCTTACTGGGTATTGTAACAACTGTATCCGAATCCACATCACACATACTTGTAATTGCACGGATTAATACACTTGTATTGCCCCCGCTGACCGAGTTATCCACATCATCCTCTAACATACCCACAGATGAAAAGTAAATAATCTCTGTCTCTTTATCTTCTCCAACACTCTCCTTTACAGATACAGCCAGATCAAAGACTCCTTCTTCGTCCTCTTCTGATTTTTCTGCCGTTATCTGTTCATTTCCATCAAGTTTCTTAATATAAGCCTGCTCTGTTGTACTGATGAAGCTGGTTATTGATAAAGTATCTCTATATTGATCTAATCTCTTAATTGCCTGTGCATCCGGTATAAGTACATAAGTATTACCAGCCAAATCTGCTGTAATTTCTGAACTACTGCTCAAATCCGGAATCAGATAATCAGGAAGCTGCGGATAATAATGTTGCCCATCTCCCTCTAAAATTAATCCTCTGTCACGCTTAAGTCCGTAACTTGCTAAAATTGAATCAAAATTGGGCATTTCATCGCTGGTAAAATAAGAAAACAGTAATAAATTACCTCCATTCTCCAGATAATTAATGATCTTTTTCGCCTCTTCCTCAGATAAATCCTTCTTCGGAGCCGCAATTATAAGCAATTCTGCATCTTCCGGTACTGACTCACCGGAAATCAAATTCAGAGACTGAATCTCAAGGTTTGCCTTCTCAACGGCATTTGTCAGATTTGTTCCAATTTCTGTTTCATTATGTCCGGTCAGCGTATAAAGGATCGGCATATCATCATTTGTCACATAAGACATAGCGCTTGCAATCTGTCCTTCTCCATCAAATCCTGTAGTTTGCTGTGACATTGTCTGATAACTGATTTCTGTTTCATACAAATCACTTTGATCCAGAATTTTACTCTTCTCTCCGCATGCAACGATGATACTGCCGCTATGTATTGTATCTGAGGTATATTGTGCCGTAAAATTGGGGTGCAAATCCGGATCAATCTTTTCTACTTTAATCTGCCCGGAAGCATTCTCGAAATTTTCAAGAAGTTTCAATATATTATCATCCTCCGATCCATGATTCACATAATAATACAAAGTAACTTCTTTTTTCAGATTCTTTGCGAGCAACTTTCCTTCCTCTGATAATGTATACAACTTCTCTTCGCTCACATCAATCTGCGTCACCGAAGAAGGAATCTGACTAATTACCAGATTTGCCGCAACAATCACTGCAAGGACAACAATCGTCATAACAGACGAATAAGAACCTTGTTTCAGATGTTTTTTCTGTTCTTCTCCAGTGAAGGTATGCTTTATATGATCAATTGTAATTTTTTTTCTGATTCTTTCTATTCTGCCTTTTCTATCAATTTTCATCCCATTTCCTCCTTAATTCCAACGCCTTTTCTGAATCATTTGACTTGCCAGAAATAAACATATCACCGCAACCGACAAAAAATAAACAATTCCATTGATATCTAAGATGCCGCTGGTAAAGGTACTGAAATGCTCTGTAAAATTAAATACCTGAAAAAACTTCTGAATAGCTCCTTCAAACAAGGACGATTTTATCACATAAGCCGCTGCCAAACTGCCTTCACATAATATTAGCATCACAACTGTCAATATCAGGTTTTTTATCATAGAACCAATCCATATACAGATAAGAAGTCCCAAAACTGCAAATGCAGCAAAAGAAGAGCCCGATGTCTCAGGAAAAAAACCGCTGATTCCCTCCGATACATAACACCCAAACAGAACTGTAAATGAAAGAACTGCTGCAATCACCTGACTTTCTGTGACAGAAGATAAGAATACACCAACCGCTATCTCGGCACAACCCAACAGAAAAAATCCAAGAATAGAAGTATAGGACATTGCCAGAGATACTGTCCCATATTTTCTTAATATCAGCGGATAAAAACATACAATCATCGTTGGAATCAGATAAATGCTTACCAATGCCAGATACTTACCACATACGATCTGACTGACCCCGACAGGCGCTGTCAGCAATAATTGATCCGTCTTTTGTCTTCTTTCTTCCGCTATCACACGCATTGTAAGCACCGGTACTGCAATTAAAAATACAAATGTTACATTACTCAGGGTATCACCTATTCTGGGCCATGCTGATCCTATATTAATAGCCGAAAAATAAATTCCTACAATCACCAGGATAAATGCAATAAATATGTATCCGATCATTGAAGTCAGATAACTTTTCAATTCCTTTTTATACACTGCTGTCATATTCTTTTACACCTCACTCATTTCTATATCCCCTGTTTCATGTTCTGTTTCATGTTCTGTTTCATGTTCTGTTTCATGTTCAGATTCACTGCTTTGTATTTCCTCTTGCTGTCTCTCCCTTTTATTCTGCATCGTTCTGACTGCTTTTCCCTCATTCTCTGTCAGTTCCAGGAACACTTCTTCCAGAGACATTGTAGAAGACTGCATTCTGTAAATCGGACAATTCATTTTCGCCAACTTATAAAAAATAATTTCTCTCAGATCCACATCCCTTTTTGCAGTAATCGTAATATCAATGCAGCCCTCCTCTTCTGAATCCACAAATTTAATATCCTGTATATGGGGAATCGTTCCAAATTCCGATACAATAATTCCACGTTCTCCTTTTACTGTAAGTTCCAATATATTAGAGCCGATTAACATATTCCCCAGGTTTTCCGGTGTATCGCTGGCAACTAATTTCCCGTGAGAAATAATCATAACATAATCACATATGGCACTTACTTCTGAAAGAATATGCGAACTTAATATCACTGTATGCTTCTTACCGAGATTTTTAATCAGATCCCGAATCTCTATAATCTGTTTGGGATCCAATCCAACCGTCGGCTCATCCAATATAATAATCTCAGGATATCCCAATACTGCCTGTGCAAGTCCAACTCTCTGTTTATATCCCTTTGACAAATTTTTAATCAGCCGGTTCTGCATATCACTGATTTTTACCAATTCCATAACTTCTTCAATTTGCTCTTCTCGTTCTTTCTTCGATATTTTTTTTAACTCAGCCACAAATATCAGGTACTCATATACGGTCATCTCCATATATAATGGCGGTATTTCCGGCAGATATCCAATACATTTCTTCGCCTCCTCCGGCTCCTCCAGGATATCATGACCATTTACCAATATCTCTCCCTCTGTTGACGCCAGATACCCCGTAATCATATTCATGGTGGTCGACTTTCCTGCTCCATTCGGTCCCAGAAAGCCATAAATTTTTCCTTGTTCAATCTTAAAACTCAGCCCATTGACAGCTATCTGATCTCCATAACGCTTTACCAAATTCTTAACTTCAATCACTTTTCTTTCTCCTTTAACTTTTACATTTTTCCTGATTACACACAAAACAAACTGCTTCTTCACAACTGCTAAAATCATTTTTATTCAGAAAACAAGAATAGATTTCCAAATTCATAAAATATTTTAGGAAAATTTTGTGTTTTTTTACTGATAGTTTCGTGAAAAAAATGTGAAAGAAGGGTGAAAAAAACGCCGAAGTTCTGTACTTCAGCGTTTTCCTGTTGGTCGTCGTTAATTGAGCCCTTCCAGTTTTTATTAGTAATTTTATTTTACTCTCACAAATTTTATTATACTACTTCAAAACTCTTAGAATTTTACTTATTTTTCTACAGTTCCTTAATAGGCTCCTTCGTCGGTAATCCTGCTTTTCTGGGATATTTTTTAGGAGTACTTTTCATCTTTTTTATAGCAACTAAAGAGCGCTCCATATCCGTATCTAATAGCCGAAAATGGAATATTTTTTCCACATTCCCACCCATAATATGAATCGCTTTTTTAGCTTCTTTTACTTCTTCATCTATATTCCCGGACTTATATGGTATGAACTGTCCATTTACCTTTACATAAGGCAGACAGTATTCAGAAAGTGAGGATAAATTGGCAACCGCCCTGGATACACAAAGGTCATATTGTTCTCTGTAGACTGCTTGCTTTGCAAAATCTTCTGCGCGTCCATGTATGGTTTCTATATCTCTCAGATTCAGTTTTTGAATCACTTCGTTCAAAAATTTAATCCTCTTATTGAGAGAATCAAGAAGTGTTATTTTCAAGTGAGGGTATGCTATTTTTAATGGAATCCCAGGGAATCCTGCACCTGTTCCAATGTCTATTACTGACTCTGTTTTTCTTAAATCAACCGCATTTACCAGTGCAAGACTATCCAAAAAATGCTTGATTATTACCTCTTGGAACTCTGTAATTGCAGTCAGATTCATAAAAGAATTCCACTCAACAAGCACCTCATAATATGTTACAAACTGTTGAATCTGATCTTCATTCAACTCAATTTTCAGCTCTTTCAACCCTCTTTTCAGAGTTTCTAAATCATATTTTTCCATGCTATTTTTCCCATTTCAAATGTAATTTTGTACCTCTAAGTTCACTTTAAATTTCATTTTTCTTACTGTTCTTATACTTTAAAACATCTTTCGATTTCACCTTTTCAACTGTTCCAAATACACCAGAAGAACCGAAATGTCAGCCGGAGATACGCCGGAAATACGGGATGCCTGACCAATATTCATCGGACGGAAAAGGTTCAATTTCTGCTTTGCCTCAATGCGCAGACTATGAATACTATCGTAATCAATATCCTCCGGTATTCGTTTGCTTTCCATCTTCTTAAACTGTTCTACCTGCTTTAACTGACGTTTAATATAGCCATCATACTTGATATTAATGTTCACTTGTTCCTGAACATCTTCCGGTAATTTTGGCCGTTCCGGATCAATTTTCTCAAGATCCTGATACGTTAATTCCGGACGCCGGATCAATTCTGCAAGGGAACTTCCACTATTTAATACCGTAGAATTCATACGTTTCAAAAGTTCCTGCACCGGCTGAGATGCACCTACAAATGTATGTTCCACGCGCTTAATTTCATGTGCTATCTGGCTTTCTTTTTTCAACAGATGCTGATACTCTTCCTCACTGATCAATCCAACCTGATAACCGTATTTACGCAGTCTTAAGTCTGCATTATCCTGACGCAGTAAGAGACGATATTCCGCACGGCTGGTCATCATTCGATATGGTTCATGTGTTTCTTTCGTAACCAGATCATCAATCAACACTCCGATATAAGATTCTGAACGGTCTAAAATCAAAAATTCCCGCCCCTTTACCTCCATTGCTGCATTAATTCCGGCAATCAATCCCTGAGCTGCTGCCTCCTCATAACCAGAGCTTCCATTAAATTGTCCGCCCGAAAATAGTCCTTTAATTTTCTTGAATTCCAATGTTGCCTGAAGCTGCATGGGATTGATACAATCGTACTCAATTGCATAAGCATTTCGGACAATTTTTGCATGTTCCAGACCTGCTACGGTATGATACATCGCATGTTGAACGTCCTCCGGCAAAGAACTTGACATCCCTCCAATATACATTTCATTGGTATACAAACCTTCCGGTTCCAGAAATACCTGATGACGGTTTTTATCCGCAAATTTTACTACTTTATCCTCGATTGACGGACAATATCTGGGACCTGTGCCATGTATCATACCAGAATATAAAGGGGAACGATCCAGATTATCTTTGATGATTTCATGCGTCTTTTCATTGGTATAAGTCAGCCAGCAAGATACCTGGTCAATCTGTACATCTTCCGGATTTGTAGAAAAGGAAAATGGTACTACCCTATCATCTCCAAATTGCTCTTCCATCTTACTGAAATCAATACTTCTCTTATCCACACGAGCCGGTGTCCCCGTCTTAAACCGAAACATCTCCACACCATTGGCAACCAGAGAATCCGTAAGATGATTGGCTGCCTTCAGTCCATTTGGTCCTGTATACTCACTGATATCTCCATAGATGCACCTTGCATTCAGATAAACGCCCGTGCAAAGTACCGCAGCCTTACAAAGATAAGAAGCTCCCGAGATAGTCTTTACCCCTTTCAGAACTCCCTCTTCCACAATCAGTTCCGCTACCTCTGCCTGCTTTACCGTCAGATGCTCCGTATTCTCCAGAACCCTCCGCATCGAACGACTATATTCACTTTTATCTGCCTGCGCTCTCAGGGAATGAACCGCCGGTCCTTTGGACCTATTCAGCATCTTGGACTGAATAAATGTTTTGTCAATATTTTTCCCCATCTCACCGCCAAGCGCATCGATCTCTCTCACAAGATGTCCCTTCGAACTTCCTCCGATATTTGGATTACAGGGCATCAATGCAATAGAATCCACACTTACCGTGAAGACGATTGTCTCCAACCCTAATCTTGCACAGGCAAGTGCCGCCTCACACCCGGCATGTCCGGCACCAATTACTACAATATCATATTCTTCTGTAATCTGCGGCATCTCTTTCTACCTCCACTTTATCCATTCCTGCATTATTTTCCCGTACAAAATTTACTGAAAATTTCATTGACCAGATCCTCCCCCGCAGACTCTCCGATAATCTCTCCCAAGGACTCATAAGCACTCATTAAATCAATGGAGAAAAAGTCCTCCGGCATATCCATCCGGATACTTTCCTGCACCTGTTTCAGGCTTTCACAGGCTGATCTAAGCGCTGTTTTATGCCTGATATTTGTAATGTAAACTTCATCATTAAATGCCAATTCCCCTGAAAAAAACAACCCCTTGACCGTATCTTCCAATTTATCAATTCCAGACTGTTCCCTGGCAGAAATCATCAGCACCGGAACATCCACCTTCTCTTTCATCTCTTCCACTGTGATTACATTGGTAAGGTCACTCTTGTTCAATAAAACAATGGCTTTCTTCCCCCGAATTAACTCCAGGATCTCTTCATCATTCTGATCCATAGCCACCGATGCATCCACTACATACAGAATCAGATCTGCGTCCTTCGCATGTTCCTTTGCCCGATCCACCCCAATCTGCTCTACTTTATCCGAAGCCTCCCTGATTCCGGCGGTATCCAGCATTCTCAAAGAAATCCCCTGAAGATTAATGGTCTCCTCTAATACATCTCTGGTTGTCCCGGCAATCTCTGTAACAATGGCCTTCTCTTCACCCACCAGAAGATTCAGCAAAGAAGATTTACCCACATTCGGTTTCCCCACAATTACCGTCTTAATACCCTCCTGCATCATCTTCCCTTGATCCGATTTCTCCAATAACCTTTCGATTTTTCCAAGCTGCTCACCTACCACGCCTTCCAGCTTCTTTCCATACCCGTCAATACTGATATGCTCGGGATCATCCAGAGCCGATTCTATAAAGGCAATCTCATAAATAATTGCCGCCCGAATGTCCTTAATCTTTTCTAAAACCGATCCCTTCAACTGTCCAAGAGAACTCTTCAGCGCATATTCATTCTTAGCCGATATTACATCCATCACAGCCTCAGCCTGCGAAAGATCAATTCGTCCATTCAAAAATGCCCGCTTGGTAAATTCCCCCGGTTCTGCCGGCCTTGCTCCATGCCCAATTACCGTCTCCAAAACCTTCTTCACCGACAAGACACCACCATGACAGTTGATCTCTACCGTATCCTCACCCGTATAAGTATGGGGGCCCCGCATCAGCATAACCAGAACTTCATCCACTTCCACTTCACCATCCACAATATATCCATAGTGAATCGTATGCGTCTTCTGCTCCGAAAGCCTCTTTCCATCCTTCGTAGACCTGTAAATCCTATCCGCAATCCCAACAGCTTCCGGACCACTCAATCTCACAATTCCAATCCCCGACGGAGCCATAGCCGTAGAAACCGCCGCAATGGTATCTTCATTTCGTCTCATTCCCAATCTTCCTTTATAATAAAAAATATAATTTTACTTTCGCATAACATTGTATCACACATTATTTTTAAAGAAAACCTGACAATCCACCAAACCTCTAAAATAATGACTGCTTTTCCACAAATCTATCCTCTTCTCCACGAAAAACCTCTTATAAAATCTAACATTAACCAACAACCTCCTAAAACAGTCATCCAAAAAGCAACGAATACTATCAAGATAGAAACAAAAAGCAACGATCCGATTCATTTCATCCAACCAACACCCACAAACAAATCCTACAAAATCAACAAATCAAACGCAAAAAAATTACTCCCTATTCCGCCTCTACTTACTCCAACATAAACCAACGAAACCAAACAATAGCCAATTAAAATCCACAAACACCGCCAACAACCAACAGTAAGGAGCCGGCATTGGCAGCTTACGTTTCTGTGCATCTGCAGACCTGTTACAAGCATTTAGAGAACAGCGGCACTGTTTTTACAGACAACATCTGGCTATCCAGGCCAGATGTTGAAGGACACTGAGTCGGAAAAACATCAGTTTTTCCGGCGAATTGTCCTGATTCTGCAAAAACAGTGCCGCTGTTCTCCTAGTGCTTGTTAAGGTCGAAGCCGCACAAAAACGTAAGCTGCCAATGCCGACTCCTTACTGCGTCCTGTTCTAGTGTACTGTTCCCTTATCTCTTTGGTGTAATCACCACATGTCGATAAGGCTCTTTCCCTTCGCTATAGGTTTCCACCCACTTATTTCCCTGCAGTGCAGAATGAATAATCCGTCTCTCATAAGGATTCATCGGCTCCAGAGATACTGCCTTTCTGGTCTTTCGTACCTTATAAGCGATATTCTTCGCCAGATTCTCCAACGTTTCTTTTCTGCGCTTCCGGTAATTCTCAGTATCCAGTTTAACACGAACATATTCCTTCTGTTCTTTGTTTACAACAAGGCTTGTAAGATACTGCAGCGAATCCAACGTCTGCCCTCTCTTACCAATCAGTATTCCCATGTCATCACCTGAAAAATCAATATCCAGGCATCCATTTCCCTGATTATATTCCATATTGATGTCAACAGTCAGGTTCATGGCTTTAAATACACTGTTCAGGAACTGCTGTGCAGAAGCCTTCATCGTAACAATTTCTTCTTCTGTCTTTTCTGCTCTTACCGATTCCTGCTCTATTTTTTCTGCAACCGCAGACTCTTCTTTCTTTGTAACAGTTGATTTTACCGTTTCTGCTTTCGGAGCTCTCTGAGATGGCTTCTTAGAAACTTCTCTTTTATAAACCGGTTTTTCTGCTGGCTTTTTCTCTACTACTGGTTCTTCTGCAGGTTCTTCTTTTACACGAACCTTAATCACTGCAGGTTTTGCACCAAATCCAAGAAAACCTGAACTGCCTTCGCTTACCACCTGGATTTCCAGTCTGTCACTGGAAGCACTCAACTCAATACACGCTTTTGTGATTGCATCATTTACGGTTTTTGCAGATACTTCTATGAAATCCATATAACCCATCCCCCTTTTTACTTTTTCTTCTTCTTTTCATCATACTGACGAACCATATTGGCTTTCGATGCCAGACTTCCAGGCTTCAGATCCGTTGCATTATTGTAGTATTCCGTAGAATTTTTTCTTTCCTGACGCTTTTCTTCGCTGGATTTTTCCTTCTTCGGCTCTTCAATATTGCGGACATTCATCTTAGCCTGCTGTGTAATTTTCTGAGGCGGAAGTCCCTGCTTTGCACGCTTCTTATTCAGCTTTTCCTGATTCTGTGCAATCAGATCTTCCACATCCATATGTGACATATGACGATTAATTATTACCTGCTGAACGCAGCGGATCACTGCACCGGCAATCCAGTAAATACCGATACCAATAGAGAATGATAAACAGAAAAATGCTGACATAATCGGCATTACTGTATTCATCATCTTCATAGACTGCTCCATACCGCCGCCCTGCGGATTATCGCTTTTTTGTGCCGGCTGAGGCATCAACTTATAACTGATCCACTGAGTAAACCATGCCAGTATTGGAATCAAAAGTGCCCCAATCAACAACAGCCAGCTTTGTGAAGACCATGCACTTCGTATAACATCCATTGGGGATTCTGTAATATTAATTCCCAAAAACATGTTGATACTTTCCGTACTTTCCTGCACTTTGTTTAAAACATCACTAATACCAGAAAATGCACTGATATCTGTCAGCTTGTCCCACTGAGATGGTTTCAAAACATAAAGAATATCTGTAATATTATTCGCTGTTAATGCTTCTTCAAAATTTACATTACTATAAAGTCTTACGGCATTATCCTGAACAAATTTCGATAAGATTTCCGCGTTTCCGCTGATTCCCTGAATCGCTTCCACTGCACCGGAAAACATATTTCTAACACTTCCGATGTAACCAGGAATATGATAGATAACCTGATACAAGGCAAACATGATTGGCATCTGAATCAAAAGCGGCAGACAGGTTCCTGTTGGAGATACCCCGTACTTCTGATAGACAGCCATTGTCTCTTCCTGCATCTTCATCTGAGAATTCTGGTCTTTCTTTCCCTGATATTTTTTCTGAATTTTCTGAAGTTCCGGCTGCATAACCGAAGTCATCTTCGAGAACTTCTGCTGCTTAATCTGAATCGGTGTTAAAATTAAATAAATGATAATGGTAAAGAATATAATTGCAAGACCAATATTCGGAATCCCAATCGTATCAAGTACGATATAGATTCCATTCATCAAAACACCTAATACTTCACATACCCATTTAATAATAAACCAGGTAGATTTACTAAGTAAAATATCCAAACCTATTTTCCTCCTTAGACAATTTTCGGATGTTAAATTGTCCTGCTTTAAGTGACCCAAATTCTGTCACTGATACATTCTCTCGTCTACGGCACCGGGTCATAACCACCATGTGAAAATGGGTTGCATCTCAATATTCTCCAGGCTGCCAGTAAACTACCCTTAAAGGCACCGTACTTCTGAATTGCTTCCAATCCATATTGAGAACAAGTTGGAATATAAGGACACTTTGTTCTCTTAAGCGGTGACAAATACTTCTGATAAAATCTTATAAGTTTAATTAGAATCGTCTTCATCCTGACTTTTTCCTATGATATGATGTAATGTACCAAGATGATAAATTGCACGTTCGATCTCATGGTACGTACAGTCCTTAGCATTTACCCTTACTACAATTACAACATCAATCCCTCTACGAAATAATCCTTCCTGCAGTCGGTATCCCTCCCGGATCAATCTTGTCAAATGATGCCTGACTACACTATTCCCGACTTTTTTACTTACTGAAATTCCAACCCTATTTTGGTTTGTCTGATTCTCTCTTACGTACATAACCAGATATTTGTTTGCCTTCGATGTTCCATACCTGTAAACCAGTTGAAAATCCTTATTCTTTTTTAAGCTATCTGAATATTTCATAGTTTTCCTTTTCTACGGAAAGAACTTTCTTCCACTCTTTTTTCCTGTCGATTATTCCAATAATTCCATAAGAGAAGAAAAGACCACATATAAAATGCGGTCTTGGTTTTATGCTGATAATTTATGTCTTCCTTTTAATCTTCTGGCAGCTAAAACTTTTCTTCCGCCTTTTGTGCTCATTCTTGCTCTGAATCCGTGAACTTTTGCTCTGGATCTCTTCTTTGGCTGAAATGTCATCTTCATAATTAAGGCACCTCCTTTATATTAGAAATAAATTTCGTATTTTCTTACATCTGCGGTGTCAAAATACCACAATTTCTCAGATATGAAAACATCATTTCAATTATATTCATAAACCCTTGCAAAGTCAAGCAAAATCTGGACTTTTCCCATAAATTCCACAGTTATCCATCCATACCATGAGAAAATGTCCTTTATCTTGTGGTTCCTGAAATGTTATCCACAAATTGTGGATAACTTGTGGATAACTTGTGGAATTGGTGTGTATAGAAACAAAAAAAACTCCCAAACCCCTTTATTTTACTGGTGTGTACGTTGTGAATTTAAATTTTCACTTATACACAATCCCTTTTTTTCTCCAATTTTCCTGTGTAAATCTGAAAAATTTTATCCACACATCTTATTTTTTCCTAAAATCAGCATAAAATCAACTTTTTCACCACTTAATCTAAAGATTCACCAACTCTTATTCACATATTTCCACATACTTGTCCACATCTTTATCCCCGTATTTTTTTCCACATCATCCACAAAAAAATTTTATACACACCCATATCCACATCTTTTTTATCAGAAGTTCCCGCTGCCTTGGCACTTCTTTCATTCCTTAAATTTTCTTACTTGATTAATAATTCATTTTATTATAAGATAGAGTAGAGTTATTATGTGATAAATTTACGGGGAGTCTACCCTCACCTTATATTGATCTTAAGAAGCGGAGATTATTATGAACCTTGTAGAAGAAAAGTGGATAGAAATTCTAAATAGAGTTAAGGAAGAACATGAAATTTTGGATGTATCCTTTGATACCTGGCTTGCTCCATTAAAAGTACATGAAGTAGAAGGTAATGTAGTAACAATTCTTGTGCCATCCCAACAAGTTGGTCTGGATTATGTGAGCAAAAAATATAAACTTCCATTAAAAGTAGCAATTGCCGAAATTACCGGTACCAGTTATGAGATTAAATTACTGCTTCCGGAAGATATCGAACGCCAACAGGCCAAACAGGAGGTTTTCAACACAGCGGCGGAAGCCGGTTTAAATCCAAAATACACATTTGATACCTTTGTTGTCGGCAGCAATAACAAATTTGCACATGCCGCTTCCCTTGCTGTAGCCGAATCTCCAGGAGAAATTTACAATCCACTGTTCTTATACGGAGGTGTTGGACTTGGAAAGACCCATTTGATGCATAGTATTGCACACTTTATTCTCAAAAATAATCCGAGTTCAAGAATATTATATGCAACCAGTGAAGAATTTACCAACGAATTGATTGAAGCCATCCGTAATGGAAACAATACGGCTATGAGCAAATTTCGCGAAAAATATAGAAATATTGATGTTCTGCTCATCGATGACGTACAGTTCATTATAGGAAAAGAATCCACACAGGAAGAATTTTTCCATACTTTTAATACGCTGCACGGCGCCAAAAAGCAGATCATCCTATCATCTGACCGGCCGCCGAAAGATATGGATATTCTGGAAGACAGAATCCGCTCCCGTTTTGAATGGGGGCTTCTTGCTGATATCCAAAGTCCTGACTACGAGACAAGAATGGCAATCCTCCGTAAAAAAGAAGAACTTGATGGTTACAACGTAGGTGACGATGTAATCGAATATATTGCAAAGAATATCAAATCCAACATTCGTGAACTTGAAGGTTCTCTCAATAAAATTATTGCTTACGCGAACCTGGAGAAACGTGAAATCAATCTTTCCCTGGCAGAACAGGTATTGAAAGATATTATTTCACCTAACGAAAAGAAAATTATTACGCCGGAATATATTATCAGCACAGTAGCTGAACACTTTGATTTATCCCCTGCTGACATCATGGGCAGCAAACGTGTCAGCAAAATTGTTCATCCACGACAAATTGCAATGTACCTCTGCCGTGAAATGACCGATGTTTCACTTATTGTAATTGGAAAATGTATGGGAAATCGAGATCATACCACAATTATGCATGGTATTGAAAAAATTGAGAAGGAACTTTCAGATATCAATAATAACAATACGACAGAAGAAATTGATATCCTCAAAAAGAAAATCAATCCTCCAAAACAGTAACTTTAACATCTACTCATGCAACCTTTTTTCTGGCAACTTATAAACATTCACACTGTGGATAACACGTGTACAGAAAGTGGACAACTTACCTGCTAAAATTTATACACAATCCATTCACAAGCTATACAGAAGATTTCAACAGACTTATTCAAGTTAAATTTTCCTTTAACTTCAAGGGCTTGCATGGCATTTCCACTTTTACACATCCCCTAAGGATACGATTACGAAATCCTTTTATATATATTATTTATGAAGGCCTTCGGCCGTGAAAGGAGTTATACACAATCATGAAACTGGTATTTGCAAAAGCGAATCTTTTGAAAAGTGTAAGTACTGTTATGAAAGCAGTACCTTCTAAGACAACAATGCCGATTCTCGAGTGCATTCTGATTGATGCTTCTGCCAGTCAGATTAAATTCACTTCGAATGACATGGAACTTGGAATTGAAACAATCGTTGAAGGCACCATTGAAGAAAGAGGTATCATCGCTCTGGACGCCAAAATATTTTCAGAAATTGTCAGACGTCTTCCAGATAACTACGTTACGATTGAAACAGATGATAATCTACTTACCACAATTACTTGTGAAAAAGCAAAATTCAATATCCCTGGTAAATCAGGAGAAGATTTCTCTTATTTACCAATTATTGAACGGAATGATTGCATTACAATCTCACAATTTACTTTGAAAGAAGTTATCCGTCAGACAATATTTTCTATTGCAGCAAATGAAAACAATAAATTAATGACAGGAGAGTTATTTGAAATTAAAAATAATACACTGAAGGTAGTATCTCTTGACGGTCATCGTATTGCTATTCGCAAAATCGAACTAAATGAAACTTATGAAGATAAAAAGGTGGTTGTTCCAGGTAAAACTTTAAACGAAATCAGTAAAATATTGTCAGGAGAAACAAATGACAAAGTAAATATTTTCTTTACAGAGAACCACATCATGTTTGAATTTGATCAAACAACAGTCGTATCCCGACTGATTGACGGCGAATATTTTCGTATTGATCAAATGCTTTCCAGTGATTATGAGACAAAAGTTCAGATAAATAAACGTGAATTCTTAAGTTGTATAGACAGAGCAACTCTTCTGGTCAAAGAAGGTGACAAAAAACCAATCATCATCAACATTGAAGATAACAGTATGCAACTTCGGATTGATTCTTCTATGGGTTCCATGAAAGAAGATATTGATATATCCAAAGAAGGAAAAGATATTATGATTGGTTTCAATCCGAAATTTTTGATTGATGCCCTTCGGGTCATTGATGATGAAACAATTTCGATCTATCTGGTAAATCCAAAAGCTCCATGCTTTATCAAAAATGATGAAGAGAGTTACATTTACCTGATTTTACCTGTTAATTTTAATTCTGCCAGATAAAAAAGGAAAATTATGGAAATAATTAAAATAAAAGATGAATTTATCAAATTAGGACAAGCTATGAAACTTGCAGGCCTGGTGGATGAAGGTGTGGATGCAAAATTTCAGATTCAGGATGGAAACGTAAAAGTAAATGGTGAAGTGGATACCCGGAGGGGAAGAAAACTCTATGCAGGAGATGTATTCTCCTTTGAAGGGGCTGACGTAAGGGTGGAAAAAACAGAATAAAATATTATGTAAACCACACGGTTAATTCTGAATTATGTAAACTTAGAAAGAGTTGACAACATGTACGTGAAGTCTTTGGAACTTAAAAATTTCAGAAATTATAATTCGCTCAGCGTTGCTTTCGATCAGGGGACGAATATCCTTTATGGTGACAACGCTCAGGGAAAGACCAATATCCTGGAGGCAGTCTATCTTTGCGGAACCACAAAATCCCACAGAGGCAGTAAAGACCGTGAAGTGATTCATTTTAACGAAGATGAATCTCATATCCGTATGTTTGTATGCAGAGATGATGTTGCGCATAAGATCGATATGCACTTAAAGAAGAATAAACCAAAGGGAATAGCAATTGACGGAGTCCCTATACGGAAGGCTTCCGAATTGTTTGGAATTGTCAATATCGTATTCTTTTCACCGGAGGATTTGAATATTATCAAAAATGGACCTTCTGAGAGAAGAAGGTTTGTAGATAGTGAGTTGAGTCAGTTAAATCGTTTTTATCTGGTTCAGTTGGCAAATTACAATAAAGTGGTGATGCAGAGAAATAAACTTCTGAAGGAAATACGGGATTCGGAATCCTTGCGCAGTACATTGGATATCTGGGATGAACAGATGGTAGTGTACGGCAGAAGTCTGATTTTGGAACGGATGAAGTTTGTTTCGCAGTTAAATGAGATATTGTCAGAAATTCATAAGCAGCTTACCGGGGGAAAAGAGGCAATTGAATTAATTTATGAGCCAAATGTGGAAGCTGATCATTTTGAAAAACATCTGCACAAAAGCAGAGAAAAAGATCTGCAATTGCGGTCATCATCCATAGGACCCCACCGGGATGACCTGTGTGTGAAGGTGAATGGCATTGATATCCGCAGATTTGGCTCTCAGGGTCAGCAGAGAACTGCGGCGCTTTCTATGAAATTGTCGGAGATTTATCTGGTAAAGCAGATGATAAAGGATACACCGATTCTTTTGTTAGATGATGTATTGTCAGAACTGGACAGCAGCCGGCAGAACTATCTGTTGAAAAGTATCGGGGAGATACAGACATTTATCACATGTACCGGACTGGATGAGTTTGTAGAGAACCAGTTCCGGGTTAATAAGGTGTTTCAGGTAGTAGAAGGCACTGTTGTGCAGGGAATATAGGAGGAATCACATGAGTACAGAAAGTACAACAAATGTAGATGCAAATGTTGAATATGGTGCGGATCAGATTCAGATTCTGGAAGGGTTGGAAGCAGTACGAAAACGGCCTGGTATGTATATCGGCAGCACTTCCAGCAGAGGATTGCACCATCTGGTATATGAGATCGTAGATAATTCGGTGGATGAGGCACTTGCCGGCTATTGTAAAAATATCAATGTTACAATTAATGGCGATAATTCCATAACGGTAATTGACGATGGCCGCGGTATTCCTGTAGGTATTAACCACAAAGCAGGACTGCCAGCGGTTGAAGTTGTATTTACGATTCTTCATGCCGGAGGAAAATTCGGCGGCGGAGGATACAAGGTATCCGGAGGACTCCACGGTGTAGGTGCATCTGTTGTAAATGCCCTGTCAAATTGGCTGGAGGTTACCATCTATCATGAGGGGAAAATCTATCGTCAGCGTTATGAGCGGGGAAAAACGATCTATAAGCTCAAAGTGATCGGGGAATGTGAGCCTGAAAAGACAGGAACTATGGTTCATTTCCTGCCGGATGATACGATTTTCGAGGAAACGGTTTTTGATTATGATGTGCTCAAGACAAGAATCCGTGAGATTGCATTTTTAACAAAGGGAATCCGAATTACGCTTAAAGACCTTCGGTTGGAAGAACCAGTAGAGAAGGTATTTCACTATGAAGGCGGAATCAAGGAGTTTGTGCAGTATTTGAATAAAAGCAAGACTCCGCTTTATGAAGATATTATGTACTTTGAAGGGACTGTAAATGGTGTAATGGTCGAAGTTGCCATGCAGCATAATGATTCCTATACCGAAAATACGTACGGGTTTGTCAATAATATCACCACTCCGGAAGGCGGTACTCATATTGTGGGCTTTCGGAATGCATTGACAAAAACGTTTAACGAGTATGCGCATAAAAATAAATTACTGAAAGAAAATGAGCCGAATCTGACCGGTGAGGATATCCGGGAAGGTCTTACGGCGATTGTAAGTGTCAAGATTGAAGATCCGCAATTTGAAGGACAGACGAAACAGAAACTGGGGAATTCAGAAGCCAGAGGAGCAGTAGACAGTGTTGTAAGCAATAATCTGGAATTATATCTGGAGCAGAATCCGTCTGTGGCAAAGATTATTGTGGAAAAATCTCTGTTATCCCAGCGTGCAAGAGAAGCTGCCCGGAAGGCACGTGACTTGACAAGGAGAAAGTCAGCGCTTGACGGTATGTCATTGCCCGGAAAACTGGCTGATTGTACAGACAAAAATCCTGCAAACTGTGAAATCTATATCGTAGAGGGAGATTCTGCGGGTGGTTCCGCAAAATCCGCAAGAAGCCGTGCAACACAGGCGATACTTCCTCTCCGGGGAAAAATATTAAATGTTGAGAAAGCACGTCTGGACAAAATTTATGCAAATGCCGAAATCAAGGCGATGATTACCGCATTTGGTACAGGGATCCATGATGAGTTTGATATCAGTAAACTGCGTTATCATAAAATTATTATTATGACAGATGCCGACGTAGATGGTGCACACATTGCCACCTTATTATTGACTTTTATTTATCGTTTTATGCCGGAATTGATAAAACAAGGGTATGTGTATCTTGCACAGCCGCCGTTGTTCAAGATTGAAAAAAATAAAAAAGTCTGGTATGCGTATGATGAGAAGGAATTAGAGGCAATCCTTCTGGAAATCGGCAGGGATAACAACAATAAGATTCAGCGTTACAAAGGTCTGGGAGAGATGGATGCGGATCAGCTTTGGGAAACTACCATGGATCCGGAAAACAGGGTTCTTCTGAGGGTAAAGATGGATGAAGAAGCTTCTTCAGAGTTGGATCTGACGTTTACAACTTTGATGGGAGATAAGGTAGAACCCCGGAGAGAATTTATTGAGGCAAACGCAAAATTTGTTCAGAATCTGGATATTTAAGAAAGTTGATTTGAACTGTATATGCCATAAGGTATGCACAGAATGGAGGAAATGATGGAAGATAATATTTTTGATAAAGTCCATGACGTGGATCTGAAGAAGACGATGGAGAGTTCTTATATTGATTATGCCATGAGTGTAATCGCCTCCCGGGCACTTCCGGATGTAAGGGATGGGTTGAAACCGGTGCAGAGAAGAATTCTGTTCTCCATGGTAGAGCTGAATAATGGACCTGACAAGCCGCACAGAAAATGTGCCCGTATTGTCGGTGATACGATGGGTAAATATCATCCTCACGGAGACAGTTCCATCTATGGTGCATTGGTGAATATGGCGCAGGACTGGTCAACAAGATATCCGCTGGTGGACGGACATGGGAATTTTGGATCTGTGGATGGCGACGGAGCTGCGGCCATGCGTTACACGGAGGCTCGTCTCAGTAAGATTTCTGTGGAGATGCTTGCAGATATTAACAAAAATACGGTTGATTTTAAGCCGAACTTTGATGAGACGGAGCGGGAACCGGTAGTTCTGCCCTCCCGTTATCCCAATCTGCTTGTCAATGGTACTTCCGGTATTGCCGTAGGTATGGCTACGAATATTCCGCCTCACAATCTCCGTGAGGTGATTGGGGCTGTCGTAAAGATCATCGATAACATTATCGAAGAAGAGAGAGAGACAGAACTGGAAGAAATTTTACAAATTGTCAAGGGACCGGATTTTCCTACCGGAGCGCAGATTCTCGGTACCCGCGGATTTGAGGAGGCCTACCGGACAGGGCGGGGAAAAGTCAGGGTACGTGCGGTTACCAATATTGAGACTCTGCCAAATGGTAAAAGTGAGATTATCGTTACAGAACTTCCATATCTTGTAAATAAAGCGCGTCTGATCGAGAAAATTGCAGAACTTGTCAAAGATAAGAAAATTGACGGAATTACAGCAATTAACGATCATTCCAACAGGGAGGGTATGCGGATTTGTATTGAACTTCGAAAAGATGTCAATGCAAATGTAATTTTAAATCAGCTTTATAAGCATACGCAGCTTCAGGATACTTTCGGCATTATTATGCTTGCTCTGGTGAACAATGAACCAAAGATTCTGAACCTTCTGGATATGTTGAAGTGGTATTTGGCACATCAGGAAGAGGTTGTTACCAGAAGAACACAATATGACCTGAACAAAGCACAGGAGCGTGCGCATATCTTAGAGGGGCTGCTGAAAGCTCTGGATCATATTGACCGGGTAATCCAGATTATCCGCGGATCTGCCAACGCACAGGAAGCAAAAGCAAATTTGATGGAAGAGTTTGCATTAAGTGATGCTCAGGCTCAGGCAATTGTGGATATGCGTCTGCGTGCGCTGACCGGATTGGAAAGAGAGAGACTGGAAACCGAGTATAAAGAATTAATGGCAAAGATTAAGGAGTATGAGGCGATTCTGGCTGACCGTACCCTTCTTCTTCGTGTAATCAGAAAAGAGATTCTTACTATCTCAGAAAAATATGGAGATGAGAGAAGAACATCAATCGGTTTCGATGAATTTGACATTTCCATGGAAGATCTGATTCCAAAGGAAAATACAGTGATCACGATGACGAAACTCGGTTATATCAAACGTATGACCGTGGACAATTTCCGTTCTCAGAACCGCGGCGGAAAGGGAATCAAGGGAATGCAGACCATAGAGGACGATTATATCGAGGAACTTTTGATGACAACAACCCATCATTATCTGATGTTCTTCACTAATACGGGAAAAGTATATCGCCTGAAAGCTTATGAGATTCCGGAGGCATCCAGAACTGCCCGCGGAACGGCAATCATAAACTTGCTTCAATTGCAGCCAGGAGAAAAGATAACAGCAGTAATCCCGATCCGTAAGTATGAAAAGGGGCATTACCTGTTTATGGCTACAAAGAATGGTCTGGTAAAGAAGACACCGATCACAGACTATGAGAATGTAAGAAAGACAGGACTTGCTGCGATCGCATTGAGAGATAATGATGAATTAATCGAAGTGAAGTCTACCGACAATACAAAAGACATTGTCCTTGTTACAAAATGCGGACAATGTATCCGTTTTAAAGAGACCGATGTACGGAGTACCGGCCGTATTTCCATGGGAGTGCGCGGAATCAATCTTCTGGATGGCGATGAAGTGGTTGGTATGCAGCTCAGCACCCAGGGAGACTATTTGCTGATCGTATCAGAAAATGGTCTTGGAAAAAGAACTTCCATGAGTGAATTTACTTGTCAGAACCGTGGCGGTAAAGGTGTTAAATGTTATAAGATCATGGAAAAAACAGGAAATGTAGTTGGCGTAAAGGCAGTGAATGAAGGAAATGAAATTATGTTGATCACTACAGAGGGAATTATTATTCGTCTGCAGTGTTCTGATATTTCTGTACTTGGACGAATTACCTCAGGTGTTAAGTTGATGGACGTTGCCGAAAATATCACGGTAGCAAGCATTGCAAAAGTGAGAGAGAAGAAAGAGAAGAATTCATTTGAGGAGCAGGCACAGGAAAAATCTGCCGATGTACAGGAAGAAGTGACAGAGTATCAGGAATCAGCAGAAGATCATAGTCTGGAGAGACTGCTTGAACGGGCAGAGGCCGACGCATCAGATGATTCAGATGAAAATACGGAAGTGTAAGAATTGCCATGAAACGGATCTTATTTATGATGTTGATAAATATTCTCTATCTGCCATGGACGTGGATAAAGTTATGCTATCACGCCAGTCATGTGGATAAGTATACGGATGAAGAGCATAATCTCTTTTTGAAGGATATCGTAAAACATGCCAATAAAGGCGGAAGAATAACGATTGACGCCCATGGAGTAGAGAATATTCCAAAAGAAAATGGTTTTATTTTATTTCCCAATCATCAGGGAATGTATGATGTACTGGCTATTCTGGATGCCTGTCCGAATCCGATTTCGGTAGTTGCAAAGCAGGAAGTGGCACAAGTGCAGGGATTAAAGCAGGTATTTGCTTGTATGAAAGCATTGTTTATTGATCGAAATGATCTGAAACAATCGATGAAAGTCATACAGCAGGTAACTGCAGAGGTAAAACAGGGGCGAAACTATGTGATATTTGCAGAAGGAACCAGAAGCAGACAACAAAATCAGGTTCTGGATTTTAAGGGCGGCAGCTTCAAAAGCGCAGTTAAGGCAAGATGTCCGATTGTTCCAGTAGCTTTAATTGATGCTTATAAGGGATTTGATACAAACTCTATAAAACCGATTACCGTTCAGATTCATTTTCTTCCTCCAATGGAATATGAGGAATATAAAGATCTCAAAACCACGGAGATTGCGGAAATTGTTAAAAACAGGATTCAGGCCACAATAGCTGCAAATGAGTAAAGTATCAATTTATTTAAAATAAATTCTAAAAAGCAGTTGACAAATGCAATCCTGTTTTGTATAATAATCTATGCGTCACGACGTGATGTAAATTAAATACTGTATTGTATTTAGGCATTGGAGAAGTACTCAAGTGGCTGAAGAGGCGCCCCTGCTAAGGGTGTAGGTCGTTTGCGCGGCGCGAGGGTTCAAATCCCTCCTTCTCCGTTTCTATTACAGAACAACTTGGAAAAAGTTGAAAAAAGTTCTTGACAAAGAAGGACAGCCTGTGGTAGAATAAATAAGCTGTCGAGAGAAAGATAAATCGGCAGAAAAGACTTTGAAAAAAGTTAAAAAAGTTCTTGACAAACAGAAAACAACATGATAGAATA
>UQAW01000052.1 GCA_900539175.1 uncultured Lachnospiraceae bacterium
GACCGCAAAGTGGGGGATGCAGATTGCGGGAATGAATTTTCAAACACGCTCTAGTACCACTCTGACCCCATTGCCCCGATTTGCAAACCATATCTCGCCCTGTTAATCGCTAAAAATATCACAACATAAGTAAAATGAAGCAAACTGAGGGCATGAACTGGAGTATATATTTTTGCACTTTTCCATCAATCAGTTATCCAAACTATTCTCATTCAGCAGGAAATCATAGAGACTCATAACCAGCGCCCCATCGTCATTGTAATACGGTGCAGGTGCATCTTTCATGATGATAATCTTTTTGAAGAAATCGCAAAGATAGTCGATATATCTTTTGATGGTTGTGTTGCTGATGGTTTTCTGCTTAACACTTTTGAAAGTAGCTGACAATTTTGTCGGGTTTGTAAGAGAACCGATAGCAGATAAAAGAATATTCAGAAGTTTCTCCAATTCTGCTCGGTTGCGTACATTATGCCTTCCTACAATATCCGGATCACGAAAACACTTATTCTCAAAGGAATCAAATGCAATTTCGTGTAGTAGATTTTATCAGAGAGACATTCCAATCCAGAACTACAACATTTCAAAAGGTGTAAAACTGTTGTAAAATCTTGCCCTACCGCCTGAAAACTCGCATAAAAACGAATTGACATAACAATGTTCCTTTAGTGCAGGGTAATAAAAAACTTAATTCTGGATGATCTTATCTCTACCAGTACTTCCCACTTACCATATCGTTTTCCATTCACGCACCGAATATATTCCTCCTGCAGGGTAGCAACCTACAACGAAGACGGCAGTGTAACTGTCATGAATGTTGCCCGGGGAACCATGCAGGAAAGAGATCATGTTGCTCTTAATCTGACGGAGACACATAAGACTGTAAAGAATATCAAAGCAAGAGAGGCATCTACCGTAAGTATCGCTGATACGGCTCATGTAGTCGAGGCTGACTATTTCGGTGTTGTATCAGGCAACCGGGTTGCCACGAAATTTGAGAACAGTGGACTTACTGCAAGCAGAGCCGAATCAGTGGATGCTCCGGTAATTAATGAATTTCCGCTCTGCCTGAAGTGCGAGTTTATTGAATACCAGAATGGAAAATACGGGTGCGGTGTTATCGGTAAAGTGGTAAATGTCACAACAGACGAAAGCATCATTACAGGCGACAAGATTGATATGTCGCTGGTAAATGCGATTGCCTTTGGCCCATACATACATGGCTATTACAAGGTAACGGAGAGAGTTGGTGAAGCATTTAAAGACGGTTTGAAACTAAAGAAACAGGGTAAATAACAGCAAAATGAAAAGCAGTCCTATAAAACTGTTATTTTTCTTTCTCCAAAAGTCTTTTCCTCCTTCCGGCCAGTTTCTGAATCCCCTTGGAGGTATCATGTGCCAGAAAAATGAACAGACCCATGATAGCGATATACTCCGCAAAAAAAGAGCAGGACAGGTCTTTTAAAATCAAAAAACACGAAAGAGGATGTCAAAAACATATAAAATAGAAATTGATTTTTCAGGAAAGCATAAAGGCCATATCCGGCAACCAAGACCGCAGCTATGTGCAGAAGGATTCGCAGCGGTTTAGAAGCAGCCGGCCCGGTGGCTTTACGCACCATGCCGAGAATCAGGTTCCCTTACCGGAGTTATGCCCTCCGCTTCTGCTGCTGTATCCTCCACAATATTCTGATTATTATTTCCGCAAGCAGCCAGAGAAAGAAGCAGCAGAGCAGAAAGAAGTATGGTTGTTGATTTTTTCATCAAATTTTGCTCCTTTACTTTTATCCTGATCTATGTCAACAGATGTTTTTACCCATCTGATATGCTTCCCGCAATCAAACCTTTTTTACGGAACCGCCGCCAAAGGCAAGCATCACAGTTTCTCCAGCTTTGTCAAGTTCTGTGCTGAAAGCCTGCTCTGCGCTCCCTTCCCCAAAATAAACCTTTGTCGGATAAGAAAATGTAAATTTGTTCATTATAATTCCTCCTGCAAATTCTTTGTGTAATACTTTTGTTTGAACCACTTGTCATAACCAATTATATTTTGCGGCAGTAAGCTATTGATTCTCCATTGCCCGTGATACTTCGTCTATGATATTCATAGCATTCAGACTGCGGGGATAGCCGATATAAGGCATACACTGTTCCACGATACTGTATAGTTTTTCCTTATCATTTCCCACTCCGAAATTTCCCACTGTGTGCCCCCGAAGCTGATTTTCACAGCCACCCTGCGCAAGAATGAAACAAAACGTAATCATCTCACGTTCCTGATCATTCAGGCCATTTCGGGTATAGTAATCACCGAAACAGTTGTCCGCCAGCCACCGGTTGATATTGCGCCGAAGAACAGGCCCATCGGTCTGCCGCTTCACCATATCCTCTCCAAACAGCTCCACCTGTTTCATAAGTCCATCATCAAATCTGGTCTTTTCGGTTGCTGTCGCCTGCGGCGCAAGCGGCAGCTCGATACCATGCTGCTCCATAATCTGATTTGCCGCTGCGAGGAAATCATAGGTGCGTCCAATCCCAAGATAAGCTGTCGCCTGATAGATGACCTCTTTCATTGCAATGGGATCAACGCCCGTGTTGAGAGCTGCATGGAGCATATTCCGAAATTCTCCCATTCCCTGACAACCGATCAATGCGGATAAAATACAGAGCATTTGTTCCTTTTCTGTCAGTTTGTTGACCTTTATTACTTCGTCCTGAGAAAAATTTGCGATAATTTCAATAAACTCCGGATCTGTTCTGCTTAAGGGAGATTCGGCCCCGATAAATAATCTTTGAACCCTTTCTGCCGTCTCTTTATTCATCAGAATTTCCCTCCACTTCATCTTGTAAAATTTGTCAATACTTTTTCGTTGTCCGGGTGTGTTAGCCCGTTTTCTTTTCCGATGGCAATACATTTCAGCAGCCATGCCATATTTTTGCCGATGTTATACATCGTCATAAGCCCTTCTTTATCTTCAGTTACTTCCTCCGGCTGCGCACCGTAAACATGGTTCCAATAGGTAGAAGAAACTACTGGCATAGAGCAAATCGTAAAATACTTGTTAATAACATCAAAAGAGGCCGTGGTTCCTGCCCGTCTTGCGGATAAAACTGCGGCCGCAGGCTTAAATTGAAACGCTGCCCCGCCAGAATAAAAAGCTCTGTCCATAAATGTCAGAAGTCTGCCGCTCGGATGCGCAAAATAAACCGGAGAACCAAAAACAAAACCATCAGCGGATTTGGCCTTTTCCACGAATTCATTTACAATATCATGGAATATACAGCACCCAATCTCCCTGCATTTGCGACAGGCAATGCAGTCCGGCAACGCCTCGTTTCCAATAAAAAATTGTTCCGTTTCAATTCCTTCTTCGTTCAAGGCATATTCCACCTCACACAGCGCTGCGTTTGTACAGCCGTTTTTTCGGGAACTACCATTTACGAGTAATACTTTCATTTGCTTTGTTCACTCCTTATTCTTGCAATTTTGTGGTTTTTATGCTATACTGCATTTGTTTAAACCGATTGTTATAACCGATTATAATTTACGGTAGCAACCATCGGTCAATACCTTTCCGCAAATTTTCTACATGAATTTTTTGTGAACAATACAGGAGGCAATCATAATGTATACGATGATGCAGGTCTGCCGGGAGCTGGATATGACCTATCAGACCTTAAAATACTATTGCAATGAGGGGTTGGTTCCCAATGTCAAAAGAGACAGCAATAACCGCCGGATTTTCGATGAAAAAGATGTGAAGTGGATCAAAAACCTCACTTGCTTAAAAAAATGCGGCATGAGTATCATAGAAATGAAAGAATACTTGGAATTATGCCTGCAAGGAGAATCCACCATCATGCTGCGCAAGGAAATGCTGACGAAAAAACGAGAAGCGTTGCTTGTTTCCGTCAAAGAATTAGAGGACAGCATTGCCTATATTGACTGGAAACAGAACTTCTATGATGAAGTGCTTTCCGGTACACGTCCGTATGTAAGCAATCTGATTCGATCAGAAGAATAAATTTATAATAAAAAACCGTGTATCAGGCAAAGTTAGTACATGTACTGCACCACCTTTTTTCTTTATCGTAAAAGATGTGGTTTGTAGAGGCAAATGTGCGATGAGACTAATTCTTCTTTATCGAACACTTCTCTCCAAATGTATCATAAGTATAGCTAATCCTTGTAGACTTCACATCTAATCCCAGTAGCTTCGCAAATACTTTCTGTATTTCGAATTTCTCCAAAAGCTCTTTGTCACGAATGCCATATTTATTAATAAGCACATCACTTCCTGGATAACAATTTTTTCCGCCACTCATATACTACACTCCCAAATACTCAAATCTGTCAATTCTCACTTCCATCTCCTCCAACGTTATTTTTCCGAAAATGTAAGAATCCAAAACCTCTAAAAATAATTCGTCCGGACCATTTGTGGCACTCAACATGATAGCCATAGCATTTTCCACACCCTTTCTTCTTGCTTCACATGCTTCGATGTAGCTTGGACTTATAAGCATCCCTTTATATTGTAAAATAGTTCTCATCCTATTAATCACATAAGCCGGAGGATTTCTTCTTTCTTGTTCCCGGTCTTTCAAAGTAGATACCGGTACATCAAACATTTTTGAGCAGTATGGTCGAGATATATCGTCAGCTCACACGACCAATCATAGGCAGTTCGTCCCACAAAGGGACCGGCATAGGCATAGCCTTGAATTACACCACCTCTTTCAATAACAAGATAGGGATAGCGTTTCAGCGTGTTCTTGATACGATTTTGAAATTCATTCAGCGTTGGAACCTCATATTCAAAGGTAATGGCTGTTTTTTTTACATAATATGCGTAAATTTCCAGAATGCGCTCTGCATCCTTAATACTTACGTTTCGGATTGTCACTGTATCCATAATTTTGTCCTTCTCCGACAAATCTTTTATAATTTTCGTTTGTTCCCTCTCTGTGTTGTATATAATTTCAGAAAGTCTTTCAAATATTCCTGACTTACTTTTTGACTGCGGCTTTCCTTTAATATAATAAAATCGGGTGTGATATATATATCACACCCGATAAAAATCTGATTACTTTCACTCTATATAGAGAGAAAAAATAACTATTTATTTTACTCCTGAGGACCAGCTGAAACCAAAGCTTTTCCAGCCTCATTACCCTCATATTTTGCAAAATTCTTAACAAATCTCTGTGCCAGATCCTTAGCCTTTGTCTCCCACTCAGAAGCCTCAGCATAAGTATCGCGAGGATCAAGAATATTGGAATCTACACCTGGAAGTTCAGTCGGAACTTCAAAGTTGAAGAACGGAATCTTCTTTGTAGGTGCATTCAGGATATCACCGTTCAGAATCGCATCAATGATACCACGGGTATCACGGATAGAAATACGCTTGCCAGTGCCGTTCCATCCAGTATTTACCAGATATGCCTTAGCACCGCTCTTCTCCATCTTCTTAACAAGTTCTTCCGCATACTTTGTAGGATGAAGCTCAAGGAAAGCCTGACCAAAGCAAGCGGAGAATGTAGGTGTAGGCTCTGTAATACCACGCTCTGTACCAGCAAGTTTAGCTGTGAAACCTGACAGGAAGTAGTACTGTGTCTGCTCCGGAGTAAGAATTGATACTGGCGGAAGTACACCGAACGCATCTGCAGACAGGAAAATTACATTCTTAGCTGCCGGTGCAGAAGAAACAGGGCGAACAATCTTCTCAATATGATCAATCGGATAAGATACACGTGTATTTTCAGTTACACTCTTATCATCAAAATCAATCTTGCCTTCAGCATCTAATGTTACATTCTCAAGAAGAGCATTGCGCTTAATTGCATTGTAAATATCCGGCTCAGACTCTTTGTCCAGATTAATAACCTTAGCATAGCAGCCGCCTTCAAAGTTAAATACACCGTTGTCATCCCAACCATGCTCATCATCACCGATAAGAAGACGCTTCGGATCTGTTGACAGAGTTGTCTTACCAGTACCGGAAAGACCGAAGAAGATTGCTGTATTCTCACCATTCATATCTGTGTTTGCAGAGCAATGCATAGAAGCAATTCCCTTCAGCGGCAGATAGTAGTTCATCATGGAGAACATACCTTTCTTCATTTCTCCGCCATACCATGTGTTTACGATAACCTGCTCACGGCTTGTAATATTAAACATTACTGCTGTCTCAGAATTTAAACCTAATTCTTTATAATTTTCCACTTTTGCCTTAGAAGCGTTATAAACAACAAAGTCTGGTTCGAAATCCTTAAGTTCTTCGTCTGTAGGCTGAATAAACATATTTTTAACAAAATGAGCCTGCCATGCTACTTCCACGATAAAACGGATTGCCATACGTGTGTCTTTATTTGCACCGCAGAATGCATCTACTACAAAAAGTCTTTTATTAGAAAGCTCTTTCAATGCAATTTCCTTTACTGCATCCCATGCTTCCTGTGTAGCCGGATGGTTATCATTCTTGTATTCATCAGAAGTCCACCATACAGTATCTTTTGAATTCTCATCTACTACGATAAACTTATCTTTCGGTGAACGACCTGTATAGATACCAGTCATTACATTAACCGCACCAAGTTCACTTTCCTGACCTTTTTCGAAGCCTACCAGATCAGATTTTGTCTCTTCTTCAAATAACATCTCATAAGAAGGGTTGTATACAATTTCTGTGGTTCCAGTAATACCATACTTACTTAAATTGATTTCTGACATCTTGCATTTAACCTCTTTTCTTCAATATTTGCCTGCAAATGCAGGTCTTACGATATTTGTCCAAGGAAGTGGACATACCAACTTCTAATATCTTATTATACATAATAAAGCAATAAAATCAATAAAAATCCTCTAAATTTTTTTCAATCTTGCTAAATTTTTTCAATTATTTCCTTGCAGTTCACCGTTAGCAGTGCGAAAAAAATCATCACTTATCATCCGTCACGCCTGAAGATATAATTGTAATAATTTACCGTCAAAATTATGACGAACTTCGCATTCCCTGTCAAAGATCATGGTTGGTTCATCATCTTTTTTCACAGACGGCCATTCCGGAATTTGCGGGTGGTTTGGATTGCCCGTCTTTGCAAAGCTGATCAGCGCACTGATTCTCATACCGCCGCCAGATTGTCCAAAAACGATGAGGAACCAAAAGTTCTTCGTTGGGATTTTCTTTCTGCATCGTTGGACACACAAAACCATAGGAGGCCGCTGTTTTTACTCCTTCCCACGGTTCAAGTTCCTCCGGCATATGGAAGCGTTTTGCTGTTGCATAGGGAATACCTTTAAAAATATACGTCCCCCCACTCTGGTATCCGCGCAGCTTTCCTGCTTTTATTCGTACAACCGGCAAATCATCATAATTAAATTGTTTTTCCATACTCATTTTCCTTCTCTAAGACTCTGCTTTAAAAGGCATCTTTTTGTATATTCCAACAATCTATTTGTCTCTATTTTTGTCTTTACCTTTGAATTTTATGACTATTTTTAGATCTTTTTTGTTATAGGTACTTTCATACGAAAGGGATATCCTGACAATAATTTTGTTATTGTCAGGATATCCCTTATCATGTACTTATCATTCCTACACTTCTTTCACTACTGTCTCCATAAATCTCTGAATCACCATCGCACACTGTGCACGGCTTACATTTCCCTGCGGATTCAGTTTTCCATTGTCACCTTTTATCAATCCCTCTGCCACTGCCCAGGACATTGCATCCTTTGCGAAAGCACTGACATCATCCGAATCCGGAAACTCTGCCATGGAAGAAGCTTTTGTTATATCATATCCTTTATACCTCGCATAACGGTACAGCATCGTTACCATCTGTTCACGTGTAATCATGTCAGCTGGGCCGAATCTTACTTCTTCCCCATCCCTGGCATATCCGGTAACAACACCAACAGCCTCAGAACCTGCCCACATTACTGCATCTGAATAGTACTCTCCGTCTGCCACATCTGTGAATATCTCTTTATATTCTGCATCCGGTTTTTCATCCATACGATACAAAATAGTTGCAAACTGTGCGCGTTCCAGAAGTCCTGCCGGAACAAAATGAGTTTCATCCATACCAGTCATGATACCTCGATCATATACACACTGAACAGAATCCTCAAACCAATCTCCCTCATTGACATCATCAAAGATATCTCTTACCGGCGTTTTTGTCGGTTCCGGGGTAGGTGTTGGCGTAGGCTCCCATCCGCCATAGGCTATCATAATCGCTTCGTACTCTTCGGCTGTCACGCGAATCGGTGTACCGTGGCGGGCACGGCTCGGCATCTTGTAGGAAGACGGTCTTGTAAATACTCCTGAATCCAGATCATTTGTTACCAACGGATAATATCCGCCCGCTCCATAATTATCTACTAACAGACAATATTTTGCATCTGCATTATCATCTTCATTCAATTTATAGATAGACGGTCCTTCCACCCACTGATTTGCATTCAGCGTATCCGACACAATCTGTGTATATTCACCCAGCAAAGTATCTGATTTCTCTAAGAATATCGTCTTTGTCTTTGCACCAAGCTGATTGGTACTGCCGCCTTCATTCTTTGTAAAACGGTAGTAGGTACCGTTTTCATGGAGGATACTCGTATCAATACTGGACTGATTATAGTCGATAAATACCTTGGGTTCTGTAAAAGTATAAAAATCACGGGTTTTTGCATAATACAGTCTCTGTTTTCCGTAATTGTCGCCTTTGACTTTGGATGCCCAGTATACCACATACTCACCGGTCAACTCATCATACATTGCTTCCGGAGCCCAGGTACATCCTGCCTCAATCGGCGCACTGACCGGAACCATTCTTGCATCCGACCAGTGAACTAAATCCGTAGACTCCCATACAAGAAGGGACTGGCTTCCTGCTGTCTGTGCTGCTGACCATCCATTGCCGCCGTTGATCTTCAAATCAGTAGCGATCATATAGAATTTATCACCCTCTGCAGAACGTAAGATGAACGGATCACGCACACCTTTTTCACCCAGACTGGAATACAATACCGGTTTATTCTCATTTAAATCATCCCAGTTCAGACCATCCCGGCTGGAAGCAAAGTAGACCTGCTCACCGTCACTGTAACCCTCACCTGCGAAATAAGCAAAGAAATAATCCGTATAATCCTCTTCTTTGATTTCCTTTGGAGCTGCTTTTACCGTAATCTGAATTTCCTTCGTAAGTGTTTTATCTTCTGCGGCCATATGTGCTGTCATCGTGACTACGGTATCTTTTTGCGGTCTTGTAACTGTACCTGCGGGAGTAGGATCATATCCTTCCACCTCCGCCGGAATTTCATTGACATTTACAATCTCCGGGTGGTCTGTGGTCCATGTTATCTCTACCCCATTAGCCGCTTTTTTCGGAAGCGTGATGTTGCCTCTTACGTCTTCCTTGTTTGGAATATCAATAGAAGCTGCCGCCTCCTTCAGTGTATTCTCTGGTGTAATACCGAGAACTGTTACTAAAAACTCTTTTGTTGCAGTCGAAGCTCCGCAGCTGATGGCAGCCGTAAACTTCACTGTCTGATCCTCTGTACCTCTGGTTACCTTTGCTGTACCGTCCGTCAATACAATGGCATCATTTTCTTCCATTGTCCATGTAATCTCTGATCCATAATCTCCCACTGCCGGAAGCTTAAAATCAGCAGTCACACTCTCAGGTAAGGAAAGCGCTTCCTTATCAGATGCAAGAATTGTATTTACAGTCTCTGCTGCATTTGCCTGAATCTCTTCTTCGGTCAGCACACCACCGTAAATTTTATAATTATCCAGCCAACCGGTAAAATACTCGCCATTTACCCAATTTGCTTTACCAATATATAAGATACTGGAATCTCCAAGAATTGCCGGCAGAGAATACACACTGCTCTGTTCTGCTTTCTTTACACCATTTACATAAATCGTTGTATTGCCTGCATCAAATATAACATCCACATGTGTCCAATTCTTTACTATAGAAGTGGATGCAGATCCCGGACGGGAACCGTTGTTGTTGTAACGTTCCACCGTAATATTCTTTCCGTTCAAAAGCATCCCCAGATAATGTTCATTGGGATACGTCTGTGTATTTGCATTCGGCGCTGCATAAAATGCCCAGTTTGTTGTGCCGTTCCCCTGCTTCACATCAAAGGAGACGCTTAAAGTAGTCTGATCCGTCAGTAAACTGCTTCCATCTGCTTTTTTTACTTCCAGGTAATCTCCTGATCCGTCCAGATACAAAGCCTTTCTTCCATCAATCTCCTGAATTGCACAGTCTCCCTTCGCATCTGCTACAGCCTGTCCGCCTTGTAAACCATTTTCCTTGTCATCGAAAGAGAATTCTGCCAGTAAATTTTCTGCCTGCGCATCTACTGCATCATCAGCAGCTGCAATTACAGTTCCCGGAACGGATGAGATCACAACTGCAGAAGCCATCACCGCTGAAAGGAACTTTTTGTAATACATCTGTCTTCTTTTCATATGCTTTCCTCCTACCCAACATTTAGTGTACTGTCCACCCAGTTACGCTCTAACGGTAACCATACCTTGGGATCATTACACGAAATGTAATAACCCATTTTTCTTATAGCTAACGCTGCCTTAACTATAGCATGTTTTATCTTTGGAAAATACAACTATTTTTTGAAAAAAATTGATTTTTTTACGGAAAAATTTCATGTACCGGAGAAGAACATATTAAAGCGTGTTCGAAAATTCATTACCGTGGATCATACTAGAGCGTGTTTGTCTATAATTCTTTTTTCCCCAACCGTACTTCTTCCATGTCTTCTGCCAGATCCTCCGGCAAATAGTCAAAAAGATAGTTCTTGCTTCTGCTGTGCTTATTCAGATAACTCCCCCTGATTTCGATATTTGCAGCCTGTATCTCTTCCTTCAAACCCTGAGCTGACATTCTTTGGGCGCCCTGTCCCAGAATGATCATCTGTTCTAATGCATCGGAAGTTGCAACTGTCACCCGATACTTTCTTCCGATCTCATGAACCGTTTTTTCAATATACTGGTCCGCAGTCTCCGCCTCTTTTGTATAAACCACATGGAGGTTATGATACCTGGTTACCTCCCCCGTATTTCCTTCCACTTTATAGGCATCAAAAACCAGAATTACCGTATACTTCTTATATCCCTGATAGTTTGACAAAATATCCATCAACTTTCCTCTTGCACCTGCCATATCCCATTCTGCCAGATCGCTCAACTCTTCCCAGGAAAAAATAATGTTATATCCATCTACCAGAAGATATTCCTTCTCCGGATCTTTTTTCGGCTTCACCCCCGCACTTTTTTCCCCACTGCCCGTATAAGTGGTTCTGGAAAATCCGCTGCGTTTCCGCTCCACCGGACCGTAAGTGCGGACAAAAATCTCCTCCAGTTCCTTTTCCTCTGCCCACCCCTGAGAGGAAACTGCGGCATTGGAAGGCTGCTGTCCCGATATCGCCTTTTCCGGTTCCTTTTCAGACTTCCATCCGCTCTCCACATGCATATACTCCGGTACTTTATCCCATGGCACCGTAAACCCGGCACCATGGGCACAGAACACAGAGCCGGTGGGATTCTCCTGGTCTCCTTCCGGATCATATCCCACAGCCGCTCTTACTTCTTCTGCATTATGACAGGGTTCATAACCGCTTAAAGTACAGAACAGGCGCCCTCTTCCCCTGGTATAAGCGATGACTTCCGTCTGATAACCACGCATATGCACAACAGGGGCCTTACCGGTCAACACTGTCATTTCTCCTTCCACTTGCGGTGCAGAAAAGGTTCCGTGCATCCGCTGCAGATCATTTAATGCTCTTCCCACCAGTTCAGACGGCACCTCCAGGCGATATCCGTAGACTGGCTCCAGCAAAACACTTTCCGCCTGTTTCAGTCCCTGACGCACCGCACGGTAGGTAGCCTGACGGAAATCACCGCCTTCTGTATGCTTCTGGTGTGCCCTTCCGGCAATCAGTGTGATTTTCATATCCGTAATCTCAGAGCCTGTAAGTACGCCGCGGTGCTTTTTCTCTTCCAGATGAGTCAGGATCAATCTCTGCCAGTTCTTGTCCAACAGATCTTCGCTGCAGGACGTGTCAAATTGCAGTCCGCTTCCCGCCTCTCCCGGCTCCAGGAGCAGGTGAACTTCTGCATAATGGCGGAGGGGTTCGAAATGTCCTACACCTTCCACAGAATTTTGAATCGTTTCTTTATAGACAATATTTCCGGTGCCGAATTCCACCGGCACGCCGAAGCGCTCCTGAATCATACTCTTCAGAATCTCAATCTGGACTTCCCCCATTACCTGAGCATGGATCTCATTCAGCTGTTCATTCCACACGATATGAAGCTGGGGTTCCTCCTCTTCTAACTGACGCAGCTTCAAAAACATCTGATGCACGTCACAACCCTCCGGAATCTGAATCTCATAGTTCAAAACAGGTTCCAGCACAGGCATTTCTGATGCCGCCTCAATTCCAAGTCCCTGACCGGAGTATGTTTTATCCAGTCCCGTTACGGCACAGACCATCCCCGCCGGAGCTTCACTGACTGCGCGAAAACCGGAACCCGAATAAATCCGGATCTGATCCACCTTTTCTTCCCATATCTCCCCCGTCTCTTCCAATCGGCCGCCGACTGCAGTTTTCCGATTTGTCAGAAGCATCTTCACTTTCAAGGTTCCCCCGGTAACCTTCAGATAAGTCAGTCTGGTATTCTGGCTGTCCCTTGCAATTTTATAAACCTTCGCGCCAAAATCCTCCGGATATTCCCGGCATCTTGTATAAGCAGCAACTCCCTGTAAAAATTCCTCAACACCCTGCAGTTTAAGTGCTGAACCAAAATAGCAGGGAAAAAGACTCCGGCTTTCAATCAGCCCCATAACTTCTTCCGTCTCAATCGTTCCCCACTTCAGATATTTTTCCAACAGATGTTCATCGCACATCGCGAGATTTTCCATCCACTCCTCCTGATTGCGATCACTGCCAAAATCCAGGCACCGCTCATCCAGCCTTCTGCGCAATTCTTCCAGAAGCTTCTCTTTCTCCGTCCCCTCCTGATCCATCTTGTTGATGAATAAAAAGACCGGGATCTGATATCGGTGCAGCAGCCTCCACAACGTCTCCACATGCCCCTGAACGCCATCTGCACCACTGATGATCAGCACGGCATAATCCAGAATCTGTAATGTCCGCTCCATCTCCGCCGAAAAGTCCACGTGGCCAGGGGTATCCAGAAGGGTAACCATCTTGTCCCCCAGTGCAAATTCCGCCTGTTTGGAAAAAATCGTAATGCCCCTGGCACGTTCCAGTTCATACGTATCTAAAAATGCATTCTTATGATCTACCCTGCCCAATTTTCTGATACTTCCGGTCAGATAGAGAATGCTTTCTGCCAATGTTGTTTTTCCCGCATCCACATGAGCCAAAATTCCAATTGTCAACTGATTAGTATCCATATATCATCCCTTACCCTCACGATTCCTTCCTGACCGCCACAATATTCTGAAGCCAGACTCCCTTCTTCACCAAGAGAAATCCTATCGTACATTTGATCCAGTCTCCCATCTGCACAAGGCAGAAAATCAACACCACATAGAGCGTGGTATATCTGCTCAGCACATAAGCGATCGGTACACTGACACACCAGACGAAAACACTGTCGAAAAGAAATGTGATGATCGTCTTCCCGCCGGAACGCAGCGTAAAATAGGCCGCATGCAGGAAGGCATTCTGCGGCATGAATACTGCCGTTGCCATGATGAAATATTCGGCAATCTCTCTGCTTTGTTCGCTGGTATTATAAAGTCTGGGAAACAGAGGCGCAATTAACAGCATAATCACTGCCACTCCGGTACAGCATGCTACGGAAAATGCAATCATCTTCGTATCCGTATCCCTTGCCTCTTTCATCTTGCCTGCTCCCAAAAGCTGTCCGATCACAATCGCCACCGAATCTCCCAAAGCAATAAACACCACATTGAACAGATTCGAAATGGTATTGGCGATGTTTAACCCTGCAACCACACTTAAGCCCCGTACCGAATAACACTGCATCAGCATTGCCATACCCGATGCCCATAATGTTTCATTGAGCAAAAGCGGGGCTCCCTTTATTGTAAAACGCTTCACCAGATACATGGGAACCTTCAAAGTACGGTAGAGCCCCACGATATACGTATTGACTTCCTTATGTCTGTGCGTCCAGGTCAATACAACCACAGCCTCCACATAACGGGAAAGTACGGTGGCAATCGCCGCACCTGACACCCCCATAGCCGGAAAACCAAATTTTCCGTAAATCAACAGATAATTAAACACCAGATTTACGCAAACCGCAATAATGCCCGCCTTCATGGGAACTACCGTCTCACCGCACTCCCGAAGGGTGCTGGCATAAACCTGAACCATCATAAATGCCGGCAAGCCAGTCAACATAATCAAAAGATACTGCTTTCCATACCGCAGGGCCGCCCAAAGATCACTTCCGTCACCGTTCCCCTTCAGATACATACCGATGAGACTATCCCCTGCCGCCAGAAAAAGCAGAATCGTCACACTGGTCAGAATGACAGCCATCCAGATTTTGTACCGGAATGTATGGCGCACACCCTCATCATCTTTGCTTCCGAAATACTGAGCCGTAAAAATCCCTGCTCCTGCCAGTCCTCCGAAAATGCACAGATTATAGACAAAAAGCAGCTGATTGACAATCGCCACACCTGACATCTGCTCCGTCCCGATCTGCCCCACCATGATGTTATCCAACAGACTGACAAAATTCGTAATGCCATTCTGAATCATAATCGGCACTGCCACCAGCAGAACCATCTTATAAAATGCCTTATCTCCTATAAACTTTTTTCTTATGGTACTCATAACGCTGTTTCGCTCCCTCATATAAACAATTACCTTTTGTATCAAAAGACATTTTTCAGAATCTCCAATCGTTTCTGAAGCATCTCATGCAGTTCCTCTCGTCCGGTGAACCACTCTTTCTTAATTTCCCGGTCCTGATGGAATCCAGTCTGCCAAAAGATGTGTGCTCTATTATAAATGATTCACCACATGATTCGGCCGTTCCCCTCTGGAAACACGCAGGGCATTCTCCCACATATTCCGGTGCATCCGCCGGAAACTTCCTGTAGTGATTCCTCCCAGATGAGGAGAATATATCACCTTATGCTGTACCTCCCTGGGCAGATCAATCAGCGGATGATCCGCTGTGGTAGGTTCCGGGCAGATGGTATCCAGTCCGGCTCCGGCAATCGTACCATGAATCAGCGCTGCACGAAGGGCAGCATTATCCACCAGATCCCCTCTGGCAGTATTAATCAGATATGATTCTTTTTTCATCCTCGCCAGAAATCCTGCATCGATCATCCGCTCCGTCTCCGGTGTAACAGCCGCATGAAGACTGATGATATCACAGGTCGCCGCCAGTTTTTCAAGGGGCAGATACGTAATTCCATATTCTGCTTCTATTGCTGCCGCTTTTCGGTGACGGCTGTAATAAAAAAGTTCACATTCAAAGGCAGCCAGACGCTTTGCCGTAGCCATCCCGATATCCCCGAATCCAATCAGACCCACCTTGCAATCCGCCAGATCCGTAATTCCGCTGACCATCATCCGTTCCTTCATCTGGATCTGATTCCCGGCACGCACCTGGGCATCCGCGACAACAGCACTGCGCAGACAGGCAAGCATCAGAAGAACCGTCTGCTCCGCCACAGCTTTAGCATTGGCTCCTTTGTTATTGCACACAAAAATTCCCAATTCATCCGCGGTCTTCCAATCAATTTTGTTATAGGCAACCCCTTCCGAATGAACAAGTCGTAACTGTCTCATCCCCCGCATTAGATTTCCCGTCACCTCAGAAATCGCATCTACAAACAAAACCTCTGCATCCTTGGCAACGCGCAGAACCTCTTCATCTGAGGCATCACGGTCCAGAAAAATGAGTTCTGCCTTCTTAATAAATTCCATATTGGGGGCAAACTTTCTATAACGGTCACAATTTCCCTTAATTGCTATCTTCATATACCTTCTCCCTAACAAACGAAATACATCCCAAATTCCTGCATCATATTTCACACCTGTTCCGTTCCTTTATATTTTCTGCATTTCTCCTTATTATTCTATAATCTCCCGCTATAATCTGCAAGCATTATCTTCCTCAAATACAGGAACCGGGAAAGCGGATTGCACTTAAGCATCGCTTCCCCGGTATCCTGTTTCTGCCTGCCTAAACAGACATGGCTCTTAGGAACTGTTAATAAACAACTCCTGACAATGACTTGTTAAATGTCCTTGTCACAAGTTATTTCTGAACAGTTCCTTATAAAATTATCACAAATAAACGCCTTCATTTTCGCATTGGTCGCCCCTTCTTCCTTTTCCGGCCAATTCAGGAAAAACAAGAACGCTGCAAGGCTTGCTGTAAAAGCAGAGGTCAGCATACTCATCGGAAGATCCTTGCGAAGCACCCCGTCCCGGATTCCTTCCTCTATAAGTATCTGCCCATGCTGCATCACACATTCATACCCTTTTAACTGGCGCATCATCTCTGTCTTTAATGAGGCTGATATCTGATAAGAGCCCTGACAGATATTCAAAAACGGAGCAAAAGAATGACTCCCATTGAAATTTTTTTCTATCCACTCCAGCACACATTCCAGTTTTTCCCGAAATCCGCTGCATTTCTCAAGCTCCTGGTCTACTTTCACCAGTATGCTTTCCATATCATATAAAATTGCTTTTACGATAATCTCTTCTTTTGTCTTAAAATACTCATATGCGGTTCCTTTGCCGATTCCGGCGCGGTCTGTAATATCAGATACCTTGATGGTATTGATATCCGCCCCTTCACCGACCAGTGAAACCACCGCATCAAACATCTTTGCCACCTTCGGAGACTTTTTTACCATCTCATGAAGAGATATCTCCATCTCTGGATTCATCTGCTCCTTCATGTGTTTTGGTTCCCTCCTCATCCTCATCTGCTTCGGCATCCTCCGCTATCAGATTAGTTTCTTTCATAAGATCCAGCTCGTCATCATCCGCATCCAGTTCCCTGTCACTGATTACCACATACTTCTTCCGGTTGAAAATATCATAAATACACGGCACCACAAACAAGGTCAGGAATGTACCGTAGACCAGACCGCCGATGGTTACAATTGCCATAGGCTGTGTCATATCCGCACCCATACCGACTCCTGCTGCCAGAGTCACCAGACCCAGAATTGTGGTCAGCGCAGTCATCAGAATCGGACGCATACGGGTCTTTCCGGCTGTGACAATTGCTTTTCTCTTCTCCATACCTGCTGCACGAAGCTGATTAATGTAATCCACCAGTACAATACCATTATTAACGATAATACCGCAGAGCATGACGAATCCAATCATGGCGATGACACTCATCTCTTTCCCTGCAATCAAAAGCCCCAGAAAACCACCTGTAAATGCCAACGGAATCGTAAACATAACAATGAACGGTGATAACAGGGACTGGAACTGTGCAACCATAATCAGATACATAAATACCAGTGCCAGAAGCAGCATCAGAACCAGATCATCCATAGATTCGCTGATCGTCTGATCCTCACCGGTCATCTCCAAACTATATCCCTCCGGCAACTCGTACTGATCCAGCTTCTTTTTAATCTCATCCGATACCAAAGTGACATTATGCTGGTCATCCACATTTGCAGATACGGTGATATAACGGGTCTGATTATCCCTTCGAATCGCATCCACCCCTTCGGCATCCACAAAATCCACGAACTCTCCGGCCGGAATCTCCTCCGTCGTGCCGTCAGTTTTCGTGGAAGTGATCGTGAAACTCTTCACATCCTCCCTTGTATATGTTTTCTGCTCTTCCTCCAGAACACGCACCCCATAGTCATACGTATCCGTAGAAAGCGTGGTGGTCGATGTACTCTCAGCCAGCTTTTCCCGGATTTGCTGGAATACCTGTGCAACCGTCAGGTTGTATTTGGCCGCTTTCTCCTTATTCACCACCATACGCAGTTCGGAAGTGGTCTCTTCCATTCCATCCGTAATCTCCTCTGTCCCTTCCACAGCTTCCAGAATTCCGGCTATGTCCTTGGCAATCTCCTGTAACTTATCCAGATCTTTTCCCTTGATTTCCACAGAAACCCCGCTTCCGCCAAGTGCCGACATATCCATCATGGAAGAACTTACTGCAACTTCACAGTTCAGATCGGCTGTTTTCTCTGCAATCGCCGCTTCCAGTTCCTCACCGGACAATTCTTTTTCTTCCTTCAGAATCAGATACATGGTTGCGGTATTTGTATCAGAACTGCCGCCGCCAAATCCCATCATACCACCCGAGGCACCGGCCATGGCGCCGATTTCCTTCACATCGCTTAAATCCTGCAGCCGTTCCGTCACAGTATCCGCCATAGCACCTGTCTCTTCCGCAGAACTGCCTTCCGGCATCGTGATACTGATACTTGCCTGTGTGCTCTCCATTTCCGGCATAAAGATAAATCCCTTCGACATACACAGATACATGGAACCGATCAATATACCAAGCACTGCCAGCAATACAACCGCCTTATGTTTCAATGCCCAATAGGCTGCCTTCTCATACGGTACCATAAAACGATCCAAAAGCCCGGCTTTCGCCTTCTTCGGCCTTTTCAAAAGCCCGGACGCCATCATCGGGACAAATGTCAGCGCCACCGCAAGGCTGGCAAGCAGGGAATATGCGATCGTCAGACCCATATCTACAAACAACTGACGCGTAATTCCCTCTGTAAAGATAATCGGCGCAAATACACAGATTGTGGTAAGTGTGGAGGCCACGATTGAGCCCGCCATCTGTTTTGCCCCCTGAACAGCCGCCTTACGCACCGGTATGCCCAGACCATGAAGCCGGTAAATATTTTCAATCACGACAATGGAGTTATCCACCAACATACCGACACCCAAAGCCAGACCAGACAAAGATATCACATTCAGTGTAATTCCGGAAAAATACATCAGTACCACTGCCGTCAGCAGAGAAACCGGAATTGAGCACGCCACGACTGCTGTCGGCCGGATATCTTTCAGAAACAGGAACAGAATCACGACTGCAAGGATCGCTCCATATCCCAGATTCTGCAGCACGGAATTGACAACCATATCAATATAAATACCCTGGTCCATCAAAACAGTGACATGTACCGAATCATCTTCTGCCATTAAATCTTTAAAGAAGTCATTGATACGATCTGAAACTTCACCGGTAGAATAACCCGTCTGTTTCTGAAAGGTTAACAAAACGCCGTCCTGACCGTTTATTTTCGCATAAACCTCTGAGGAATTATCAATCATAACGACTTCTGCAACATCCGAAAGCCGGATGGGCGCCAGACCGTCGATCCCAAGATCAAAAAGGACCAGATTCTGCATCTCTTCCAGATTGGTGAACTTATCTCCCACACGAATCAGATATTTGATGCCGTCCTCCGACACATAACCTGCCGGCATCGTAAAGTTCTGTGCGGTTAAAATCCCCTCTATCGTATCAATTGTAATCTTATCCTTCAGGTCTGCTGCATCCAGGGCTGTCTCTCTTGACTGATCCAGTTTTTCCTGTCCCTCTTCAATCGCCGCTTCACCTGACGCCAATTTCGACTGGGCATCTGCCATCTGCAGGATTCCTTCAATTTTAGCGCTTTCAATCTGTGATTGAGCCTGAGCAAGAGAAATCTTTCCTGCCGAAAGCTGCGCTTTTGTCTGGGCGAGCTGCTGCTTTGCAGCGGCAATCTGCGCCTGCCCCTCGTCCATCTGCGCCAGATAGCCATCCAACGTCTCAACTGCCTTTGCACAGTATCCCTCATCAAATTGTGACGGAAATGCTTCATCCAAAAGTTCTTTGGCCTTTAACCTGGCAGCTTCCCTTGCCTGTGCTCTGGCCTCTTCTCCCAGTCCTGCCAGAGATTCCTCTGCAATCGACAACTGCCCCTGCAGCTCTGTGACATCCTGACCTGCAGCCTGCCCCATTTCAATTGCTGCTTTCAGACCTGCAATCGTATCCCTAAGTGTTTGAAGCTGCTGTTCCCATACCGTTTCAAACTGACTGTCTGCTTCCGCATACGCACCGTCAAGTGCCGCCTGATACGCCTGCGCATAAGCTGCCTGATACATATCATCCTTCGTAATATTTCCCGTCTGCAGCAATGCCTTCTGCTGTTCCAGAGTTGCTCTGGACGCCGCCAGCTCCTGCTCCTTCTGACTTAACTGTGTCTCTGCCTGAGAAATCTGCACCTCTCCCTGAATAATCTGTGTCTCTGCACTTCCTGCCTGCGACAAACGGTCAGTCATCTCTTTCTTGCCGCCCTCTAATTGGGCTTTTCCATCCTGGATTCCTTCTCTGGCATCATCCAGTTCCGCCTGTGCGTCAGCAAACTCACCGTTCAGGGCGCCTCTGACTTTTTCATTGACAGCATCAATCATATCCTGGCGTAAGATAACCTGCACACTCTGTTCTACCTCGCCGGAAGTATCTACCGATGCCACCCCTTCCAGACTCTCAAGACTGCTGATCAGATCCTGATTGGCATATTCTGTAATCCCGATACCGTCAAGTCCGTCTTTCTCAACAGCTGCAACCATAACCGGCATCATATCCGGATTGATTTTCATAATAATGGGATTTCCCACAGAATCGTCCCAATATCCTTTGATCTGGTCCAGATTCTCTCTCATCTCCAGACTCACCGAATCCATATTGGCGGTCTGTGAGAATTCCAGAACAACCATGGACATATTCTCGCTGGATATGGATTGTACGTTCTGAATATTACTGACTGTGGCCATCGCCTGCTCCACAGGCTTGCTGACCACTTCCTCCACCTGGGAAGGGCTTGCACCCGGATATGTAGTGATAACTACCGCATAGGGCATATTGATGTCCGGCAGTAAGTCCGTTGTCATGTTTGTAAATGACACGATACCCAGTACAATGATCAAAACAATCCCCACCAATACGGTGTAAGGCTTCTTCACACTGAATTTTGATAGCATAATCGTTCTCCTCTATAATATTTTCCGACCGACTGGTCAGTTTCAGATTAACTATAGCATAAGAGATACGCATCTTCAACCAATGCAAAGATTAAATTTATCTAAACCTTTCTAAACGAACATGTCTTCTGACACAGATATCACCATATATGAAATTCGCAAAATCTATTGACGAACCTTCCTGCAGGTGCTATGATAAATTCATGTATAAATTCCATATCAACAATTTAAGTGCATCACAAAATCTGTGGTGAAAAGGGAATCCGGGTGTAAATCCCGAGCGATCCGGTCACTGTAATCAGGGAGCAAGACGCAGAAATGCCATTGTACGATTTGTATGAGAAGGCGCGTTACGCGATGATCTGTAAGTCAGGAAACCTGCTTATCTTGTATAAGGTTGAAGCTTCCGTGCAAAGCTTTCCATCTATCCACACGATATGGAATGCCTGTTGAGCGTTTTATTCACTCGGCCAGGAACCTTCGAGCGGGATTTATGCATATGCATTAAACGGCAGGGTGAATACTTCCGCTGTCCGATGCACTGTCTATTCCATACCACCTCCTCCGCAACGTGTGGTGTGGATTTTCCGCTTAACAGTGATATCCGGCAGCGAAGCTGTTCCCCACTTTCACAAGTCATTTACAAAAAGCCTGATTTGGCTTTATTTTTTTGATACAAGTGTCAAAAGGTTTGCGTTTGACTTTGGGACGCGAAAAACACCAAAAAACGAGTGTTGAAGACATGCATCTGCGTGCTCCAACACTCGTTTCTTGTTTAAAGTACTAACGACGGGGCCGAATAAACCCTTGCGCCCAGTTCACTGTCCAACATATACAGGCTCTTCGGATCATCTCCAAACAGTTCGTATTTTTTCACAAGTCCTTCTGCATTCGTCTCCTCTTCTCCCTGCTCTTTGACAAACCAATCCAGAAACTGCATGGTACGGAAATCTTTTACAGAATACGCCGCATCATAAATATTATGAATCAGACTTGTCACATACTGCTCGTGTTTCAATCCTTCAGCCAAAACAGTCTTCGCACTGTCCAGAACAATTTCCGGCTTTGCAATCGCTTCCAGCTCTGCCTTTGCCCCATTATTCTGCAGATATTGAATAAACAACATCGCATGATCCCGCTCCTCCTGAGCCTGAATCTTATACCAGTTACCAAATCCGTCCAATCCCTGATCATAATAAAAATTAGAAAAGTCCAAGTACAGATACGCAGAATAAAACTCCTTGTTTATCTGCTGATTTAATAATTCTACTACCTTTTTATCCAACATCTCTTATCCTCCCAAATTTGTAACTGCAGATTTTCTTTGCAATTACTCCATTTTCTTCCTTTCTATTATACGCTTCCTTATTTTACCTGTAAAGAATCTGTTCCGAATAAGGAATTGTTCAGAAATAACTTTTGATATTGCTTACCCTTTTCTCCGATAGCACCACTCAAAAATCAATTGCATAGCCCACGATGCGCCTGATTTTCGAGCGGCACTCTCGAAGAAAAATTCTACGCACTATTTAAAAGTTATTTCTGAACAATTCCTAAGATTCTCTATTTTCTTACACATTCTGACTTAAAAAAGTCACAATTTCATGCTATACTACTATCAACGAACAAAAGGAGAGGAATCATGAAAAAAATCAAAAGCTATCTTTTCGCATGCCTTCCATTTCTAATGATGATGGGCATCATCTTTATCGTACCAAACGTCCTATTACTTGGACTGTTATTCCTGTATTCGGTTCTGGATGGTCCTTCCGGATACTATACTGCAATTGACATTTACAATAACCATCTGGACCTTATCACCTGTGCCTTTTATCTGTGCGCACTCATTCCTGCCGCACTTTGGTACTACCACAAATTTTATAAAAAGGGACAGCCCCTGCAGAAAAACAGGCATTTCCGTCCCTCCTCGGTTGCTTACACCGCATTATTGGCATTGGGTGTATGCCATGCAATCAACCTTCTTTTTATCCTGATTGCTATCCTTTCTCCCGAGACCATGGATAGCTACGTGCAGCTGACCGAAGATTCAGGACTTACTTCCTACTCTGTTGCCTGGTTCTTCTCCACTCTGGTTTTACCTCCGCTGGTAGAAGAACTGATCTTTCGCGGTCTGACCTTACGTCTGTTCCGCCGTGCCGGAGCACCTTTTTATGTGGCTAATTTTCTCCAGGCATTACTGTTTGGAATCTTCCACATGAATATCGTTCAGGGCATCTACGCCTTCCTGATCGGCCTCCTGATGGGCTATCTGGCCAACCACTACCACACCCTGGTAGCAGGAATGACCTTCCATGCCTGCTTCAACCTCTTCGGCACCCTCCTGTCGGATCTGGAAAGCCACTTCTTCAACGATTATCTGGCTCTCCTGACCATGCTGTTCGGAATCCTGCTCACCGTAGCAATGATCTGCATCATCAACCGCGAAACTCCTCCGACCAGACGCCGAACCACCCCGATGCTCCTCCAATCCCCCTACGAGGACTCCGACGCACCATTTATCTGATTTTATAATGAAAGCGTCAAAAGGTATTTTGACGCTTATGATACACGGATTGCTCCGCATTTCATGCTCCCGCAATCCTAAAAACATTCGAAATCCGCCCTATTCGGGCTACTTTCTCATGTTTTATTCCTGCATATGCGTCCCATACTGCAAAGAACCTATTACAATTTCTCTGCAACCAACCGACTCGCCAGGGAGCTGCCATGTTCCGAAAGCCGCCTGTGCTGCTTACGGATTTTGTGCATCTGCAGGCCTGTTACAAGGACTTATGTAAAAGCACAGCCACTTTCCCATATAGTCCTTGTTAAGGCCGAAGCCCCGCACAAAAATCCGTAAGCAGCACAGGCGGGTTTCGGAACATGGCAGCTCCCCCTCCCCTCTCCCCCCTTAAATCCCCTCATAATTGAAGGCCGGGATGAAGCTTTCTTTGGCTGTTTCGCCCTCCTGGAAATATGCCTGTTCCACACCAAGATCCAGGACATATTCCAATAGGGCGTTATATTCTCGTTTCGTAACTTTTCTGGCAATCTCCGGATACGTCTCTTTCAGTCTCTCAAAAGGTGTAAACTGATTCATCAGACTTAAATACACCTTTTCCCCATACGTCCGATAGACGTACTCCACTACTGCTTTCGCCTCCCGCACATGCCCCGGCAGAAGAAGATGACGGACGATTACGCCTCGTTTCATCATACCGTCTGCTGAAAATTCAGCACTCCCCGTCTGCTGCACCATTTCTTCCAGAGCCGCCTTTGCAATTCTGGGATAATCAGGTGCTTTGGAATAACGGGCGGCCGTCCTTTCATCCATGTATTTAAAATCCGTCAGATAAATATCTATCATTCCACTCAGCAGTCTCAGAGATTCCACAGACTCGTATCCACTGCAATTATACACAATCGGAAGATAAAGTCCCAGTTTCTTCGCCTTCCGAAGTGCCGGTATCAACTGACAAACATAGTGGCTCGGTGTTACCAGATTGATATTTTCAGCTCCCTTTTCCTGCAATTCCAGGAAGATCCGGACAAGCCGCTGCTCCGTAATTTCCCTGCCCACTTTCATGGATGCAATCTCATGATTCTGGCAATAAACACAGCGCAGCGCGCACCCGCTGAAAAACACCGCTCCCGATCCGTTTACTCCTGAGATACAGGGTTCCTCCCACAGATGCAGCGCTGCCCTTGCGGCAAAAATACGGTTATCTGCCCCACAGAACCCTGCACTTCCCTGTTCACGGTCAGCCTGACACCTCCTGGGACATACTTTACAAAGACTCATAACATCATTTCCCGCAATCTTACGCCTGCTGATAAGACTGAGCCAAAGCCTTAAATGCCGGAAGTGCCCGTTCAATCTGCTCTGTCGTTACACAGTATGCAATTCTCACATATCCCGGGCATCCAAAATCATCACTTGGCACTAACAACAGCTCCTGCTCTTTTGCCTTCTCACAGAATGCATAAGCATCCGGTTCCAGCGCTTTTACAAACAGATAGAAAGCTCCGTCCGGATAAATACAGGTATATCCATATTCCGTCAATGCGTTATAAAGAAGATCCCGGTTCTTCTTGTAGACACTCAGATCGGACACCTGCCCCACACAACGTTCAATAACGTGCTGGAACAGACTCGGCGCACATACGAATCCCAATGCACGTCCTGCCCCGCAGACTGCCGCATATACCATCGCCGACTCATCAACCGCATCCGGAACCAGTATGTAGCCGATCCGTTCTCCCGGAAGTGACAGGGATTTGCTGTAAGAATAGCAGACCAATGTATTTGCATAATATTTCGTCATATAAGGTACTTCGGTACCGTCATACACCAACTCCCGATACGGTTCGTCCGCAATAAGATAAATCGGATGCCCATACCGGTGAGCCTTTGTTTTCAGCATCTCTGCCAGTTTTTTAACAGTCTCCTCCTGAAACACCACGCCGGAAGGATTGTTCGGTGAATTGACAATCACTGCTTTTGTGTGCTCATTGATCGCCTCGTCCAATCTTTCAAAGTTAATCTGGAAACTGTCGGGATTCGTAGACACCGGAACCAGTTTTGCCCCTGCCGTCTCCACAAAGACTCTGTATTCCGGAAAAAATGGAGTAAACGTTATGAATTCGTCTCCTTCCTCCCGCAGTGCAGTAATACAGATTTTCAGTGAAGCTGCCGCTCCGCAGGTCATATACAGATTTTCTGCCTTAAAATCGGTACCGAACCGCTGATTCAGGTTTTCCGCGATCGCATTTCTGACACCTGCATCTCCCTGAGCAGAAGTATAACCGTGCAGATAGATATCATCCTCAGATTCCAACAACTCCCGTACCGCCTGATGTACACCTTCCGGCGCCGGAACATTGGGATTACCAATACTAAAGTCAAACACGTTCTCTGCTCCTATTTCGGCAGCACGCTTCTTGCTGTACTCAAAAATCTCCCTGATGACAGAACGGTTACTTCCAAGCAAAAACATTTCCCTTGATATCATAATTTTCTCCTCCAGATTCCTCTATATTCTAATTTTTCTCCCTGATACTTTACAACATGGCGCCAGATCACCAGTCCGGAGATCAGCACACATCCCCAGACCACAGGTCTGATTGTTACCTTCCGAATGATCAACAACGCAGATAATACAAATGTTATAATCGTCCGGTGCAGGTGCGGCTGAATAACGATAAAAACAGAAAACATCAAATAACAGCTGATCAGTGTCCACAAAGGCGTCCACATTGGAAACAACCCAAGCAAAACCCCAAAAGACACTGCGATTGCTTTTCCTCCCTGCATAAAATGCCAAAAAGGATAGGCATGGCCCAGCACCGGAGCTGCCATCACAAAAGTAAATAATGGTATCGTCATGGGAATTCCTGCCGCGAGAGCCGCTCTAACCGGAAGGAATCCTTTTGCCATATCTCCCAGAAGCACCGCAATCCCCACTAAAATACCGCCGTACTGGAACGCATTGGCGGCTCCCGGGTTACCGTCCTGACTCACCTTTGTTACATCCACATGACTGAAATATTTCGGCAAATAGTATCCAAACCGGATACTGCCCGCCAGATAGCCCACAATTATAAAAAACCAACATTTCTCTGACATAATTTTCCTCTTAGAACATGTATGAAAATTACAGTTATGAATTTCCGGACACATTCTGGCATAATTTTTCCAGCAATGTTACTATCTCATATCCTGACCGGGGATTTGTATTCTCGCGCTGCGCTTTTTTCATCTTTACTCTGGCATTTTCATCACGCATCAGAAACTGGCCTGCACGTATCTGCTTTTCAATCGTCTTCTCCCCAATGGACATGCCGTGAGAAGTAAAAAATTCCACATTCTTCGTCTCACATCCCGGTATCGGCGCTGTATGCACAATAGGAATCTGCTTTACAGCCGCCTCAGTACTGCTCAATCCTCCCGGCTTTGTAAAAATCACATCACATGCCTCCATATAGACAGCGACATGTGAAGTATACCCCAGTACATGGACATCCGGGTTCTTGAAAAACTGCAGCTTCATGGCATATTCCCGCCTCCTGTTATTGCCGCAGATGATGATGATCTGTTCTCCATCTTTGCAGCGACGACTCAACTCCTGAGCAAAAATATGAATTTTTCCAAACCCCATACTTCCGCTCATGACCAGATATGCAGGCTTATCCGCGGGAAGCCCGCATACGCTTCTGGCTTTCTCCTGATTCGCCTCTACTGCAAACTCTGGTTTTACCGGTATTCCCAAAGGACACAATTTTTCTCGGGGAAGCCCGTAGGAAACCCATTCCTCAACGGCCTCCTTATGGGGAATCACATAATAATCGCACGCTGTTTCTTCCCAAAAAGGAATACAAGTATAATCGGTACCGATTGCCACCACTTTCTGCTTCAACCACCCCTTTTTTTTCATATAAGTAAGGGTCTCTGCCGGATACAGATGCGGTGTCGCAATCACATCATAATTTTCCTGATCCAGATAATCTTTCAGAGATTTTGCCAGCAATTTGTTGGCCTGATATACCGGCGATTTGCGTTTTGCCGAGCGGATCGCCTCGCCTGCTTTATACACCAATCCAAAAATCCTGGGAGCATGTTTTACAAGTTCCACATAAGCTCCTCCGATCACTTTCGATGTCCGCTTCCCCTTCAGCAGCATCATATCCACCATATCTGCCTGATGCCCCCGCCGCTCCAGACACTCTTTTACTGCTTTCCCTGCAGCGTTATGTCCCTCTCCTGTGTTGCAGGATAAAATCAAAACTTTCATATTTCTCCCTTTGCCCCCTATGATACACGGATTGCTCCGCATTTCATGCTCCCGCAATCCTAAAA
>UQAW01000053.1 GCA_900539175.1 uncultured Lachnospiraceae bacterium
GTTGGAGATCGGTCCCCGGAACGGCGGAAATTTGATCCCGGATGCAATCAAAGTTGCCAGAGATGTGGACATGGCGGCTTATACGATAAAAAGTGCAGTGGGAGAGGATTGTTCCGATTTGTGTGAAACGCCGGTTCATACTTGTACGTCCTCTTATATTGTGCATTCCACGAAGGATGGTATCTATAGAGGAATTGAGATTGATGAAAAGGTAAAAGACCGTATTGTGCAGCAGGCGATGTTTGCAGAGCCGGGGGACCGGATAGAGCGGTTCCGGAATGCGGCTTTTGGGATAGGCGCTATGGTTATTACCTTTGACAATGTGGATGAGATGTGTCAGATGGTTGACCATATGAACGATTATATAAAGGTGATTGTAGAGTGAGTGTAAGTACGATGAAAAAATTGATGATCCTGGGAGCTGGCTATACCCAGATTCCCCTAATTGAAGCGGCAAAACGTATGGGTTGTTACACAATTACTGCCAGTATTGATGGAGACTATCCGGGATTTCTGGCCGCCGATGAGGCTGCTTACGTAGATATCGCGGATCCCAGGGCAGTAGCGGAAAAGGCTGCCAAATTACAGGTAGATGGCGTCACAACCTGCGGACTGGATCTGGGAATGGCGGCAATCGGAGCCGCCTGTGAAGCGCTTTCGCTTCCAGGACCTTCTGCAGAGGCAGCGAGAAAAGCATCCAATAAGCTGGAGATGAAGAAAGCTCTGTCTGCAGCGGGGGTGCAGACCGCTCGTTTTGTGTGTATACACAATAAGGAAGAACTGCAGCGTGCGATGGAGCAGCTTCCCTTTCCGGTCATCCTGAAAGCGGTGGATCAGATGGGCAGCCGTGGAATTTTCCGCTGTAATACCAGAGAAGAGGTCTGGGAGAATTACAGTAAAACAATGGAGGCTACAAAAAAAGATTATTGTCTGTTAGAGGAGTTTATAGAGGGAGAAATTTTCGGCGTTGAGGCGATGATCCAACAAGGTGAGGTTGTCTATATGCTTCCCAATAATATAGAAGCGTTCCAAAGCACCACACCTACTCCGGTAGGGCATTCCGTTCCTTTTCGGGAACTGGATTCTCTGGGAACGCAGATCCGGGAACAGACAGAAAAAGCGATCCATGCCCTTGGACTGGATAATTGTCCGGTAAATTGTGACTTTATCAAAAAAGACGGAAATGTCTATGTGATAGAACTCACCGGACGTTCTGGAGCCACAGGATTGTCCGAGATGGTGGGGATTTATTATGACATTGATTATTATGAGATGATTGTCAGAATTGCTCTGGGACAACCTGTAAAGCCGTATTTTTCTGATCAGAAATGTGGTGTGCCGAATCTCACCCACACACTGATGTCGGAACGGACAGGAATTGTGCGGAGAATTCACAATTATAACAGGAGTTCGGAAGAGATTGTAGATTTGTCTTTTAACATAGAGCCGGGTGATTTGGTACACCCTTATACCAACGGCAGAGACCGGATTGGTCAGGTGATTTTGAAAGGTACTTCCCTGGAAGCCTGCGAGCGGAAGCTGCGTGAAGTCCTGTCTCATATCCGTCTGGAGTTGGAGGGGGACATTCCGCTTTATGAAACGGTGATTCACCCAGTCGATGACAGGGCAGGAAATCAATGCTATGTAAAGAGGGAAGATATGCTTCCGTTCTCTTTTGGAGGAAATAAAGTCCGCTTTGCCCAATATTATCTGGAGGATATGGAACGCCAAAGCTGTAATGGAATGATTATCTATGGGAATTACCATTCCAATCTCTGCAGAATTCTGGCGGCAGCCTGCCGCAGAAAGGGGATTCCCTGCAATATGGTGCATAACGTAGATGACGCAGACCCGAAGCAGAAGAGCAGCAATTCCTATCTGATTAAATCTATGGGAGTGAAGGAATTTCCCTGTCACAAATCCGGGATTGCAGAGGCGGTGAAAGCTGCCTGGGAAGATTTAAGACAGAGGGGATTCAATCCTTATTATATCTATGGAAACTGTTTTGGTCAGGGGAATGAGTGGATACCGATGCAGGCATACGCAGATGTTTATCAGGAAATCCTTGCATACGAGGAGCGGGAAAAACTGCATTTTGACTATTTGTTTCTGGCTTCCAGTACCAATATGACCCAATCCGGATTGCTTCTTGGACATTTGCTGGCGGGGGATACCAGAAAGATTATCGGAATCTCTGTATCCAGACAGGAAGCGAGGGCGAGAGAGGTAATTGCGGAAAATCTGCAAAGTTACAGTGAAAAACATCAGATTTTGCTGCCCTCCGGATATGAAACAGAGATTGAGCTTACGGATGCGTATCTGGATGGAGGATATGGAAACTGCGGAGAAAAGATTCAATCCGTAATGCGGGAAGCATATGAAAAAGACGGCTTGAATCTGGATGGCGTTTATACAGGAAAGGCATTTTACGGAATGCAAGAATATCTGAAAGCTCATGGGATACAAGGAAAAAAAGTGCTGTTCATTCACACTGGGGGTGCCCCGCTCTTCTTTGATCGTTTGCCAACGCTGTATCCTGATGTGTCTGACGAAGGTAGAAATACCTGTGAATCAGTGGAAAAATAGAAGGTTGAATTTGATGAACAATTGTGAGAGAATAAAAAAAGTGAAAAATTTCCCATGGAAGCTATTCCTTCTTCTGCACATCAGTCTGTTGTTCAGCTCTCTGAGCGGAGTGTGTTCTAAGATGGCAGCGAATCAGGAATTTCTTTCCATACCATTTTTCTTTTATTATGGTCTGGTACTTGTGATTATGTTCGGATACGCCATTGCCTGGCAGCAGATTTTAAAACGAATGCCGCTGACGGTAGCCTATGCCAACAAACCGGTATCCCTGATTTGGGGAATGGTATGGGGGACCCTGATTTTTAAAGAAGGGATTACCTGGAAGATGATACTGGGGGCAGTGATTATCTTTGCAGGAATCTGTCTGGTGGTGAGTGAAGATGAGTAAATATTCGATTGCAGTCTGCGTGCTGCTGTGTTCGGTACTGATTTCCTCAGTATCGCAGATTCTGCTGAAAACAGCAGCCAATAAGAACTATAAAACAAAAATTGCAGAATATCTGAATTTCCGTGTAATTGCAGCTTACGGAATGTTTTTCCTGTCCACAATCCTGACAATGCTGGCGCTGAAATACGTTCCACTGTCCATGTCACCGATTCTGGAGTCTTCCAGTTATATTTTTGTCAGTGTGATGGGATACTTCTTACTAAAAGAACGCTTTACCAAAAGAAAACTCACAGGCCTGGTCCTGATCTTAGTGGGGATTATGGTGTTTTCTTTGTGATGGACGGACGGAAAAGCGAGCGTTCTGCGGGGTGACCTGCAAAGTTCGCTTGCTTCTTCGCTTCTCCTCAGCTAACTTGCGTTCCCACTAAGCTCATCGCCAAAGGGCTCATGCTTAAGTGTTCACAGCAAGTGGATCTTCGGACGCGCTCCGAAGTCAGCGCGAACCCTTGCAGGTCACCCCACAGAACGCTCGCTTTTCCTGATATTCAGATCGAAAGAAAACACAGATATTTGATGGTGGTATTAGTTGGTTTAAAAAGCGATAAATGAAATTTTATGTTAGAGTATTTTGTACAATACGTTGAAATATGGGATTGTTCAAGTAGGAAAGTATCACTATGGTAAAAAAGTGTTATAATATGTTTGGAAATAGAAGGGAATTAAAAGGTATTAAGAAATTTTCCTGAACAGCAGAAGTTAGGAAATGAGTGTGTGGGGGCGTGGGGCGTCCGGAGAGATTTGCGCTGACTTCGGAGTGCGCCCGAAGATCCACTTGCTGTGAACACTTAAGTATGAGCCCTTTGGCGATGAACTTAGTGAGAACGCAAGAGAGTGGGTTGCAAAAATGCTTGTACCAAGATGTGCGGTCAAATTTGTGGTCTGTTGCTGCGCGATTTGGGAGGCGTAGCGGTGCTACGTTGACCAAATCGCACAGCAACAGACCACAAATTGGGACGTACAGATTGGTGCAATGATTTTTACAACACGCTCTGGCTGAGGGGAAACGCAGAAGCAAGCAAATTCACCGGACGCCCCACGCCCCCACACACTCATTTCCGTCCGTTACGTCAATAAAAATCCCAAGAGGAGGTACTAATGTTAGTTTCGATTGTGATACCGTGTTATAATTCGGAGCATACCATCGAGGAGGTGGTGGATCTTTGCATGGAGGAGTTTGCAAAGATGGAGAATTATGAGTGCGAGATGATACTTGTTAATGATTATTCAAAGGATGATACTTTTGGGGCTATTAAGCGTTGTGTGGCGAAGTATCCAAATGTGAAGGGGATCAATCTGGCTAAGAATTTTGGGCAGCATGCGGCAATTATGGCGGGACTTCACTATGTGGAGGGTGACCTGGTGGTTGGGATGGATGATGATATGCAGAACCATCCTTCACAGATCAGGGAATTTCTGGATAAGCTGGAAGAGGGATACGATATTGTCTTTGGTGTGTTTAAGGAACGAAAATTTTCCTGGTTTAAGAATCTTACGGGAGCGGTGAGCAGGTTTATGCTCTGGCATTTGCTGGATCGGCCGAAGGGGATACAGATGAGCAGTTTCTGGCTGGCAAAAAGGTATGTGATCGAGAAAGTGAAAGAGTATGAGGGAGAGCAGGTATTTATTCAGATTTTATTTTTCCGGACAACGCATAATATAGCCAATATTGAGATCGAACATTTTGAGCGGGAAGTAGGAATTTCCAATTACAGTTTTGGCAAGGGATTGAAGTTGTTTTTATCGTGTATTAATTTTACGGCACTGCCGCTGCGGCTGTCTACAATGTTCGGGGTTTTATTTTCAGGTGTGGGTTTTCTCGGGGCTTTGGTAGTGCTGATCCGGAAGCTGATTCATCCCGGAATTGCGGTTGGATGGTCCTCTTTGATGTGTGCCATGTTTGTGTTTTTTGGAATCCTGTTTCTGATGGTGGGAATACTGGGGGAATATATCGGAAAAATTATATTGAATGTAAATAAAACTCCCCAGTTTGTAGTCAGGGAGACTTTGAATGTTGCAGGGGACGAGAAAAATACAGAAGATTAAGAACGCAGTCGTTAGATGAGCAGGAGGTTGTCCGGTTTTTTTGAAGCGACAGGGTTGGAGGAATATATGATTGATTTTAACAGACCGCCTTTTGTGGGCAAGGAATTGGATTATATAAAGGAGGCTGTGGAGAACAAGAGGCTATGCGGGGATGGAATATTTACCAGAAAATGTTCTGACTGGATGGAGGAGCATTATCAGGTAAAGCATGTGATGTTGACGACATCCTGTACCCATGCATTAGAGATGGCGGCGTATCTTGCAGGCATTCAGCCTGGGGATGAGGTGATTATGCCTTCGTATACCTTTGTGTCAACTGCAGATGCCTTTGTGCTGCGGGGAGCAAAGATTGTATTTGTGGATATCCGCCCAGATACGATGAATATTGATGAGACGAAGATTGAGGCCGCAATTACAGATAAGACAAAAGCAATTGTCCCGGTACATTATGCAGGAGTAGCCTGTGAGATGGACACCATTATGGCATTGGCAAAGAAGCATCATCTGAAAGTGATTGAAGATGCGGCACAGGGTGTCAATGCCTATTACAAGGGAAGAGCTCTTGGAACCATTGGAGATTTCGGATGTTATAGTTTTCATGAGACAAAGAATTATACTATGGGAGAAGGAGGTGCCCTGGTTTTTCAGGATGATACATATCTGGAGGCGGCAGAGATTCTGAGAGAAAAGGGAACGAACCGCAGTAAATTTTTCCGGGGACAGATTGATAAGTATACCTGGATGGATTATGGTTCTTCTTATCTGCCTAGTGATATGAATGCAGCGTATCTGTATGCGCAGCTGGAGTCTCATGAAAAGATTGATCAGAGGCGGATGGATATTTACCGGTTTTACGCAGAAAAGCTGGCTCATTTGGCGGAGCGGGGACTGATAGAGCAACCGGTGGTTCCCAAGGAGGCTGCACACAATGCACATATGTATTATATAAAAGTAAAAGATGTGGATGTGAGAACAGAGCTGATTCAATACATGAAAAAGAAAGGAATTATGTGCGTATTTCATTATGTTCCGCTGCATTCTTCACCAGCGGGATATAAGTTCGGCAGATTTTCAGGTGAAGATTGTTATACGACAAGAGAAAGTGAGCGGTTAGTACGTCTTCCGATGTATTACAGTCTTACAAAAGAAGATATGGAATATGTGGTGGATTCTTTACTGAATTTTCCGGGATTTTCAGGATGAGAGGTGTTTATGGCAGGACAGGATATGTTACGTTTTATGAAAAAAATACAACCCTATAATATAGTAAAAGGACTGCGGTATCTGAAGCATTATGGTCCGAAAGAGTTTTTTATTCGCCTTTCCGAGCGGATGGAGCCGGAAGAGATTCCTTATGGTCCGTGGTATGAAAAGCACAGAGTAAAATCTGAGGAGTTAGAGCGGCAGAGACGGCATCATTTCCCATTCATGCCTCTGATCAGTGTGGTGGTTCCGGCTTATCACACTCCGGAGGTCTTTTTACGTGAAATGATTGAGTCATTAGAGCATCAGTCTTATGAAAATTGGGAACTTTGTATTGCAAACGCAAGTCCGGAGAATGAAAAGATGGGAAAAATCCTTCGCGAATATATGAAAAAGGATTCCAGAATACGAGTAAAGGAGCTGGCAGAGAATCTGGGAATTGCAGAAAATACCAATGCAGCTTTTGCGCTGGCTTCCGGAGAGTTTGTGGGACTTTTGGATCATGATGATTTACTGGCACCAGATGCGCTTTATGAGATTGCAGCACTTTTGAATTCGGATGAAACATTTGATGCGGTCTACACGGATGAAGATAAAGTCACAACGGAGCTTAGCGAGCATTTTCAGCCGCACCTCAAACCGGACTTTAATTTAGATCTGTTACGTTCCAATAATTATATCTGTCATTTCTTTGTGGTCAGACGTACGTTGGTAGAGCAGTGCGGAGGTTTCCGCAGAGCGTATGACGGAGCTCAGGATTATGATTTTATTTTCCGATGTGTGGAAGGGGCAAGAAGGGTTGGTCATGTTCCTAGAATTCTGTATCATTGGCGTACCCATAAAGCATCGACTGCGGATAATCCGGCGAGTAAGATGTATGCCTTTGAGGCGGGAAAACGGGCGATTGAAGGTAATCTGGAGCGGTGTGGAGTGAAAGGTGCAGTGGTAACCCACACTTCGGATTATGGCTTCTATAATGTGACGTATCCGGTAAAAGATAATCCCCTGATTTCCATCATTATTCCAAATAAAGATCAGAGGGATACGCTGAAACAATGCCTGGATTCGGTAGAAAGAAGGTCCACATACCAAAATTATGAGATTCTGGTTGTGGAGAATAATAGTGAAGAGGCGGAAACCTTTGCGTATTACGAGGAACTGAAGCAGAAAAAAAATGTGAGAGTGCTGACCTGGGGAGGAGAATTTAACTATTCTGCGATCAATAATTTTGCAGTCCGGGAGGCGAAAGGTGAGTACCTGGTGTTCCTGAACAATGATATTCAGGTGATAACACCGGGATGGCTGGAAGAATTGCTGGCAAACTGTCAGCGGCCCGAAGTTGGAATTGTGGGCGCAAAGCTATACTATCCGGATGATACGATTCAACATGCAGGCGTTATCATAGGAATGGGAGGAGTTGCAGGTCATGCCTTCCGGGGAATGAAGCGGAGCAGGACCGGGTATCTCCACAAGGCATCTTTACAGATGGATTACAGTGCAGTGACAGCTGCGTGTATGATGGTAGAAAGAAGTGTATTTGAAGCAATCGGCGGATTTGAGGAAGCGCTGGTAGTTGCTTTTAACGATGTGGATCTTTGCCTTAGAGTCTGTCAGAAGGGGTATCTGGTAGTCTACAATCCTCATGTGGAGTTGTATCATTATGAATCAAAATCACGTGGAGCGGACGACTCAAAAGAAAAAGTGAATAGATTTAAGCAGGAGACAGAATTTATGAAAACCAGATGGAGGGATCTGCTGAAAAAGGGAGATCCGTATTATAATAAGAATCTTACACTGAGTAAATGGAACTACTCACTTCGGGCATAAAGGAGAATTAGTATGCGGGAAGTATCCGTGGTAATACCAAATTACAATGGAATCGAATATATAAAGACATGTCTGGATGCCTTACAGAGACAGACCTATGGAAAGGTTCCCATCGTGTTGGTTGATAATGGTTCAACGGACGGCAGCAGGGAATTAGTGGAAACATCCTATCCGCAGGTGAAGGTGATTGTATTTCCGGAGAATACCGGATTTTGTCATGCAGTAAATGTCGGAATTCTGGAGACGAATTCTCCATATGTGATTCTGCTTAATAATGACACAGAGGTGGCACCGGATTTTGTGGAGAAGCTTCTAAGCGGTATTAAAAAGAGAAAGAAGGCATTCTCCTGTGCGGCCAAAATGATTCAGTTTAGGAACCGGACACTTTTGGATGATGCTGGAAATTATTATAATGCCTTCGGGTGGGCGTTTGCCCGCGGGAAAGGAAAACCGGTGACGCTGTATGAAAAACCGGAGAAGATTTTTGCTTCCTGTGCCGGGGCAGCGATTTACCGCAGAGCGGTGTTGGATAAAATCGGCTTGTTTGATGAAGAGCATTTTGCATATCTGGAGGATATTGATATTGGTTACCGGGCCAGAATATATGGATATCAAAACTGGTATCTGCCGGATGCAAAAGTATATCATATCGGCAGCGGAACCAGCGGTTCCCGATATAATTTGTTTAAAATCCGCTATTCTTCGCGGAATAATATCTATATGATCTATAAGAATATGCCTTTCGGTCAGATTCTTTTGAATTTTCCGTTTTTGTTTTGTGGATTTCTGGCAAAAACGCTGTTTTTTTCCCGGAAAGGTTTCGGAAGAGAGTATCTTGCCGGTATGAAAAATGGAATATCTCTGGCAAATAAGGCCAAAAAGAACGGGAAAAAAGTGAAATTCTGCCGGAAAAATCTGTGGAATTATACAAAAATACAGATAGAATTGTGGAGAAATCTTATAAAAAGATTTCAATAGACAGAAAGTGTTAAGAAAATATTTAGTTGCTCTTTCTGGAAATATATTGTATAGTTAGTTCTATGGTGATGTCTGATACATCAGGCATGTCCGTTTAGATAGTTTCTGATAAAGATCATTTGGATCTGTTATCCATTTTGAAAGGTGAATCAGAATAGTGATTAAAGATAACCAGAAGTATTTTAACCGATTACAGGTTGTTCTTGACGCGCTGGTGATCGCATTCTCTTATTGGCTGTCCTGGGTTGCGAAGTTTATGCTGCCTTTTTTTGGAAAAGTGGAAAAGGGGGCGCTGCCCTTTGTGACCTATATGCAGCTGCTGATTCTTATCGTACCGTGTTATTTGATTTTATATTATGGCTGCGGCCTGTATACGCCGAAGCGGGTGCAGGGACGCCGATTGGAGTTTGCTAACATTGCCAAGGCAAATTTGCTGGGGTTTTTAAGTATCACTCTTGTGTTGTATATGATCAAGGAAATGCATATTTCACGTACGATGCTTGGTATTTTTCTGGTGATTAACAGTCTTCTGGAATTGCTGGAAAGGAATGCAATTCGCTATGTACTGCGCAAGATGCGTAAGAAAGGATATAATCAAAAACATATTTTGCTGGTAGGCTACAGCAGAGCCGCCGAAGAGTATATCAACAGAATTATAGAAAATCCTCAATGGGGCTATACGGTGCGCGGCATTTTGGATGATCATGTTGAGGCAGGTACGATATACAGAGGAATTAAGGTTGTGGGCAGAATTGCAAATCTGCCGGTGATTTTGCCGGAGAATAAGCTGGATGAGATTGCCATTACTCTGGGGCTGAATGAATATTTCCGTCTGGAGGAGATTGCAGCATTATGTGAAAAGTCAGGTGTCCATACGAAGTTTATACCAGACTATCATAATATTATACCGACGAAACCCTATACCGAGGATTTGCTGGGACTTCCGGTAGTGAATATCCGATATGTCCCTCTCTCGAATACATTTAATGCAATGGTCAAGCGTTTGATGGATGTAGTTGGATCTCTTTGCTGTATTATTTTATTTTCTCCGATTATGCTGGCTGCATGTCTCGGGATAAAGCTGACTTCGCCGGGACCTCTGATTTACCGTCAGGTACGGGTGGGACTTCACAACAGAAGTTTTGAGATGTACAAGTTCCGTTCTATGGAAGTTCAGCCGGAGACAGAGGAAACAAAGGCGTGGACAGTGAAAAACGATCCAAGGGTTACCGGAATTGGAAAATTCATGCGGAAGACCAGCATTGACGAATTACCGCAGTTGTTTAATGTGTTAAAAGGTGATATGAGTCTGGTAGGTCCGAGGCCTGAACGTCCATTTTTTGTAGAGAAATTCCGTGAAGAGATACCAAGATATATGGTGAAACATCAGGTGCGGCCGGGAATGACCGGCTGGGCGCAGGTGAATGGTTACCGGGGCGACACTTCCATTCGAAAAAGAATCGACTGTGATTTGTATTATATTGAAAACTGGACCTTAGGGTTGGATATAAAAATTCTGTTTCTGACGGTGTTCCGTGGTTTTGTCAATAAAAATGCGTACTAAGGAGAAAGAGGAAGGAAAGATGGCAAAAAAAAGAGTAAATAAAAAGAGTCGGGCGTATAGAAGAAGACGAAGAAGACGGATTATATTTGGACTTGAATTACTCGTGCTTTTGTTAGTTGGCTGCGGTTTGTTTGCTTATGCATATATAAACTCGAAGATGAATAAGATGCAAAGTGATGAATTGGATTTCAGTAATGTCGGGATCAATCCGGAAGTCTTGCAGGGTGAGAAAGAAGACGAGGAAAACGGAGCAAAGGGAACTCAGTTGATTGCGCTTGTAGGTATGGACAGTCGTGATAATTCGTTGGAAGCAGGCAATAACAGCGATACGATGATTATTGCCTGTATTGATCATGATAATAAGTGTATAAGGCTTGTATCTCTGTATCGTGATACCTGGCTGAATGTATTCAAAAAGGATGAAAATGGTGAGTATTTGAATCGTTATACAAAATGTAATGCTGCATATGCGGTTGGCGGAGCAGAGCAGATGCTTACGATGATGAATAAAAATCTGGATTTAAATATCACAAGTTATGCGGCAGTAAACTTTAAGGCGCTTTCTGAGGCAATTGATTTACTTGGCGGACTGGATATTGACTTGACCCGTGAGGAGCTGATACATCTGAATAATTATAATAAGGAGACATCGAAAGTGGCCGGTGTGGACTATGAGGAAGTTGATGTGCCGGATAAGTCTGAGCTGGATGGCGCACAGAAGATGACCTTTCATCTGAATGGTACACAATCAGTTTCTTATGCACGTATTCGTTATACTGCAGGAAATGATTTCCGAAGAGCCGCGAGACAGAGATTGGTGATTGGAAAAATAATGGAAAAGGCTAAGAGTGCTGATTTATCCACTTTGAATGATATTATGGATGCTGTATTTCCTATGGTTAAGACATCTTTGAAAAAGCAGGAGATTATTAATTTGGGCATGAATTTGCTCAGTTATGATATGGGTGAACAAACCGGTTTTCCATTTGACCATCTGGAAGGTGAGAATGTAAAGAATGCAATGGATGGTAATGACTGTGTACTTGCCGTAACTTTGGAAACAAATGTTGTGAAACTCCATAATTTCTTGTTTCCACAGGATACGACCTATATCCCTTCCGCAGAAGTAAAGGAATATAGTGATTATATTATCAACCAGAGCGGATATGGAGTTGAGAGTATTCCGTCACATTCAGAGACAGGAGAGATTCCGCAGGGATGAGAGTGATGAATTCGTATATAGTAGATGTTTTAATACCAACTTGTAAACCAAATAGTGATTTTTCAGAACTGCTGCGCCAAATTGCGCAGCAGTCTTATCCTGTGAGGAATGTCATTGTGGTAAATACGGGGAAACAGTATTGGAAGCCGGAATGGGAGACACTAGTTCCGAATCTGTATGTGAAGCATATTATGCCGGAAGAATTTGATCACGGCGGTACACGTCAGTGGATGGCAGAGGCTTCAGATGCAGATATTTTGTTGTTTATGACACAGGATGCGGTTCCGGCGGATCATTATCTGGTAGAGGAACTCATAAAGACTTTTGCCATGCCGTCTGTACGTGCTGCGTATGCCCGTCAGCTTCCAAAGCCGGACTGCAAGCTTCTGGAACGTTTTACTAGAAATTTTAGTTATCCGGCCAGATCTGATATCAAGGATAAAGATGATCTTCCGACTGCAGGCATTAAGACGTTCTTTTGTTCCAATGTCTGTGCAGCTTATGACCGAAAGACTCTTGAGAAGCTGGGAGGGTTTCCAAAACGTACTATTTTTAACGAGGATATGATATACGGAGGCAATCTGGTCAGAAATGGATACGCAATCGCCTATGCTGCAGATGCGAAAGTGCTGCATTCGCACAATTATTCCTGTAAAAAGCAGTTTCAGCGAAATTTTGATCTAGGGGTATCTCAGGCGGAGCATCCCGAGATTTTTTCGGAATATCCATCAGAAGGGGAAGGAATAAAACTGGTAAAAAAGTCAGCCGCATATGTCTGCAAAGTAGGAAGACCATGGCTTTTGGTAAAACTTTTCTTTCAGAGTGCAGCAAAATATATGGGATATTTATTAGGAAAACACTATCAGATACTTCCGGACGTTGTGATAAATTGCTGTACAATGAATAAGAACTATTGGAAAGATATTCGGCAAAGTATACAAAAATAAGTAGAACGGCAAAGGAAAGAGGCTGAAAGGACAGTTGGTTGTTTACAAATAGAGAAGAATCTGTTATGATGGGAAAGATTAAGCCACATTTGAAGAGGTAACAGAGATGGTTGAAGGAGAGCAGAGGTATTCGAAGATATTCGGGTATGTCTGCTCACATTAGATGGAAAAGGAGAGATCACAATGTGTGGAATTGTTGGTTATATAGGTGAAGAGCAGGCAGCACCGATTTTGCTGGATGGACTGGAGAAGTTAGAGTACAGGGGATACGATTCTGCAGGAATTGCTGTCTATGACGGCGAAAAGATCCATATGACGAAGGCAACCGGAAGATTAAAGGTTTTATATGATATGACTTGCGGCGGCAGTACGATGCCGGGAACTTTGGGAATCGGACATACACGTTGGGCGACACACGGAGAGCCGTCAGATGTCAATGCACATCCGCATTTTAATAAAGAGCATTCTATCGTGGTAGTACATAATGGAATTATTGAGAACTATATGAAATTGAAGAAAAAGCTGGAGTCCAAGGGTTACGAATTTCTTTCTGAGACGGATACAGAAGTAATTGTTCATATGTTGGATTATTATTATAAGGGAGATCCGATGGAGACAATTACGAAGATTATGCATCGTATGGAAGGCTCCTATGCACTCGGCATTATGTTCCAGGATCATCCGGAAGAAATTTATGCTGTTCGTAAAGACAGTCCTTTGATTGTAGGCCAGGGAAAGAATGGTAATTTTATTGCTTCTGATGCTCCGGCAATTTTAAAATATACCAGGAAGGTATATTTTATCCAGAATGAAGAAATTGTAAAACTAACAAAGGATTCCCTTGCTTTCTACAACATTGATGAGGAAGAACTGGAAAAAGAACCGACAACGATTGAGTGGGATATTAATGCAGCGGAAAAGGGCGGATATGAGCATTTTATGCTGAAAGAGATGTATGAGCAGCCAAAGGCAGTAGCTGATACGCTGAATCCAAGAATCAAAGACGGCGAGATTGTGATTGAGGAGCTTGAGATGTCGGATGAGGAGATCCGCAAAATCCGCAAAATCTATATTATTGCCTGCGGTTCTGCATACCACACCGGAGTGACGGCAAAATATGTCTTTGAAGGTCTGGCAAGAATTCCGGTGGAAGTGGATCTTGCTTCCGAGTTTCGTTATCGGAATCCGATTTTTGAACCGGATACCTTTGCCATTATCGTAAGTCAGTCGGGAGAAACGGCAGATTCTCTGGCAGCGCTGCGTGAGGCCAAAGCAAATGGTATCAAAACCCTTGGTATTGTCAATGTGGTGGGAAGTTCCATAGCACGTGAAGCAGATAATGTGATGTATACCTGGGCAGGTCCGGAGATTGCGGTTGCAACAACGAAGGCTTACAGTACACAGTTACTTGCTCAGTATCTTCTTGCATTGAAGTTTGCAAAGGTGCGGGGAACCATTGATGAGGCTGCATGTTCAGCAATGTTGGAGGATCTCCGTCAGCTTCCGGAGCAGATTTCTCTGCTTTTGAGCCACAGAGAGAATATCCAGAAATTTGCAAACCGTTATCTGGCGACGGAGCACGTATTCTTTATCGGGCGTGGAATTGATTATGCGATTTCGCTGGAAGGTTCTCTGAAATTGAAAGAGATTTCTTATATTCATTCAGAAGCATATGCAGCAGGAGAGTTGAAACATGGTACGATTTCTCTGATTGAAGAGGGACGTCTGGTGGTAGCCGTATTGACACAGCCGGAATTATATAGGAAAGCAATCAGCAATATTCAGGAAGTAAAATCCCGCGGTGCATTTGTTATGGCTGTAACAACCGTTGGCAATACGGAAGTGGAGAAGGTAGCGGACTATGTAATCTATATTCCGGAGACTAATCCATACTTTACCAACTCACTGGCTGTGATTCCGCTCCAGTTATTCGGATACTATGTATCAATCGGCAAAGGGCTGGATGTGGATAAGCCGCGTAACCTGGCAAAATCTGTGACCGTTGAGTAAACAGTTTCACTGTTTTTTTCATGGTTTTTCACACATTCAACACAATTACCACGTATGATAAGTACATGAAGAGAGCAAATAGTGCGATGTTACTTTACAGGCAGAAGAGAGGTTAAAGTTATGAGTGAAAAATTCAACAATGACGAAAAAAGCCAGGAGATGATTGGCACAGGCAGCAGGGCAGATGCAGAAACCTTTGCAGAAACATATGAAAATGCTGGTATAGATGCAGATGTGGATATAAAATCCAATGTTGATATCGAGACAAACCGAAACACCAATCCAGGTGAGAATAACAATCCAGGTACGAATACAACCTATAGCTGGGTAAATCCAAGAATTAATCATGAGACGAGCGGAAACAGAACTCAGGCAGATGATATAGCAAAGCATGCGGTGGAGCATGTAAATGGCAGTAGTTCTTACGTACATCAGGCACAAGATACAACCGCTGGTTATCAGCAGTCCGGAAATGCAGATACAAGTTATCAGCAGACAAATCCAGACAGTAATTTTAATCAGACGGGGAAGGAACAGCAGCACACGTATTATAGTGTGAATAAGTCTATTGCAGAACCGTTTCATGAGAAAACCAGGAAACAAAAAAAGGTCCGTAAGCCGGGAACACCTATGAACATGAGAAAACGTTGGACGATCAATATTGCTATGGCACTTGTGTTTGGTCTGGTGGCCGGCAGCGTAACTTATGGTGTAAACTATGCAGGGAATAAACTGAATGGTGACGGCACTGCACCAGCGATTCAGAATACGGTGGTGGCTTCCGGAAATAAAAATAATTCGGATGGGGTCACCACAGCCAGTTCCACGAATAGTGACAGCGTATATAGTGTTTCTGAAGTTGCCAAAAACGCAATGCCTTCCATGGTGGCAATTTCCACAGAGACAGTTGAGACAGTCCAAAGCTTTTTCGGTACGTATTCCCAGACGGTTCCTGCCAGCGGAAGCGGTGTAATTGTGGGTCAGAATGAGGATGAGCTTTTAATTGCAACGAATAACCATGTAGTGACAGGAGCAACGAAGGTATCTGTAGCATTTATTGATGATACGACCGTAGAGGCCCAGATTAAGGGCAATGATGCTGATAATGATCTTGCCGTTGTAGCTGTGAACCTCTCTGATATTCCGGAAGAAACGATGAGTGCAATTAAGATTGCAACACTGGGAGACTCTGATGAACTGGAAATTGGGGAAGAAGTCGTTGCGATCGGAAATGCTCTGGGCTATGGACAGTCAGTAACAAACGGAATTGTAAGCGCCGTAAATCGTACAGTAAGCACACAGGATGAAGCAACTGGAGCAACAACGGAATCTGATGGACTGATACAGACCAATGCAGCTATTAATCCAGGCAACAGCGGCGGTGCATTACTGAACATGAGGGGCGAACTGATTGGAATTAACGAAGCAAAATATTCCAGTACCAGCGTAGAAGGAATGGGGTTTGCAATCCCTCTTGCGAAGGCAGAACCAATCCTTCAGAATCTGATGAGCATTCAGACCCGCAGTAAGGTAGATGATAACGATGCATCCTATATCGGAATAACCGGAAAAAATGTTTCGTCCGACACCAATAATGCCTACGGTATTCCGGTCGGTGTGTTCGTGGACTCTCTGGAAGAAGGTGGTCCCGCAGAAAAAGCAGGAATAAAATCCGGAGATATTATCACTGAACTGGACGGAAGAAAAATCACTACCATGAATGATCTGAAAGGTGCTTTGGAATATTACGCAAAAGGCGAAACCATAGAAGTAAAAATACAGCGCATGGGTGACGGCGAATACAAAGAACAAACCCTCACCGTAACCCTCGGAGCAAAATCCGACATGCAGACAACCACTCAAAATCAATCCAATCAACGTCAGCAGCAAAGGAATCCTTTCGGGGAATAAAAAATTTATAAATATAAATAATAACAACAAGAAAGTCAGGCTTCCGGCACTCATAAATCAATTTGCCGAAACCTGACTTTTCTTTTTAAACAGACCTGCTCTTTTCCGTCCTGTTCCTCCATAGTTTATAAATTCTTTACTTGTGGCAATACATAATATCATATATAATGAGAGAAGAAAGTGAGGAAAGTATCATGTCAGAAGACAAAGATAAGATAGATACGCTGTCTGGTTACGAAGAGGCAGCGGACAAACAAGCAGAGTGTAAACAGTCATCCGGGACAGACGATGACACACAATATGAAAAAGTCTGTTTTATGTGCAGAAGGCCTGAGAGTAAAGCCGGAAAGATGATTGATCTTCCCGGAAGTATTCATATTTGCACGGATTGCATGCAGAAGAGTTTTGATACCATGAATCAGGGAAATATCAACTACAACGATCTTCTGAACAATCTTCCGCCGAATGTGAGCATGATTGATCTTTCTTCCCTGCAGAACCAGATTCCTCCAAAGCAGCGGGTGAAGAAAAAAAAGGAGGAAAAGAAAGAAAAGCCAAAGAAAGAATTTTCGGTTCAGGACATACCTGCGCCGCATATACTGAAACGTAAGCTGGATGAATACGTGATTGGACAGGAAAAGGCCAAAAAAGTTATGTCGGTCGCTGTTTATAATCACTATAAGCGGGTATTTGCATCTCAGGAGGATGGCGTTGAGATTGAAAAATCCAACATGTTGATGATTGGTCCGACCGGTTCAGGAAAAACCTATCTGGTACAGATGCTGGCAAGACTTCTGGATGTACCGCTTGCGCTTACAGACGCCACATCACTGACTGAGGCAGGCTATATTGGTGATGATATTGAGAGTGTAGTAAGCAAGCTTTTGGCGGCAGCGGACAACGATGTGGAACGTGCGGAGCATGGCATCATATTTATTGATGAGATAGATAAACTTGCAAAGAAGAAAACTACGAATCAGAGGGATGTCAGCGGTGAGGCAGTGCAGCAGGGGATGCTGAAACTTTTGGAAGGAAGTGATATAGAGGTTCCGGTGGGGGCAAACTCGAAGAATGCCATGGTTCCTCTCACTACGGTGAATACGAGAAACATCTTATTTATCTGCGGCGGCGCATTTCCGGATTTGACAGATATTATAAAAGAACGTCTGAACAAAAAATCTTCTATGGGATTTCAGGGAGAGCTAAAAGATAAGTATGATGATGAACCGAATTTGTTGTCAAAGGTCACGGTGGATGATCTGAGAAATTTTGGAATGATTCCGGAGTTTCTGGGCAGACTACCGATCTTGTTTACGCTGGATGCGTTGACAGAGGATATGATGGTTCAGATTTTGAAAGAACCTCGGAATGCGATTCTGAAACAGTACCAGAAACTGCTTGCTATGGATGAGGTGAAATTGACTTTTGATGAAGGAGCATTGCATGCCATCGCAAAGACGGCTATGGAAAAGCATACGGGAGCGCGGGCGCTTCGGGCAATCATCGAGGAGTTTATGTTAGATATCATGTATGAGATTCCCAAGGATGATAATATTGGTGAAGTTGTCATTACAAAAGAGTATATTGAACATACGGGCGGACCTCAGATTTTGCTGAGGGGCCAGGAAGTGCAAAGGCTGGGCGTACATTAGAGCGTGCAGGAGAAAGGAATTCTCGAACACATTCCAAAGAGATGTTCCGGCAGAAAATAAAGCAAAGAGTTCATGAGAACAGAAAGGAGCAGGTATATGTCAACTGATTTTTTTGAAAATTTAGGAAAGACGCTTACTGAGAAGGCAAAGAGCGTTGGAGAAAGGACAGATGAGTTTATTGCAATCCAGAAGCTGCGCAGTCAGCAGAGTTCTTTGGAAAGTGAAGTAAAGAAGAACTATAAGGTGATTGGAGAAATGGTTTATCAGAAATTCCTGAAGGGCGAGCCATATGGTGAAGACATTGTAGAGTTATGTCAGGAAATTATTCAGCTTCAGAGCGAAATTGCAGAATGTAAAGAAACAATTGCGAATAAAAGAGGTAAAAATATTTGCCCGGCCTGCGGAGCAAGTGCACCCCGTGAGGCTGATTTCTGTATGAAGTGCGGATCTGCGATTCCAAAACCGGAAGAGACAGAAGATGCAAAATTTGAGGATGCAGAAGACATTTTTGAAGAGGATTTTGATGAGGAAGCTGATGAAGACAAGAGTGATGCTGCTGCTTCATCAGAAGAGCCTGAGGTGATGCCGGAAACAGAAGATGCCGGGATTACGGCTGAGGGTACGGAATTAAAAGAGGAGCAGGTATGATTTTTATCATCCTCTTATTGACTGTTTTTCTTGTGGATCTATTATTGAAGAAGTATGTGGAAGCAAAGGTAAAGAGCGGGGAAAGGCATCTGCTTGCCGGCGGGAAGATACTGGTGAGAAAGCTGCATAATGATGGTTTGGCTTTTGGAACGCTGTCGGAAAAACCGGAACTTATTGAACGGGGAACGGCAGGTCTTCTTGGAGTGTTGGCGGTTTACTTTGCATGGCTGCTCTGTCAGCCGGGAAAGAAAGTGAAAAAGACCGGAATCAGTATGGTGATCGGCGGCGGCCTTTGTAATTGGTTTGACCGTTTTCACCAGGGGTTTGTGACGGATTATCTCAGCATTCCATGTCGATGGAAAAAGCTGCAATCTATCGTCTTTAATCTTTCTGACATCTGTATCTTTGTGGGAAGCTTCCTGTATTTTGTGGGAAGTATTTTCGGTAAAGCAGGAAAGACGGAGGGCAAACGTTGAATAAAGAGAATCATGGAATCGTAGTAGCTGCAAAAGGTCTGGTGATAGGAGCCACGATGCTGGTTCCGGGAATATCCGGAGGATCTATGGCCATGGTTTTGGGAATTTATGACCGTCTGATTCAGGCGGTCAGTTCCTTTTTTAAGGATAAAAAGGGGAATTTGTTGTTTCTTGTTGAGTTTACGGCAGCCGCACTGCTGGGAATGTTTCTGTTGGCAAAGCCGTTGGAAATGTTGATGGGGAACTGTGAGAAACCTATGATGTATTTCTTTATCGGAGTGGTACTTGGCGGTTGTCCGATTATCTTCAGAGAAGCTGGAGTTGATTCCTTCTGCTGGAAAGCAGTTGGATATCTTGCACTTGGAGCGGTAATTGTGACCAGTCTTCGTTATCTTCCGGAGAATATGCTGGAGATGACGCCTGGAGGTGCGGCAGGATTTCTGACTCAGATTGCAGGAGGTGCGGTGATTTCAATAGCCTTGATTCTGCCTGGAATCAGTGTTACCTATATGCTCCTGGTTCTGGGAATGTATCGTAGGGTTCTGGAGGCAATTGGGAGTTTGAATCTTGGATATTTATTTCCTCTCGCTTTAGGACTTCTGATGGGTATCCTGCTACTGACGAAAAGTCTTGAGATTGCCATGAAGCGTTTCCCGCAGGCAACCTATATGATGATTCTGGGGTTTGTGCTTGGATCGGTTGGGCAGGTGCTTCCCGGAATTCCCCAGGGATATGAAATACTTACAGCATTTGCAGCGCTTGTACTGGGGTTTCTGCTTGTCTATAAGATCGGGTGAGTTTTCTGCATGAATGTGTATAAACAGTGCTTTTTGCAGGAGATAAGGAATTGTAGAGAAACAGGCAAGTCAAGATGCATGAGTTATTTTCCTACAGTTCCTAACTACGATTTGAATAAAAAATACAAAAAAGTATTGACATTTGTTCTGGAATTTAGTAGAATAGTTTCTGCAAGTGAGAAACACTTGAAAAGAGAAATGCAGGGATGGCGGAATTGGCAGACGCGCAGGCTTCAGGTGCCTGTGGTAGCAATATCGTGAGGGTTCAAGTCCCTTTCCCTGCACGTCCGGGATCATTGCAGATGCAGTGATCCTTTTTTGCTGTTTAGCAAGCAGAGATGTTGTGGGAAGCAATTTTCAAACTTGCTCAGAAAATTCAAAAAAGTGCGAAAAAAGTATTGACATTTGGAAGGGAATTTAGTAGAATACTTTTTGCAAGCGCAAAAGGTACTTGCGAAAAGAAGAAATGCAGGGATGGCGGAATTGGCAGACGCGCAGGCTTCAGGTGCCTGTGGTAGCAATATCGTGAGGGTTCAAGTCCCTTTCCCTGCACGTTTGGGATCATCGTAGATACGGTGGTCCTTTTTTGTTTCGTAAAAGTGCATAAAAAATATGGCTGCCGAAAGAATATTTTGACGATGAAAAAGGTTGAAATGCGTCGGGAAGTGTGGTAAACTCTTTAAGATTAAAGGAGACCAAATTCTCTTTTTTTTTGCGCAAAGGCAGATGAGCGGTATTTTTTTCAGAAAAGAGTTTGGGACACGAAACTCTTTGGCGTAAAATCAAATGCGGGAAAAAATAGAAGGTACCGTTTTTATGAAAGAAAGGAACAAGGTGGAATGATGAAAGCTTTTCTAATTCTAGAAGATGGACACGTATTCACGGGAACAAGTATTGGTTCTAAAAAAGAAATTATCAGCGAAATCGTATTTAATACTTCTATGACAGGATATCTTGAAGTATTGACGGATCCATCCTACGCCGGTCAGACTGTCTGTATGACATATCCGCTGATTGGTAACTATGGTATTTGTTATGAAGATCAGGAATCTTTAAGACCGTGGCCGGATGGATATATTGTAAGAGAATTGTCCAGAATCCCCAGCAACTTCCGTTGTCAGGACACTATTCAGAACTTTCTGAAACGTTTCGATATCCCTGGAATCGCAGGAATTGATACACGTGCATTGACCAGAATCCTTCGTGAGAAAGGTACGATGAACGGTATGATCACAACCAATGAAAACTATAATCTTGATGAAATCATTCCCCAGTTAAAAGCATATAGAACAGGAAAAGTTGTTGAAAAAGTTACCTGTTCCGAGAAAAAAGTATTAAAAGGCAAGGGATATAAAGTAGCCCTTATGGATTTTGGCGCAAAAAGTAATATCGCCCGTTCTCTGAATGAAAGAGGCTGTGAGGTTACGATTTATCCGGCACTGACCAGCGCCGAGGAGATTCTGGAAACGAATCCGGACGGAATTATGTTGTCTAATGGACCGGGAGATCCGAAGGAATGCGCATCAATCATCAAAGAAATTAAGAAATTATATGATTCAGAGGTACCGATTTTTGCTATTTGTCTGGGACATCAGTTGATGGCGCTGGCAACCGGTGCGGATACCAAAAAGATGAAATACGGTCATCGCGGCGGGAATCATCCAGTTAAGGATTTAGAGACAGGGCGCGTTTATATTTCTTCACAGAATCATGGATATGTGGTGGATACGGAAGCTCTGGATCCGAAAGTTGCGGAGCCGGCATTTGTGAATGTGAATGATGGAACTAATGAGGGATTGAAGTATATCGGTAAGAATATCTTTACGGTGCAGTTCCATCCGGAAGCATGCCCGGGTCCTCAGGATTCCGGATACTTATTTGACAGATTTATCAGTATGATGGGAGGGAATAAATAATGCCGAAGAATCCAGAAATCAAAAAAGTATTAGTGATTGGTTCGGGACCAATCATCATCGGTCAGGCTGCTGAATTTGATTATGCGGGTACACAGGCCTGCCGTTCTCTGAAAGAAGAAGGGATTGAGGTTGTATTGCTGAATTCCAATCCTGCAACCATCATGACAGATAAGGATATTGCGGACCGCGTTTATATCGAACCGCTGACCGTAGAGGTTGTAGAACAGTTGATTCTGAAAGAAAAACCAGACAGCGTACTTCCAACTCTGGGCGGTCAGGCAGGATTGAATCTGGCGATGGAACTGGATGAAAAGGGATTTCTGAAGAAACACAATGTTCGTCTGATCGGTACTACTTCCCAGACTATCAAAAAGGCGGAAGACCGTCAGGAATTTAAAGATACGATGGAAAAAATCGGGGAGCCGGTTGCAGCATCTTTGGTGGTTCATGATGTGGAGAGCGGTATTGCATTTACCAATAAGATTGGTTATCCGGTTGTTCTGCGTCCTGCCTATACCCTGGGGGGAAGCGGCGGCGGTATTGCCAACAATGAGGAAGAATTGATTGAGATCCTGTCCAATGGTCTTCGGCTTTCCCGTGTGGGAGAGGTTCTGGTAGAACGTTGTATCGCCGGATGGAAGGAAATTGAATATGAGGTTATGCGCGATGGTGCAGGAAACTGTATTACGGTATGTAATATGGAGAATATCGACCCGGTAGGTGTGCATACCGGAGACAGTATCGTAGTTGCGCCAAGCCAGACTTTGGGGGACAAAGAATATCAGATGCTGCGTACATCTGCACTGAATATTATCACAGAGCTGGGAATTACCGGAGGGTGTAATGTGCAGTATGCTCTGCATCCGGAAAGTTTTGAATATTGCGTTATCGAAGTAAATCCCCGTGTAAGCCGTTCTTCGGCTCTGGCATCCAAGGCAACCGGTTATCCGATCGCCAAGGTTGCTGCGAAGATTGCACTGGGTTATACCCTGGATGAGATTCCGAATGCCATTACCGGAAAAACTTATGCAAGTTTTGAGCCGATGTTGGATTACTGTGTGGTGAAGATTCCAAGGCTTCCATTTGATAAGTTTATCAGTGCGAAACGTACATTGACCACACAGATGAAAGCGACCGGAGAAGTTATGAGTATCTGTAATAACTTTGAAGGTGCATTGATGAAAGCAATCCGTTCGTTGGAACAGCATGTAGATTCTCTGATGTCCTATGACTTTACCGGATTGTCAGAGGAAGAATTGATGGAAGAACTGCATATCGTAGATGATATGCGGATCTGGAGAATTGCCGAGGCAATCAGACGGGGTATTTCTTATGAAGAGCTGCATACGATCACCAAGATTGATTTCTGGTTTATTGACAAGATCGCGATACTTGTGGAGATGGAGCAGGCACTGAAAACCAAAGAGTTGACAGAGGAACTTCTCCGTGAGGCAAAACGTCTGGAATTCCCGGACTACCTGATTGGAACATTAAGCGGCAAGACGGAAGAGGAAGTAAAGGCACTGCGTAAACAGTATGATATCACTGCAGCTTATAAAATGGTTGATACTTGTGCAGCAGAATTTGCGGCAACCACACCGTATTATTATTCCGTGTACGGCGGTGAAAATGAAGCAGTACAGACCAGTGACAAGAAGAAGGTACTGGTTCTTGGGTCCGGTCCGATCCGTATCGGACAGGGAATTGAGTTTGATTTCTGTTCCGTACACTGTACCTGGGCATTCGCAAAGGAAGGGTATGAGACAATCATCATTAATAACAATCCGGAAACGGTAAGTACAGACTTTGATATTGCAGATAAATTGTATTTTGAGCCGCTGACACCGGAGGATGTGGAAAATGTGGTAAATATTGAGCATCCGGACGGTGCAGTCGTACAGTTCGGCGGACAAACGGCCATCAAACTGACGGAAGCGCTGATTAAGATGGGCGTCAAAATTCTCGGAACATCTGCTGAGAATGTGGATGCTGCAGAGGACAGGGAGTTGTTTGACGGGATTCTGGAAGAGTGCCAGATTCCCAGACCGGCAGGTCATACTGTATTCACGGCAGAAGAAGCAAAGAAAGCGGCCAATGAACTGGGATATCCGGTTCTCGTGCGTCCCTCCTATGTTCTTGGCGGACAGGGGATGCAGATTGCAATCAACGATGAAGATGTGGAGCAGTATATCGGCGTGATTAACCGGATTGCCCAGGAGCATCCGATTCTTGTGGATAAATATCTTCAGGGAAAAGAGATTGAGGTCGATGCGGTATGCGATGGTGAGGATATCCTGATTCCTGGAATTATGGAGCACATTGAGCGGGCAGGTATTCACTCCGGAGACAGTATCTCTGTTTACCCGGCTCAGAGTATCAGTCAGAATGCAAAGGATACCATCGAAGAGTATACAAGACGTCTGGCACGTTCTCTGCATGTGATTGGTATGATTAATATTCAGTTTATTGTATGTGGAGAGGATGTTTATGTCATTGAGGTAAATCCACGTTCTTCCCGTACGGTACCGTATATCAGCAAAGTGACCGGAATTCCGATTGTGCCGCTGGCTACCAAAGTTATTTTGGGCTACAAGATTAAGGATATGGGTTATGAGCCGGGACTGCAGCCAGAAGCAAAGCATTTTGCTGTTAAGATGCCGGTATTTTCCTTTGAGAAAATCCGCGGTGCAGATATCAGTCTCGGACCGGAGATGAAGTCAACCGGTGAGTGTCTCGGTATTGCGGAGACTTTTAACGAAGCGCTTTACAAAGCCTTTCTGGGGGCCGGAATCAATCTGCCGAAACATAAGAACATGATTATGACCGTAAAAGATGCGGATAAGCAGGAACTTGTTCCGATTGCAAAACGTTTCGAGAATCTGGGTTACAAGATTTATGCGACAAGAAGAACAGCGAAAGTCCTGAAGGAAAACGGCGTCAATGCAATTCGTACCAATAAGATCGAACAACCGTCACCGAACTTGATGGATCTGATTCTCGGTCATAAAATTGATTTGGTTATCGATACTCCGGAACAGGGCGTGGAGCATGCGAAAGATGGATTTGTGATTCGCCGGAATGCAATTGAGACAGGTGTTAATGTTCTGACTTCTCTGGATACAGCAGCAGCCCTGGTAACCAGTCTTGAAAATACAGACGTCAAAAAGTTGACTTTGATTGATATTGCAACAATTGACAAACGTTGATATAACAAAAGGGTAAACTTTAACAGTCAGGAAAAAGCAGGCATTGCAGCTTCGAGGCAAAAGCCTGTTTTTTCTGTCCTGACTTTTATGTAAACGGACATGTATGCTGAATGCAGACGTCACCATATATGAAAAATATTGGTTTTCATCATTATTTCTTTGTTATATAATAATAATAATAAGATATCAGTGTCAAAAGGTTATGCGTTTCATGCCTGTATGAAAAAGCATGACTTTGGGATCCGTGTATCATAGGGGCTAAATACCTTTTGCCCCCAACATCATAATAAGGAAATGAAAAAGAGAGGTTAAAAAATGAATCTATTAGAATGGTTAAAAGTAATCCTTCTTGGAATTGTAGAGGGGATTACCGAATGGCTGCCGATCAGCAGTACCGGACATTTGATTCTGGTGAATGAGTTTGTAAAGCTGCAGCAAAGTGATGCTTTTATGGAGATGTTTAATGTGGTGATCCAGCTTGGAGCGATTCTGGCAGTCGTGGTGCTCTATTTCCAGAAATTGTGGCCTTTCCATACCAGAAAATGTGCACCGGAAAAGCCGGTCTTTGCAAATGCCAGTGCCAATGGAGCTATTGCCTGGTGTCAGAGGTTTATGACAAATTATTTCCACATGGATAAGATTGTGCTCTGGATTAAGATTGTAGTATCCTGTGTACCTGCGATGCTGATTGGTCTGCCCCTTGACGACTGGATGGAAGAACATCTCCATAATTACTTTGTGGTGGCTTTGATGTTGATTGTCTACGGTGTTCTTTTCATTATTATCGAAAACTATAATAAGAAGAGAAAACCCACGATTTGCAGTCTGAAAGAAATTACATTTCAAGATGCCTTGATCATTGGAATTTTCCAGGTTTTATCTTTGATTCCGGGAACCTCCCGGTCCGGTGCGACCATTATCGGCGGAATTCTGATTGGGGCTTCCAGAGAACTGGCGGCGGAATATACGTTTTTTCTGGCAATTCCTGTAATGTTTGGGGCGAGTTTTATCAAATTGCTGAAATTTGGTCTGAGTTTCACTGCTGTCGAGGTCTCCGTATTGCTCATTGGTATGGTTGTAGCGTTTGTGGTATCAATTCTTGCAATTAAGTTTTTGATGGGATACATAAAGAAACATGACTTTAAAGTATTTGGTTGGTATCGAATCATTCTGGGTGTTCTGGTTCTTTTGTATTTTGGAATGAAGGGCGCCCCGGTATAATTGGGAAAGGGAGAAGGATGAAATGAAGGAAACAGTAGCAACAATTCCGTTGATGGATGCTTTTCATGCGAAGGATGAGTGCCCGTTTTGTTTTTTGGAACGGGAGGCGGAGCAACATGCCATCTCTTTTATACTTGGTTCTGCATATATGGAGGATGATATACGGGAAAAAACGGACGAAGCAGGATTCTGTCGTCATCATTATAAGATGATGTACGATTATGGAAACCGTCTGGGCAGTGCTTTGATCTTAAGTACCCATCTGAAGAAATTGAATCAGGAAATGACGAAACAGATGAAGGAGTTCAAAGCGGGAAAATCTTCGTTTACTGCACGTATGAAAAAGACGAATCTGAACCGGAATGCACCTGAGACCTCCATTGGTGCATGGGTGGATGCGAAGGAACAGACTTGTTATGTCTGTGATCATTTTCAAAACAATTATCAAAGATATCTGGATACATTTTTTGATTTATATAAGAAGAATCCGGAATTCAGGGAGATGTTCGAGAACAGCAAGGGGTTTTGTCTGCCTCATTTTCGGGATCTGGTAGAAATCGGTGAGAAAAAGCTGAATGACAGGCAAAAGGAAGAATTTTTTCCGAAATTATTCGACTTGATGCAGAAAAACATGAAACGATTGGAAGAAGAAGTTACCTGGTTTGTGGATAAGAATGATTATCGGAATAAAGATGCGGATTGGGGCAATTCCCGGGACAGTATCCAACGTGCAATGCAGAAAGCGGCAAGCGGATATCCGGCAGATCCCGTTTTTAAAATGAATCCGTAAACGGACATATCTGCTGACGCGGACATCACCATGCATGAAAGTCGATTGCTCCGCACTTTGTGCTCCCGCAATCGCCCCCGATATTCGTAATCCGGGCTTCAGCCTTGCTTCCTCATACTGGCTTGCCCGTCCAATGTCCATGACTCGCTGCATGCAAGCATGCGCTCCTCATGACCGCTGTCCGGGACTTTTATAGTAAGCGGACATGTCTGCTGACGCAGACATCACTATTCATGAAAGTCGATTGCTCCGCACTTTGTGCTCCCGCAATCGCCGCCAGTATTCGTAATCCGGGCTGTCGCCCTGCTTACTCATACCGGCTTGTCCGTCCAATGTCCATGACTCGCTGCATGCA
>UQAW01000054.1 GCA_900539175.1 uncultured Lachnospiraceae bacterium
ACGCTCTTCCGATCTTGACCATATATGGCTGCGGTGCAGTGGCCGTATATCTGCTGATGAAGCCATTTGACTCCAGTATTTTTGTATTGTATTTTGGAGGAGTTGTGGTAACTACGGTTTTAGAATATATTACCGGCGTTTTGATGGAAGTGATTTTTCACGCAAACTGGTGGGATTACAGTAACCAGAAGTTTAATTTCCAGGGAAAAATCTGTCTTAGCAGTTCTATTGGATGGGGCTTTTTTACGTTGGTTCTGTTTTATGTATTTCAGCCCTTTGTGGATTGGCTGGTGGGACTGTATCCGAGAAAATACGGAGAGGTCGGCATTAGTTTTATTACTATGATATACTGCGTGGATTTTGGTATGTCCTCATTTGTCGCTTTCCATATCAAAGACAAACTTCGGAGTCTGGATAAGACCTGGGATGAATTTGTTGAGTATCTTCAAAATTCACGGCTGGCAGAAGCAGCAGAGAGTCTGAAAGAGAGAGCTTCCGTATTGAAGCAGGAATCTTCAGGAGAACGAATCCGTACCTATCTGGAGGAACGGAAATCAGCTTTTGGTGAGTATCTGGATCGCATCAGCGGAGAGAATACGGACCGAAGGGAGACATTTCAGGAGCGCAAAGAAGAATATCTGGAAAAATTCGATCATTTTGTCGAGACTTATCTTAAGGATAAAATGTCCATGGACTGGATTACCAGGCGTTATATGAAAGCTTATCCCCATTTGAATCTGAGCTCCAAGATCAAGGAAGCCCGGAAAGGAAAAAAGAAAGAGGATATTGAAGGAAAAGAAAAGGATTATCATTAATTTTGCAATGTTGGATTTGAAGTTTTGTGCAGACAGAATGGAACGAAAGAATAAAGGAGGTTTTGAGTATGGGATTCCTTACATTTAAAGGGGGTATCCATCCCGGTGACGGGAAGGCGTTGTCGAAAGACCAGCCGGTAAAAGCAATTGATGCCGGCGATACGTTGTATTATTCCGTATCGCAGCATATTGGTGCACCTGCGAAGCCGGTGGTCGCGAAAGGAGACCGCGTACTGCGTGGCCAGTTGATTGCAGAGGCGGGAGGCTTTGTATCTGCTCCTGTATATGCGACCGTGTCCGGTACCGTAAAAGGCATTGAGAAACTAAGAATGCCAGCGGGGGGACTGGCAGATTGTATTGTGGTGGAAAATGACCATCAGATGGAAGAGGTAACGTATGATCCGGTAACATCTCTGGAAGAGTTGTCCAGAGAAGATGTGATCAAACGTATCTCGAAAGCCGGAATTGTGGGTATGGGCGGGGCAGGTTTTCCGACTCATGTGAAGCTGTCGCCGAAGGAACCGGAGAAGATTGAGTACATATTAGTGAATGGTGCGGAATGTGAACCTTATCTGACCAGCGATTACCGCAGAATGTTAGAAGAACCGGAGAAGGTGGTGGAAGGTCTTCGAGTGATTCTGAAATTGTTTCCCGGTGCAAAAGGCTGCATTTGTATTGAGGATAATAAACCGGACTGTATCAGGAAGATTGAACCCCTTTGTAAGGATTATAATAATATCGAAGTGAAGACTTTGAAGACAAAATACCCACAGGGCGCCGAACGTATGCTGATCTTTGCAGCGACAGGCAGAAAGATTAATTCCTCGATGCTTCCGGCGGATGCAGGGTGTATTGTTGATAATATTGATACAGTTGTAGCAATTTATCAGGCCGTCTGGAAGGGAGAGCCGCTGATGAGCAGAATCATGACGGTGACCGGTGATGCGGTAAAGGAACCGAAGAATCTTCTGGTTCCCATGGGGATGCTGATGTCTGAGGTTGTGGAGGCTGCCGGAGGATTTAAGGATAAACCGGAGAAGATCATAGCCGGGGGACCCATGATGGGCAAAGCGTTGTTTGGACTGCGGGTACCTGTGATCAAAACTTCATCTGCAATTCTGGCCTTTGCGAAAGACGAGGTTGCCGTCAATCAGACGTCTGCCTGCATCAATTGCGGACGTTGCATGTCCGTCTGTCCCGGAAGAGTTATTCCGGCGCGTCTGGCGGTCTTTGCAGATAAAGGGGATGAAGAGAGCTTTTTGAAATATAACGGCATGGAATGTTGCGAATGCGGATGCTGCAGTTATGTCTGTCCTGCAAAGAAACAATTGACGCAGTCCATCTCTTCCATGCGGAAAATACTGCTTGCAAAGCGAAAAAAAGGTTAAGGAGGAAAAAGAGAATGAGTGATTTATTGCATGTTTCCTCTTCACCCCACATCCGGTCCAAGGCGAGTACAGACACCATTATGTTTCTGGTTCTGGCAGCTTTGCTTCCGGCTACCTGTATGGGAATCTATTTGTTTGGTATACCGGCGCTCACACTGATTATAATCTCTGTAGGTGTCTGTGTGCTGACGGAATACGTATATGAACTTCTGATGCACAAGCCGATTACGATCAAAGACGGCAGCGCCATGGTGACAGGATTGCTGCTGGCATTGAACCTGCCGGCAGGCGCACCCTGGTGGATTCCGGTGATTGGCGGTGTTTTTGCAATTTTGGCGGTAAAACAGCTTTTCGGGGGGCTTGGACAGAATATTATGAATCCGGCGCTCGCCGCCAGATGTTTTCTTCTGATTTCTTTTCCGGCACGAATGACTGATTTTTCTGCAAGCGAATGGACTTCAGCAAAGATCGCAGATACAGTATCCGGCGCAACACCGTTGGCAGAGATCAAAAACGGCGGTTCTTATGATCTTCTCAGTATGTTTGTAGGAAACACAAAGGGAACCATCGGAGAAACATCTGCGGTTCTCCTTCTGCTGGGCGGTATCTTCCTGGTTGCGATGAAGGTCATCGATTTGAAGATTTCGCTTAGTTATCTTGCAACGTTTGCAGTATTTGCATTGCTTTTCGGCGGTCATGGATTTGACCTTTCCTACGTGGCAGCAGAACTCTGCGGCGGCGGTATGATGCTGGGAGCCTGGTTTATGGCAACGGATTATGTGACACGGCCGATTACGGACAAAGGTCAGTATGTGTATGGTGTGATTCTGGGACTTCTGACCGGTCTTTTCCGTATTTTCGGCGGTTCGGCAGAAGGCGTCTCTTATGCGATTATCTTTACAAACCTTCTGGTTCCGATCATTGAACGACTGACCTTGCCGACTGCTTTTGGTATTGTAAAGCGGAAAGGAGGTAAGAAGTCATGAAAAAGATTTTGAAGGATACTCTGGCTCTTACCGTAATTACTGTGGTAATCGGATTGCTTCTTGGAATTGTTTACGAGGTCACGAAAGAGCCGATTGCAAAGCAGGAAGAAAAGGCAAAGATGGAAGCCTGTGCGGAGGTATTTCCGGATGCTGCAAGCTTTGAAAGTATAGATATTACTCAAGATTCGGAAGAGTTCCACAGCCTGCTGGATGCATCCGGTTATAAGGCACAGTCTGTTGATGAGATATCATACGCGCTCGATCAGGACGGCAACAGAATCGGTCTGGTTCTGATTGTTACTTCTTCCGAAGGCTACGGGGGTGATATTCAGTTTTCTATGGGTGTTTCTGAGGATGGTACATTGAAAGGAATTTCTTTCTTAAGTATCAGTGAAACCGCAGGGCTTGGCATGAGAGCGGATACAGAGGAGTTTAAAAAACAATTTAAAGACCGGAATGTAGAAGCGTTTGTGTACACGAAGAATGGAGCTTCTGCGGAGCATGAAATTGATGCATTAAGCGGAGCTACGATTACGACGAATGCTGTAACCAATGGTGTTAATGCCGGGTTATGTGTATTTCAGGAATGGTGGCCGAAAGGGGGAAGTAATTCATGAAAGCAAATTCACCGGTAGAACGGTTATATAATGGAATTATAAAAGAAAATCCGACATTCGTTATGATGATCGGTATGTGTCCCACTCTGGCGGTTACCACTTCCGCCTTCAATGGTGTCGGTATGGGGCTGACCACCATGGTGATCTTAACGGCTTCCAATATGATGATTTCCATGTTGCGTAAAGTAATCCCGGATGGCGTCCGGATGCCTGCCTATATCGGTGTGGTAGCTTCATTTGTAACAATTGTGGAATTTCTGCTGAAAGCGTATATTCCCAGTCTGTACGATGCACTTGGTATCTACATACCGCTGATTGTCGTAAACTGTATCATTCTCGGCCGTGCGGAGGCGTATGCAGGTAAGAATCAGGTGATGCCTTCCATCTTTGATGGAATTGGTATGGGTCTGGGATTTACCATCGGTCTGGTCAGCATCGGTGCAGTCCGTGAACTGATCGGTGCAGGAAAGATTTTTGGATTCCAGATTATGCCGTCTGCTTATGAGCCGATCAATATCTTTATCATGGCTCCGGGTGCATTTTTTGTGTTGGCACTTTTGGTTGCTCTGCAGAACAAGATAAAGAACAAATCGGCAGAAAAGAATGGAACAACGGTTTCCTCCTGTGATAAGAGCGGATGCGCAAGCTGTGGCAATACTGCCTGCGGCGGGAAAAAACTGTAAGGGAGGGGACGGAAGATGAAAGAATTATTAATGATCGCAATAGGCTCTGCCATGGTAAACAATGTGGTTTTGAGTCAGTTCCTGGGATTATGTCCGTTCCTGGGCGTTTCGAAGAAGATGGATACCGCTGCCGGTATGGGTGGAGCGGTAGTGTTTGTACTGACCCTGTCGTCCTTTTGCACCGGTCTGATCTATAAATTTATTCTGGTAAAGGCCGGTATGGAATATCTGAAGACCATTGTGTTTATCCTGGTGATTGCTGCTCTGGTGCAGTTGGTTGAGATGTTTCTGAAAAAAATGATTCCTTCTCTCTATCGGGCGCTTGGAGTCTATCTGCCATTGATTACTACAAACTGTGCGGTATTAGGTGTGGCTATTATCAATGTTCAGGAAAACTACAGTGTTTTGGAAGGTACGGTGAACGGTTTTGCCACGGCAGTCGGGTTCACGATAGCCATTGTACTGATGGCAGGACTGCGTGAGAAGATGGAATACAATGATGTACCGAAATCATTTCAGGGGATGCCGATTGTATTATTGACGGCGATGCTGATGTCTATCGCTTTTTGCGGTTTCTCAGGAATCATATAGAAAGGAGCGGCATATGAGCATAGAGATTATTCTTATTTCCGTACTGGTTGTCGGCGGAGCCGGACTTTTGATCGGACTCCTTCTTGGGCTGGCGGGCAAAAAGTTTGCAGTAGAAATTGACGAACGTGAGGCGTTGGTGCGAGAGGCACTTCCGGGCAATAATTGCGGCGGCTGCGGCTATCCGGGATGTGACGGAGCGGCTGCGGCTATCGTAAACGGGGAAGCCCCGGTGATTGTCTGTCCGGTGGGCGGCGCTGCAGTTTCAAAAGAGATCGGACGTATTATGGGTCAGGAAGTGGCAGAGGCAGCAAGAATGACGGCATTTGTTCACTGCGGCGGAGATTGCGAGAAGACACGCAGTGATTATGTTTATACCGGAGTGGAGGAATGTTCCATCATGCCATTCGTACCGGGAGGCGGATCAAAACGCTGTTCTTTTGGATGTATGGGATATGGTTCCTGCGTGAAGGCATGTAATTTTAATGCGATACATATCGTGAACGGTGTGGCTGTCGTGGACCGAGAGGCGTGTAAGGCATGCGGCGCCTGTGTTAAAGTCTGTCCCAACCATCTGATAGAATTGATTCCTTATGAGAATGCAGATTATCATGTGATCTGTTCCTCAAAGGAAAAAGGAAAAGCCGTTATGGATGCCTGCGATATTGGATGTATCGGCTGTAAGAAATGTGAGAAAAATTGTCCGTCCAATGCGATTAAGGTGGAGGATAATGTGGCACGTATCGATTACGCTTTGTGCAGCAATTGCGGGGCTTGTAAGGAAAATTGTCCTAGGGGATGCATTCTTTAGGGTGGCTTCCTAGGAGGGGAGTTAGGGTGGACGCAGAGCAATGCAGGCATTTACTGTCTGGGAGCTGGGCGGGTTTAGACCTTAACAAGTTCTAAAACAAAAGAGATGCTGGTTTTACAGAATCAGGGTAATTCATCGAAAAAACTGATACTTTTCCGATGAATTACTTTTCAAAATCTGGTGTAGTACACTAAATTTTGTCTGTGAAATCAGCGTCTCTTTCATTTAAGAACTTGTAACAGGTCTGCAGATGCCCAAATCCAGACGGTAAATGCCTGCATCGCTTTGTTGTCTGCTGAAAGGGAGGGGAGTGCAGATGAAAGGAATTGGTTTTGGAATGTGATGTAGTGAAATATAAGAATTGTCGAATAATGTAATATTTGGGCGAAATATGCGATTGATTTTTGTTGATTATACAAAATAGCAATTATATAATGTATATGGGTGTCAAAATGGCAACTTTATTGAAGGGAATCTTCTGTCCTGAATCATGAAAATCAAATAGCTGTCTGTATGATTTTCTATGATAGTGGGAATAGGCGGTTGCGAAATTTTTCGAGAGTTGATTTAGGATTCGTTCTCACTCTGACATCTGGAGAGTTTCGCAATCGCTTGGATGGTAGGAATGGTGAAAAGATGCAGAAATATAGAAAAATGCGGAAAAGAAAGATAAATGTTATCGATATACTTTTGTCCTAAGTCACGACATTGAGAGAGATTACAATATTTACGGCGCGATTTATATAGAAAAAAGAAGCAGTAAAGCTTTCACGGATTCAAATACTGTGATTTATGGGCACAACATGCGTGATGGCACGATGTTCACTTTCCTGAAGAAATTTACGGAGAAAGACTTTTTTAAAGAACACAATAGTTTCACGATTTATTTGCAGGAAGAGGCAATAGAGTATAAGATTGTTGCAGTATACTGATGTCCAACAGAATATCTGCTGACGGCTTTTGATTTTGGTACCTCGGAAGGGGCAGATATCTACGTTTAGAAAATCCACGGATTTGTACAAGATACGGGGGCTATCTGAGAGTGAAGATTTCGATACAGGTGCCGCTTGCAACACTTTCAACCTGTACACCAGATGATGTATCCATATGTTAGTTACCTAATACGGGGAATGTTTACAGACAAAAAAAGTAATATAAAAGAGGAGGGTGCACGAAAAGGAAGACGAGAGATTATTGAAATTATGCAAAAGAAAAGCGGTAGCAGTTTGATATTCTGGCTGTTTTCCTATGGATGCTGGCAGTGTCCTTTACTGCCACATGCGGCTGAACAATGGAGTTATAACCGGGAAATAGGGAGGCTACATCTGATCCTGGAGCTGACCATGGAAACTGTAGGGATTGCCGAGACAGTGTGGATGATGAAAGAAGCGGGAAAAGCAGACATAACTTTAGTAGCTAAAACTAAACGTATAAGAAATTTCGTCCAGTTATAAGACATTTTATTTAAAAATCTGTAATACGTATTCTTTAATTTTTTTGTAATATTAGAATTTCGAAACAATTTTCCGAGATGAAGTTCTTTTATTGCTTAAAAAATGATTTTGAGTATTTTCAAATGTCTTATTTGGGTAGAACATAAAATTAGCACCTGATCTTTTAGATTAATTGATTTCGTAGTTTTATTATACAAGAGATTAGATGCTGTTTTTATGTCAATACACCTATATATTTAGAAAATGTGCTTGAGTTTATAAGTAATTGCACCAATATGTTGGTGGGAAAGTTGAGCTTTTAATGTAAAGACTAATAAGAGAATGGAGGAGTATACATAAAGTAATTATGTATCACAATGAAATGCTAGAATTTATTACAGTGTTGCAGAAACCACAGAATCCAAGGCAGAAGAATCTTATAATGATTCCCTATAATTTACATACGGAATTTGGCGTAAAGGGTAACATGGAGGTGAACCTTAAAATCAATGGTACTGATTTTGAGGATGTTAAGTTGATACCAAGAGGGAATGGAAATTATGGATTTTTTATGACAAAGAAGATTCGGAAAGCAATAGGAGCTGATTATGGAGAGAAACTTCAGATATTTGTGTCCCAAATCAGTAAACCAAAGAAGAAAGAAGAAGTATTAGAAAAGCAGGATAAGAATTATCATAAAATTACAAGTGTAAAACTGGTGTTGCAGACAGATTTTGCTGTATGTGGACAAGCCTGCATTGCGATGCTTGCAGGCAAGGATATAGAAGCTGTCTGCAAGGAGCTGAATAATAAAAAATCAATGTCCACAGGCCAGATAATGGAGGGGTTGGATAAGTACAACATTCATCATGCTGAAAAAAATGTGAGACTGTCGAAAAGGAATCCAGTTATTCCAGATGTTGCAATTTTAACAGTTCATATGGAGACCTATACTCACTGGGTAGTATTTTATAAAGGGCATTATCTGGATCCTGAGTTTGGTTTAATCGAGAAAGAGTATACAAAGGGAAGAATAACATCTTACATAACAGTTTTTGAGGAATAAGCAAAAAGAGGAAGTATGAATGAGGAAACTAACAAAATATTTATACATAGTAGTGCTTGTCGTTTTGCTTTGCACTAGTAATTTAGTTGTAAATGTAGAAGGTAAAAAAAAGCTGGTGCTTGACACAGAACAGATAAGCCAGATTGAGAAAATTATAAAGAATAATATGGAAACCGGGCAGATTCCAGGAATGTCAATCGGAATTGTCAGGGAGGATGAAATTCTTTATCAAAAGAGTATGGGATATAGTGATGTTGAGAATAAAATAGAAGCAACCAACGAAACCCTATATGAACTAGCATCGAATAGTAAGCAGATAACGGCATTAGGAATTTTTGTTCTGCAAGGTGAAGGCAAGCTGGATATCAATGATAATGTAAGTGAGCATATACCGTGGTTTAGTATGAAGTATCAGGGGAAAGAACAGAATATAACGATAAAACAGCTTTTGAACTTTACATCAGGAATTTCTTTCAACGCAATTGAACAGGTTCAGGCAGGGGATTCGGAGCAGGCTCTCGAAGAACTGGTGAAAAGGGTAATGAGTACAGAATTAGCAGCTATGCCAGGAAGAGAATTTATTTATTCTACGGTTTCCTATGATGTCCTGGGGTTGGTAATACAATATGTTTCCAATATGAGCTATGAGGATTTTATACAGGAAAATATACTAGCTGAGTTCGATATGACACAGACTTATGCCAATCATGCGGATGCAGTAAAAGCAGGAATGATAGATGGATATAAACTGGGATTTTTAAAAGCAAGAAAATATGCTGCAGAAGAATATAGATGTAATACTCCAGCTGGCTATGTTGTTACCAATCTGAATGATATATGCAATTATCTGAAAGTAATTAATGGTTATTATGAGAATTGTTCCATTGATAAAGAAACATTGGACGCGTACAGGTCATTTTCCTGGGAGATTGGAAAAGAGGAAGTGATTGATAGCGGTGGTTCGAATCCAAGCTTTTCAACTGGTATCATACTCGTGCCAGAGGATAGTCTGGCTGTTGTTGTAATGGCGAACAGAGGAAGTACGGGAGACGGATATGTAGGAAGGACAGGAAAGGAAATAACCAGATTACTTTCAGGATGTATAAGCATTAATGTTGATTATGGAGACTTTGATTCTAATCTGGATCGATATTCTTCATATGGGGTAGGGATTTTTGGTGTATTCACTTTAATCGAATTGATAATGATAATTCGTTTTTTGATACAGATTAAGCAGAAAACGAAAGAGCATCGAAAAGGAGTGGTTGCAAAAACAATTCTTAGTGCTATTTTCCTAGGAATTAACAGTTTTATTATTTATGTGATTTATCGTGTCCCGGATATCATTTTTTATGGAGTATCATGGAATTTTATAAAAGTATGGGGACCTTATTCTGTTATTCCTGCTTTTGCATTATTAGCCAGTTTTATCGTACTTGTATCAATACATATAATGCTGAAAATATTTTTTAAAAAGAAATCACTATAAAAGATGGAGGATTAAAAGTGGATAATATTTTCGAAAGAATGGTATGGGTTTTTAAACGCAATATTGAAGATTTAGACGAATCAGTGGAGATAACAGAAGACACGATGTTAAACGAATTGGGAATTTCCTCAATTGAAATGATGAAGCTGTTAGTGTATATGGAAAATGAATTCGGAATTATGTTTGACGAAGATACATTGGTAGATGAAGATTTTGAAAGCGCTGGTGAACTTGCACAGTTTATCAGGAAGTTAGTACAAGAGAAAGAGAGCTGATAAAAAAGAGGTGGGGATAAATGTATTTGGTACAGGAAGCACAGGATTATCTGGAAAGTAAGGACTGCAGAATTGAGCAATTAAAAAAATTAAATGATAACATAGAGGAACCTATGTCTGACGAATGTATATGCGGCATTTTCATACCGGCACATAACGAGGCACATAACATAGAGCAGCTAATTGATTGCATTGAAAAGCAGGTATTTCCAACGCAAGACATTGGACCGCAGAACTTTGAAGTCTATATTGTTGAGAACAATTCAGAGGATGATACCAGAGCTATTGCATTGGAATATGTAAAGAAAAAGAAATGTCAGATTCCTATTCGGGTGTTGTCCGCAACTTTTGAGAAAAATGAGAAAGTAGTTGGGTCCGCAAGAAGGCTAGGAGCTGATTTTGTATTATATCGTCTAATAAACCGTAATAATAAGGAAGCCAATGAATTTTACATAGCAAGTTTAGACGCAGATAATCCAATTCCAGAGATGCACTTTTATAAGATAGTTAAGGCATTTCGTGAGAAAAATATAGATACCTTGTGTGGCTATAGTACATTTAGTCCAGATGTATTTGAAAAGGGAACGGAAATGCGTGCTATTGCAGATACGATACATACATATTATGAGGGATTACTTACAAGGAAGCCTTTAGCAGGGAAACTGACGGGACAGAATCATGCCTTTAAAGCACAGATGTATATGCAGATCGGAGGATATCCAAGATGGCAGACCGTGCATGATACTTTTATGGGAGTTGAAACCGAACGGTTGGGAGGAATCGTAGGGGGATTTGATTCCTATATTGTCCAGAATGCAAGAAGAATGCTGTTAAATCCTATTGAATTTATGACGGGACATGCGTGGGAAAAGGGAAAAATGGATTCTGAAGAAGTAAATACATTACTCCGTAATAAGAATAAGCTTTACGGAAAATATAATACAGAAGAGATAAAAATGGGGATTACATCATTTATTGATGATCGGGCAGCAGAATTATCCATGAGTGAGAAGCTGGACCTGCTAGAATCCATTGATAGTGAACGTTGTGATTTTTTGAAAGTGGCGGGCGAAAACCAGTTGGACCTTTCTATTCTGCCAGATGAGGAGATGTTTTGTGTTCCATGGATGACAAGTCTAGAACTGCGAAGTAAAAGTAGGAGGTCAGAGAAAGAAGCGCTTCTCGAAAAGGATCAGGAGAAGCTAGAAGAAACTTTGAGAGGGTTACGTTATGTATACGCAGGAAATTATGGATGCTTTAGAGCTGGTGAGGCTAAGGATGTTGCGGATATCGTAAGTATTGCAGTATGCAAAAGTGATAAGGAGTGGATTGCCTGGTTTGAGAAGAATAAGGAATATGTGTTATATAAGGAAAAGTTCTTTAATAAAAGGCGCTTTTTAAAGAGAATTGATTGGAACAATCTCAAGGAGCTAACGATGTGGGATCATGTACTTGTACTGAAAAAGGGCAGAAATCATATTCCAGATTATTTAAATGATTTTTTTGAAATTAGGTTTTATGACTGTATAGATGATCATTTTTCAATTGGAAATGATAAGATAGAACTGATTCTTGAGGATTTAAAGGAGCCCGTGGAAGAGCTAGGCAAGCCTGTTCTTTTAATAACCAATAATAGAATGCGTGAAAAAGAATTTGAAAATTTATATCAGGGAATGAACCAAGGGGAAAGGAAAAGATATCGTGCCTATGTGTGTTGCATAGCAAGATATCTTGCAGAAAAATTGAAGGCGGAGAAGGAAAATCATTCTGCAAAAGCAGAAGTGATGCATGAGGTCTTTGGATTTCTAACAGATAATTTTAAAGGTGAAAAACAGTACGCAGAGTATCAGGAGATGAAGGATTTTTTATATGCAGTATGGAATGAAAAAGAATCTGTACGAGTGTTAGATGCTATCAGTAGATTTTTAAGTCATGGAAAAATCATAACAACGGAGGAAGCTCATGAAAATTGCTAAAAATAGAATTGTAATTTTCGCACCGCATCAAGATGATGAAGTAATTGGATGCGGCGGTCTTATACAAAAATGCATAAAAGATAGAATTGAGGTTTATATACTATATGCTACAGAGGTAGCCAATAAGTTTGTAAAATATGACAATAATAAGCAGGAGTACATAAAGTACAGTGGATCGGAACGGACAAAAGAAATGTATGAGAGCTGCAGAATGCTGGGTGTAGAAACAACAAAGATTTCTTTTATATGTCCATCTGAGTACCACAATAACCTGTATAAATTTGATTTTGCAGAATTACTGAAAAAGGTTGAACAGAAGATAGTGGACATTAATCCAGATGCGATATTAATTCCAGCCGTTTCAACCAATCAGGACCATGAATATTATAATCACGTACTACGTTCAGCAGCAAGACCAGGATTCTACTGCGGCACTATGATTGAATATGAAGTCGAGAACGAGAATGATTTTAATCCGAATTATTTTGTAGCGATGTCAGAGGAAGAACTTGAAAATAAGATACATGCAGCAGAAGCATATCATACCCAGTACAGAGGCGGGCTTAGTAAACTCTCAGGAGATAGTATAAGGGGGACCGCGATTTTTCGCGGCTACCAAATCAGAGAAAAATATGCAGAAGCATTTAGGATTCTCCGCCTAGGAGATTAGGAAGAGAAAAAAATGGAGGAAAGCAACCGGTGGAAGATAAGCTGATTACTATACATCAACCAATGTTCCTGCCATACACAGGCTGTATTGCTAAAATACTTGCAGCAGATGAATTCACATTTTTAGATGATGTACAGTTTGCAGATGGGCAATTTCAGCATAGAAATAGAATACTGACGCGAGAAGGTATCAAGTGGATAACGGTACCGTTAAAAAGTCCAAGATATAAAGTGAATCTACAGGATATTCGAATATCTTACCAAACGCTTTGGAAACAAAAGATGCTGACTGCCATTCAGTATGCCTATACTAGGGCAGAATACTATGATGAGGTAATGCCTGTAGTAAAAGAAATTTTGCAGGAAGATTTTGAGTTCCTAACGGAACTAAGTATTTTTTCTACAGAGAAGATTTTAAAATATTTTGGATATGATAAGCCTACTTTGCGAAGCTCCAATATGAGAGGGAAACCAGATGACAGGATGGACCGTATTATCTATATTACAAAATATATGAACGGCTCTACATATCTTTCAGGTGATGGTGCAAAGTGTTATATGGATGTTGAATATTTTCGTAGTTGTGGAGTTAATGTAGAATTTCAGAATTATGAGTGCCGGGAATATCCTCAGGTCTGGGGAGAAGAATTTGTGCCATATATGTCGATTCTTGATTATATGATGAATATGGGAAATGACGTATCACTCTTATTAGGGGCGGAAAAAGTATGCAAAACAGGGAAATACAGGAATATTTAAACCAAAGTGAACGGAAGCTGCAATGTCTCAAATACTATAATGACTTAATAGGAACGCCGATGAAAGAGGATTGCGTCCTAAGCCTAGTATTGCCCGCACATAATGAATCAGAGAATATTATTAAGTGCATACAGGCAGCAGAAAGACAGAATCCACTGAAGGGACCGAATGGTCTGTTGTATCCATATGAAGTACTGATTGTAGTGAATAATTCTGATGATGACACCTATAGTAAGGCGAAAGAGTATCTGGAAAAATCAACCAGCAAGGTGCCGGTCTATGTTGTGAATATCAACTTTGATGAGGGGGAAAGAGGCGTAGGAAGCGCAAGAAGGTTTGGAACGGATCTGGAATTGTACCGTATGTATCTGAGGGAGGCAGGTGCAATAAAGGAATGCTACTTTGTGGGGGGAGATGCGGATGAACAGATTCCACAGAATCACTTAGAATGCATTGTAAACACCTTCCGTGAGAGCCAGGCAGATCTGTTATTAGGTGAGTTTGGATACAACTATGAGGCATTTCCAAAGGTTTCTGAAATGTATGCATTGTTTAAAGCGGTACAGGAATACCGCTGTCAAAACAGGTTATACAAAGAACTATTTGGAGGAAACCACGCATTAACAGCAGAGCTATATATGAAGGTTGGAGGGTATGCGAACAAGTTAGTAGGGGAAGATACCTATTTATTACAGTGCGCAACGAAGTGTGGTGCAAAAACAGCACCGCTTCCTAGCGAAGTAATAGATAATCCGCGTAGAATGCTCATAAATCCGCTTGAATACCTTACTCATGAAGCGTGGGATGAAAAAGTTTTTCTGGAGAGACAGAAAGACATAAGAGGTTGTATGGTCAACAGTTATCAATATAAGGATGAAGAGATCCGGGGAGCACTAACTCTTTTTGTTGATGAATGGGCTATTCGATACTCATTAAACCACAAACAGAATATTCAAGAGGTTGTGGAACGGAAAAGAAACGAATTGATAGATGCGATGGAAAGGAATGCAGTCCGTAAGGAGCTGTTTATCAGGAATGATCTGTTTTACGAGCATCACATTATCAATTATAAAATTATGCGTAAGTTCATGCCTATAGAGAAAAGATACCAGTTACTTGTTAAGGAAAGGACTGGTTTAGAATTATTTTGTAAAGAAACGGGCGCAGTGCCCATGGGAGATTTTGCAGAATGGATTCAGAATGCGTACGATTCAGGTAAGAAAATTCCATTAATACCAGAGGTAAAAGTATATGTGGATCAATTGGAATATTTCCTCGAACATCTGCATTTGCAAGGATATGAACTATTCCAAAAGAAAAAAATTGGAAATCACAGCTTTTTAAAGAAGATGTCGCTTCAGGAAGTTTCTTTAGAAATTATGGACAGTATATTATGGCTGGTTAAAGTAAATCAACAGGGGACTATAGTTTATCAGGAAGAATCATTAGGCAGAATCGGGTTGGCTGTTGTGAAGCGTGAAATCACATAGTATGAAGAGGAGAGTGATTAACATGAATAAGTATAGTTTTATTTTCCCAGGACAGGGAGTTCAGTACAAGGGAATGGGCAAAACACTTTATGATGCATATCCAGTATTCCGGCAGACCTTTGAGGAAGCTGGGGATGTATTACATAAAGACTTTGGAGAGTTGTGTTTCAATGGAAGAATATCAGAATTGAATAAAATTGAGAATTCTCTTCTTGCAATACTAATTACAAGCATAGCATCATTCCGTGTATTTTCCGGACAGAACAAAGTAAGCCCGGAATTCCTAGCAGGACATAGTTTAGGTGAGTACTCAGCATTAGTAGCAAGCGAGGTACTGGACTTTAAGGATGCATTACTTCTTGTGAAGAAAAGAAGTGAACTTGCTTTAAGAAAAAACGAACAAGGAGCCATGGCAATTGTAGAGGGCATAAACAAAGAAATTATTAGGAATGTCTGTTCAGAGATTTCAGGAAGTGAAGGAACGGTTTCTATCGCATGTTACAATTCACCTAGGCAGGTGGTCGTCTGTGGAGATAAAAGCGCCGTGTTAAAGGCGGAAAAACAATTAAGTCTTCTGGATGCCTCTGTAACGCCTATGTTGTCAAGTCCGCCATTTCATTGTAGCTTGTTAAAGGAAGAAGCCGAAGAGTTTAGGGACTATTTAGACACCTTTATTTTCGGAAAGCCAAAATGGAACATTATCTCAAATGTCACAGCAGTACCGGCGAAAGATGGTGAGGAGATTAAGCGAAATCTGGCATTGCAGATGATGATGCCAGTACAGTGGGAAGAGACATTGAATGTTATGGCTGAAAACCAAGTCGATACGCTTGTCGAATTTGGGACAAAGACAATTTTGAAGAATTTGGCAGAGGATAGCAGAAAGCAATTCAGTAATTATTCCTTCTGTCAAAAAGAAGATCAGAAAAAATTACAGGAGCTGTTTGGAAAGCAAGAAGTCGGAAAAAAAAATGAGCAGAGGCAGACGCTTCACAAAGCTTCATTTTTAGGACGCTGTCTTGCGATTGCTGTCTGCACCCAAAATTTTAACTGGAATAATGAAGAGTATGAGCTGGGTGCAGAAAGGCCATATAAAAAAATAGAAGCATTACAGCAATCTCTTGAAGCACAGCAGGTATTGCCTGACATAAATCAGATGGAAGAGGCTATGCTGCTATTGCATCAGATTATGGTTACCAAAAAGGCAGGTAGAGAAGAAGTGGAACGGCGTTTTCTTCAGTTAATGGAGGAAACCGAAACGGAGGGAATGTTAAGCGAATTTGTAAAGGAACATATTCTCAAGGACAATAAGGTGGAACTATGTTGAATCATGAAAAACTAGATAGTAATAATGTTGAAGATGTAATGGTATTGACGGAAATGCAGAAAAGCATGTTGTATCATTATGTGGCAGACATACATACTACAGATTACTTTGAGCAGACAAGTTATGACCTGACTGGAAAACTGGATATGGATGCATTAATAAAATGCTGGAACGAAGTAGCCAAGGAGAATGAGATGCTTCGTACTGTATTTCGATGGATAGGAATCCGGATGCCAGTTCAGGTAACGCTGAAAAGCATGGACATTCCTGTTTTACTGGATGACTTTTCCCATGTACCAGTGGAAGAAAGACAGAAGAAGCTGCTGGAAATTATGAAACGGGAACGGCAGAAGGGTATTGATTTAGCGAAGCACCCATTCTGGGTTAATTTTCTTAATTGGGATGTGGAATACAGTATCATGATTATTAATTGCCATCATATAATTACGGATGGCTGGAGTAACGCCATTTTATTGAATGAATTTTTTAGACAATATTTAAAGCTTACAGGTGAAGAACAGCCGTCGATAATAAGAAAAGGCAAGTACAAAGAATATGTAAAATGGATGGTTGAAAGAGATAAAGAAGAGGAAAAGAGTTTCTGGAGAAACTGTCTGCAGGGATATCTGTCGCAACAAGCAGCTGGCAGGCAGAAAAGTGGAAAACAATCCAAGGTGAGATATTCCATTCCTTTAGCGGAAGAGCAGCGAAAACAGTTATACCGTTTTGCAGAAGAAAAAGAAATTACACTGTCCTGTCTTTTGTATTCAGCCTGGGCATTATTGATACATCTGGTAGAAAAGACAGATGATATTGTATTTGGCACAACGGTTTCTGGCCGTCCACCTGAAGTCGAAAATGTTGACACGGTGTTAGGGCTATTTATCAATACGGTGTTCATGAGAGTGTCATTTTATGAAAACCAGACGATTGCTGATCTGCTTGAAAAGAATAGTGAATTTATGTTGAATCGGAGAGAATTCGAGTATGCATCTATTTCTGAAATAAGTGATTATTGTGGAAACCTATCCCTTCAAGAACTTTTAAAATATGTTGTAGTAATACAGAATTATCCAGTATCCAAGGAGTTGTTAACCGGTACCGGTTTAGTCAAGATAGAGTTAAACGAGCGCTTTTATAAATCAGAAGTGGAGATGCTGCTGGGAATCAGGGTGTTTAATGAGATTATTTTTGATTTTGATTATAATTCTTCTGTATTTTCGGATATTGAGGTAGAGAGGTTGGCGGATGATTACATATCGATTCTTTCACAGATTACTGCAACCGATTCTATGGAAGTCGATACGAAACCACTGAGTGAAATACAGATAACTGGGACTTATTTTACGAAAAATGAAGAAAATGCAGTCTTTAATGATATCGTGGATTTGGAGAGTGTTGATTTTGATTAAATATTTTACAATTCCTGCTGATTTCAAGAAGGAAACCATTTTGAAATATGCAGAAATTAACAAAAAAAATGATCAAGTAAAAATTATTGAAACATATGGGCAGATGACGGAGACCGAGTTACAGAATTCCGGTAGAGTAACAGAGGTTCTGCCCGATGTCAGCAAAGCAATGTTTCAAGAATACGTTGCATATTCCGTTAAAAATGGGATTAATTTTAATTATACAATTAATCCAGCTTGTCTGGGAAATATAGAATTTACAAGGGATGGGTTAGAGAAGATAAGACATTTTCTATATGAGCTGTATGACATGGAAGTTAGATGGCTTACCGTTACATCGCCTGCCGTTATGGAGATTGTAAATTCATTGGATGTAAAGTTCCATATGAAAACTTCTGCAATCTGTGAAATAACTGCACCATATAAAGCAAAGTTCTACCGGCAGCTAGGTGCAGAAAGAGTAGTGGTAGACCCCGATATAACAAGAGACTTTGACAGGCTCGAACGTATCGGAAAAGCTTTTGGTGACGGAGTTGAAATTATAGTAAATAATGTCTGTTACAAAAATTGTCCATATAAAATGTTCCATTATAATCATGAGGCACATTGTACAAGTACAAATTCGCAGGATATAAAGGATTTTTACTCTAATCGGTGTTCTCTGCAGAAGGCTCAGAAACCGGAACATTTCATTCGCCTTAATTTTATAAGGCCAGAAGATTTAAAATTTTATATGGATTCTGGAATTCATTATTTCAAGTTTCAAGGAAGACAAAACATTGTAACTGGAGATATACAAAGAGTATTAGATGCGTACATAAATGAAGAATATGAAGGAAATTTGTTAGATTTAATAACGTTATTCAGCTCTTACAATTCTTTTCAGCCATACATTGAAAATAGAGAATTAGATGGATTTGTTGAAAAATTTTATAAGAATCGCAGTTTCTGCAAAGATGGCTGTCAAGAGTGCGGATATTGTGTAAGCTATGCGAAAAAGTCTATGGATTATGAAGAAGTGGAAAAATTGAATCAGTCGGCTAGAAACTTCTTTGAAAGCATTGATGGATATAAGGGGTATTTTCGGGAAGTAAAACAAAATACAGGCGATAAAGAAGAATTAGAAAAGTATGAAGCAAAATTTGCAGACTTTGACTAAGAAGGGAAAAGGTGATGTAGTATGGAGTTGCTTAATGTGCCAGCGGATTTTTCGAATAAAACAATAGAAAGATATGCAGAGCTAAATGAAAAATATGAAAATGGAAAAGTATATGAAACTTATGGACAAATCACCATAGGAAATAAAATTGGCTCAGGCAGGGCATATGATCTGATTCCAAATGTAGATTTAGAACATATGAAACAATACATAGCTTTTTCCAAGGAAAATGGAATCGGGTTTAACTATACACTCAATACAACATGTATGTCTAATATGGAGTTTACAAAAAGTGGTATGAAAGAAATACTGCTTTTCCTTGATCGCTTATACGAAGCGGGAGTCCGTTCTTTAACTGTTACACTCCCGTCTGTTATGGAAATCATCCGTTTGAAAGGATTTGATTTTGAAATCAAAGCATCAACAGTCTGTCAAATAATCAATCCTAATAAAGCAATGTTGTATAAAGACCTTGGAGTGGACAAGATTGTGTTAGATGAAACGATTAACCGTGATTTTGATACCATAAAGCGGATCCGTAATGCATTCGGTGAAAATGTGGAATTAATTACGAATGTAATTTGTCATAAAAATTGCATATATGAAATGTTCCATCACAACCAGACATCACATGATAGCGGAATTCAGTCAAAGAATGGAAGTGCAACCTATTATTCTCATAGATGTATGATGAACAGATGTAAACATGTTAATAATCTTCTGAAGATGAGTTGGATAAGACCAGAAGATATGAAATATTATGAGGAGATTGGAATCAAATATTATAAATTACAAGGTCGGCAGGCAGTAATGAACGGAGATCCAGTCCGTGCAGCAGAAGCTTATCTATCTAAAAGCTTTGAAGGTAATCTGATGGATTTGTTAGATATGTTTGCACCAACCAATTCCTTTCAAGTCTATATCGATAATAAGAAAATTGATAATTTCCTTGAACCATTTAGAAAGATACCTAACTTCTGTAAAAATGACTGTACAAGCTGTAACTATTGCGATGAGTTTGTTAAGAAGTGTACAGATGTAGAAAAGACAAGAGAAGTCTTTGATCTGGCATTAAAATTTTATTCGGAATACGACGAGTACAGGAAAAGTATTTTAGAAACCAATGTAGGAGATAAAGTGGAGGAGGAAGAACATAGTGTTCTCGAAGACTTTAATTTTGACTAATTACGTGTAGGAAACTTTAAGGGGTAAGCTTAGAAAACTACAATTAGGAGGAGTTATGTTACAGACAAAACAAGAACGGTTCTGGGAGAGGAAGTTAGCTCATATAGAAGCAGTTAATCTGTATCAGGAGCAGAGTACAGGTGCACAATGGAAAGAAAACAAAATGAACGTATTCTTGAAAAAGGAAACTGCAGATCAGATTATGAAGCTGTGTAAAAACAATGAATTTCTAATTTACGTATTTTTTGTTTCTGCATTTGAATGTTTTGCTAGAAAGCATTCAAGTCAAGAATTAATTACGGTCGGAACTCCTATTTATAGAGAATCTGATAGTGCTACAGGGGTTAAGAGAATATTACCTGTTTCCTGCATGGTAGATGGAGGAAAAACTTTTAAGGAAGTTTTGGCCGAAACAAGAACAGATTTAATTACGTCATATAAATATCAGAATGCAGATATTACAGAATTTATCTCAGATGAGCTGTTAGAACAGGTGGCACAAAAGTATGTAATTTACATGGAAGGCTTGCATAAGAAAGAAGACTATGATTCTTTCGTACATTCTCCAAAAAACAGTATTGTAATGGAAATCTTAAAAAAAGATAGCTTAGGTGTGAACCTTACATTTAATGAGACAGAATTTGAGCAAAGCTTTATCAGTCAGATAGCAGAAAATCTAAATTATATGATTGACCAGATCGTGGCTGATTCAAACATTCTTGTAAAGGATATTGAGGTATCAACAGAAGAAAAAAGAAAATGCGTTGTAGAACAGTTTAACGCAGAATACCAGGAGGAAGATTACCATTCAGTGGCAGAGCTTTTTGAAGCAGTAGTAGAGAAAATGCCAGAAAATACGGCACTGTTGACTGCCGGAGGCGCTGTATCATATAGAGAATTGGATCAAAAGGCCAACTGTGTAAAAACATATTTGCATAAACAGGGTGTGCAAGCCAATGAAGTGGTTGCCGTCATTTTAGATTATTCTGATGAACTGATCGCAGCAATGCTTGGTACTTTAAAGGCGGGAGCTGCCTATTTACCAATTGATGTGAATTATGCAAAAAAACGAATTGAATATATGCTTGCAGATAGCAAAGCTTCCTGTATCATTTCCACAGAAGAAATGATTCGGCAGATGAATACCAAAGTACCAGTAATTGATGTGAATAAGATGGACTGGAATACACAGGAAGAACAAAAATTTGCCATAGAAGAAAACAGTCTGGCATATGTTGTTTATACATCCGGAACATCAGGAATGCCTAAAGGAGTCCAGATAACACATAGAGGCTTATCAAATCTGTTCCAGTGGCGGAATAAGGCATATGGAATGCGACCGGCAGATGTGGTGTTACAGCTCCTTTCTGTTTCCTTTGATGGATTTGGAACCAATTTATATTCTGCACTTTTAGCAGGCGGCAAGTTGATATTGCCGGATAGCAGAATGCGTGGTGATTTCCAATATATAAGAAATCTGATAAATGAACAGGGAGTAACGTGTTTTAGTACGGTTCCGGTTTTCTATCATGCCATACTAGAGTGTGCAGAAGATGAAGAGCTGAAAAGCCTTAGATATATTGTACTCGCGGGAGACAGAACTTCGGCTGATACGATATTGCTAAGTAGAGAAAAATGTCCAGGACTTCAATTAATTAATGAATACGGACCAACGGAAAATACGATTACATCAACCAGTAATATGGCATTAAAAGAAGACAAGGCAAATTGTATTGGAAAGCCAGTTAATAACTGCCATGTCTACATTTTGAACCAGGATCTTAATTTAGCAGGAAACTATACCCCAGGGGAAGTATATCTTGCGGGAAAGGGACTTTCCAATGGTTATATAGGCCTGCCTAAATTAAATTTTGAGAAGTTTAGAGAAATTACAGTTGCGGGAAAAACAGAAAAAATGTACCGGACAGGTGACATCTGTTACTGGGATGAGGGCGGAAACCTATTCTTTTTAGGTAGAGCAGATAATCAGATTAAAATGAGCGGATACCGGATTGAATTAGAAGAAATCGAACAAAACCTGTTAAAATATCAGGGCATCAAAGAAGCAGTAGTTATCTGTAAAAATGCAGGAAAGGAAAATGCATCCTTATGTGCATATTATGTGGCTGATAAAAAAGAAGAAACAGATGACATTGTAGAGTTCCTCCGAGCCATATTGCCGGAATATATGATTCCAAACCAGTTTATAGCGCTCGGAGATCTGCCCAAGAATATAAATGGCAAACTTGACAGAAGAGTTTTGGTGGAAAGAGAAGATGAATTTGTAAGCTCTCATAGCTTTGTTGAACCTGAAGGAGAGCTAGAGTTATTTATTGCTTCATTATTTCAGGAAGTTTTGAAGAGAGAGAGAGTTGGAAGTAAAGATGCTTTTTTCGCATTAGGCGGAAATAGTATTTTGCTTATGAAATTATATGATAAAATCAACAAAAGATATCCTGATGTGCTGAATCTTGTAGATTTATTTTCTTATGGAACTGTACAGAAGCTAGCTCATTTGATTGAAGTAAGAATGAAAGCGGATAATAAGCAGAGGATTGTATTGGAAGGAATGAAAGCAGCTAGCGAACTTTTAGCTGAAGGACTTGAAAGCAGCGGATATGAGCAGTTAGAAGCCGTCATTCCTAAAGAGAGTGCAAAACGGCTTAGTGAGATGGCGAAGCAATTAGCAGTTACTGAGAACGAGATTTTGGCAGGCTTTAGTATCTATATCTTGGCTAGCTGCTGTACAGACAGCACACATAGTTATGTGTATGCAGACAAAACAGATGAGGCGATTTACAAGATCAGATTAGATCTGGAAAAGATTCAGACACAGGAAAATCTGTTTTATCTAATGCAGAAACCGGAGTTAGGAGTCAGTGAAAAAATTGAAACTGGAAATAAGGCTTATGACATCCAGTGTAAGAGGCAACAAGATACAATGATTGTGTTCTGGGAAATGAAAAAGAAAAATACTTATCGCTTTCTAACATATTCGGATATTTATTTATCATTTATTACGGCGGATGATGAGACTTTTGTACAGTGTAAATATAATAGCAGCCGCATATCAGAAGAAAAATTGATGGAAATCCTTGCTATGATGATTAAGCTGTTAGAGGAGTTTGTTTCGAAAGAGGAAATTTAGCAGGAGGAAATCGGATGTTTGAGGGACTGGAAACATATTTAAGTCAAAGTACGAACAAGATCACGATAAGAAAACAAGATAAGACTGGGATTGCGGTTATCGGTATGTCTGTAAGAATGCCGGGGGCTGATTCAGTAGAAGAGTTCTGGGAAGAATTAAAAAACGGAAAAGACTGTATGGGGATATTGCCGAAACACAGGCAAAAAGATGCATTGGATTTTTGTAGAAGCAGAAAGTACGGTCCTAAAACAACCAAATTTGAAGAGGGGGGATTTTTGAATCAGATTGACCAGTTTGATTATGAATTTTTTGCTCTTTCTCCAAATGAAGCAAGATACATGTCACCTGCACAGCGGCTTTTTTTAGAGACAACTTGGGAAGCGATAGAGGATGCAGGTTATGCTGGAAAAAGAATTGACGGAAGTAATACAGGCGTATTTATTGGGTATTCAGGCCCGGATGATTATCGTGAACTGATTGAGGCAAAGGATGCAGATGCGCTGGCTCTGTACACAACGGGGAGCCTTCCACCAGTCATAGCGAGCAGAATCGCATATCTATTGAATCTAAGGGGGGCCAATATGGTTATTAATACCTTGTGTTCCTCTTCAATTGTTGCACTACATACTGCATGCCAGTATATTCGGGGCGGAGAGTGCGAGATGGCGGTTGCAGGGGGAGTACAATGTTACATACAGCCAACCCGTAGCTTTGAGCTCGAGGTAGTATCCGAAGACCGGACAACGAGAGCATTTGATGACTTCGCCAATGGATTTGGAGGAGGAGAAGCCATTGTTTCCTTGTTACTGAAGCCGTTATCTAAGGCATTGGAGGATAAGGATTATATACATGCTGTTATTCTTGGAAGTGCAGTAAATCAAGATGGAGCATCAAATGGAATGACAGCACCAAATCCATCGGCTCAGGCAGAGGTGATTGAGAGAGCATGGAGGAACGCAAATATTAATCCGGAATGTATTGAGTACGTAGAAGCACATGGTACAGGAACAAGATTAGGGGATCCCGCTGAAATACAGGGACTTAATATGGCATTTCAAAAATACACAAGCCGCAGGCAGTTTTGTGCAGTGGGTTCAGTAAAGACAAACATCGGCCATACAGATGCTTGCTCAGGACTGGCAGGACTGGTAAAAGCCATTTTGTCCCTAAAACATCAGTGTATTCTTCCGTCCTTGCATTTTCAAAAACCGAATTCCATTATTCCATTTACTGAATCTGCAGTTTATGTAAATGACCGGCTGAGAAAATGGGATTGCCGTGATAAAAGAACGTGTGGTGTTAGTTCGTTTGGATTTAGTGGAACAAACTGTCATGTTGTACTGCAGGAAGCTCCAGCTCAGAAAAAGGAAGAAAGTGAGCAGGCGAAAATCTTCTGTCTATCAGCGAAGTCTGAATCAGCGTTACTGCGTCTTGTTAAGAAGTATGCTGCTTATGATTACCAGGATTGTACGCTGGAAGAGGTATGCTATACCTTGGCTACAGGACGTGAACATTTTGCATGCAGGATTGCCTTGATTGCAGAGAATATAGCAGATCTAAAGCAAAAACTTATGAGAATCCAGCAGTGTGGAATAGAAAAGAAGCTACTGGGTGGAGAAAACTGTGATGCCAAGCTCCACAATATTGGTAAAGAATATTTACAAGGGAAGGATATTGACTGGAACACTGCTTACAAGGAATATGATATTCAGAAGGTTTCCCTGCCGCCTTATTCCTTTGAACCGTTAAGATGCTGGATAGAGGGGAATGGTGATAGCCAGGAGGGCGCTGAACGGTATTACGAATACAAGTGGATAGAACAGGAAAAGAATGAGCAGAAAAAGATAACATTAAAAGAAGGAAGTACCATTCTTGTCATACAAGAAGATAGAGGCATTGGAGAGGAAATCTGCAATCTATACAAGAATGATGGCTATCATGTGGTACAGGTTTTCTTAGGAAAAGCCTATGTGAAGGATGCAGCAGATAGGTATATAGTTGGGCCTTCGCAGCAGGATTACATGGCCTTGATGGATGAGATTTTCTATCAGAACATCACGCAGATTATACATATAGGGGCTGTAGAGGGAAAAGCGCATAAAGAAAATGGATTGTCAACAGATGAACTATGCCAGAAAGGTATATACAGTATGTTTTATCTGTTAAAAGCAATCAAAGAATATAAACTCGAAAACTTACAGATGGTTGTAGTAACTTCCGGTGTAAATGCCATAGAAGGGGAATGTGTATCCGATAATAGCTTGCCTGCAGCTATGTATGGATTGGCGAAGGTTGTAAATGTAGAAGAGTATAAGATAAAAGTTCGTGCAATTGATATAGAACCTGATATAGAAGCAGCCTTCCTTTATCAGGAGTTTACTACGGAATCGGATTTTTTCCTGACAGCTTACAGGAATGGAAAATGCTATGTAGAAGAACTGGCATTGCTGGATCAGGTAAAACCGGAAAGCCATGTGGAGATAAAGGAACAAGGCGTCTATGTAATCGCAGGCGGAACAGGCGCCATTGGCCTTGAATTTGCACAATATCTGTCACAGAGTGCCTTATGCAATATCATTTTGTTATGCAGGACAATGCCGCAGGATGAGAAATTAATAAAGCATATCCAGAATATTAGTAAGTATGCACAAGGTCTGGAAGTGCTGAATGTAGATATTACAAAGGAAGAAGATGTTAGGAAAGGAATTGGTTATATAACGGAAAAGTACGATAAAATTCATGGAATCATTAATTGTGCAGCCGTGGGAGTTGGTTGTGTGGGAACTCCTATCAGGGAACTGGATTTTTCGATATTCCGAAAAGTATTAATGCCTAAAGTGCATGGAACAAGATTATTATACCAGTATACTGCGGATAAAAATTTAGACTTTTTTGTATGTCTATCCTCTGCAATTACGCTAACAGGCGGCGAGGGTTCAGCCGGATATGTAGCAGGCAATTATTTTATGGAATCATTTGCTGCAGCTTGTGGCAATAAGGGTGGAAAGACCGTATCAATTAGTTACCCAGCCTGGCTTCGTTCTGTTTCCGTATTAGAACAGCATTTTGACGAGAGCACGCAGGTATTTGAATCGGTTGCGACAGAAGAAATTCTAGAAGCATTTCATACGGCAATTTCTTACCCGGGGCATAAAATTTTCCCAGGCAGATTAAATAAAAAGGGAAAAATTTTTGGATTAGGACAGTTATTGCCTTTCCGGCTAAGTGATACTGTATGGAAAAGCATTCAGCCGCTAGAAGAGGAAGCGGAACAGAAACAGGTTATAGAAAAAAAATATGAAGTAAAGATTGACGCTGGGGAAGAATTCTTATCTAGTCTGGAGACTGAAATTGTAGAAGTGTTTGCAGAAGTGTTAGGCTACCGAAATATCAGAGTATCAGATAACTTTTTCCAGATGGGGGGAGATTCCATCGTGGCAATGAAGATTATCAATCTTTTGAAAAAGAGACTGCAGGTTGAAATATCATTGGCAGAACTTGTAAATAGCGAAAATTTATTGTGTTTTGTAAGACAAGTCAGCCGGGAAAAGACAGCAAAACGCCAGGAGATAATTACTCAGGGCGAGAAGAAGGAATATTATGAGACCTCATTAGAACAGAGAAGGTTCTATCTGCTGAGCCAGAAAGAAAATATCGGCTGTACATATAATATGCCGGAAGTCCTTCTGCTTAGTGGAACGGTGAATCCAGAATATCTGGAAGGTATTTTCAAAAAAATGATCCAAAGGCATGAAAGCCTTCGAACTTCATTTGAAATGAGGAAAGGCAGTTGCGTGCAGATTGTCCACGATACCATTACTTTTTCAATGGAAATAGAAAATAGTGAGCAGGATAAGCTAGAAGAAGAAATCGAACGGTTTATCAGGCCGTTTGACCTGACGAAAGCACCTTTATTTCGTGCGAAGCTTATAGTGTTTGAACAGGAACAGTCGGCATTACTGATTGATTTGCACCATATCATTTCAGATGGCACATCCAAGAGCATTTTTATGCGGGATTTTATGGATTTATATAACGGAAAAGAGCTGAGTCCATTGGAAGTGCAGTATAAGGATTATGTACAGTGGTGTAAGAAAAATGTGAATGACGAAAAGTACCAGGAACAGAGAAAATACTGGCATTACATATGTTCGGGAGAGATTCCTGTTCTGGATTTGCCTACCGATTATAAACGTCCGGAAATCAGTTCATTTAGTGGAAGCGTTATTTATTATACAATCGACAGTGAATGCACAGACATGCTCAAAGAATTTGCTAAAGAAAAAAATGTAACGTTAAATATGGTATTACTGTGTGGATATTTTATTTTACTCAATAAGCTTACCGGCCAGAATGACATTATTGTTGGGACTGTCGCAGCAGGAAGGCGGATAAAGGAGGTGGAGAATGTCATTGGCGATTTGGTGCTATGTCAAGAAAAAGTACAAATTAAATATAACCAATTTTCTTCTCTTGG
>UQAW01000055.1 GCA_900539175.1 uncultured Lachnospiraceae bacterium
AAATGCGGAGCAATCCGTGTATCATAGGGGGCAAAATACCTTTTGACCCCAACATTATTTGTTATTGAAAGCAGCAGAGCGTAAAAGTATTTTGATGAAGTAAATGGATTTTTCAAGTATTTTGTAATTGCTTGAATATGGTTTTGGTGTAAGCGGAATAAAAAGCGGGAAAAGTTGTAAAAGTCATTGCTGATTTCAGGAAGAATCTGTATTTTTCATTACTTGTAGCTGTTTCAGACTTGAAAAAATGTAGATACTAGGATAAACTAACAGAAGAATCTAGTATGTTGAAAAGACTGGATCCATTTGCTTATCAGAATATCAGTGAATTTTATAACAGGAGGAAATACATTTATGTTAGATATTAAATTTTTGCGGGAGAACCCTGAGATCGTGAAGCAGAATATCCGCAATAAGTTCCAGGAACATAAGCTGGAAATGGTAGATGAAGTAATTGAATTGGATAAAGAAAACCGCAGTATTAAGCAGGAAGTAGAGGCACTTCGTGCAGAGCGTAACAAGATTTCCAAGGAAATTGGTAAGCTGATGGCACAGGGAAAAAAAGATGAGGCTGAAGAAGTCAAAAAGCAGGTGGCTGCTTCCGGCGCTCGTATTGAGGAACTTTCTGCAAAGGAAAAAGAAGTTGAGGAAGAGATTCGTAAGAGAATGCTTGTGATTCCCAATATCATCGATGCGTCTGTACCAATCGGAAAGGATGACAGTCAGAATGTGGAGGTAGAACGTTTTGGTGAACCGGTGGTGCCGGATTTTGAAGTTCCATATCATACGGAAATTATGGAGTCTTTTCAGGGTATTGATCTGGATGCAGCAAGACGTGTGGCTGGAAACGGATTTTATTATTTGATGGGAGATATCGCCCGGCTTCATTCAGCAGTAATTTCTTATGCGAGAGACTTTATGATTGACCGTGGGTTTACTTATTGCGTACCGCCGTTTATGATCCGCAGCGATGTGGTTACCGGGGTTATGAGTTTTGCAGAGATGGAAGCTATGATGTATAAGATAGAGGGAGAAGACTTATATCTGATTGGTACCAGTGAACATTCTATGATTGGTAAATTCATTGATCAGATTATATCAGAAGATCAGCTTCCGCTTACGCTTACCAGCTATTCTCCATGTTTCCGTAAAGAAAAAGGTGCACATGGCCTGGAAGAACGTGGTGTTTATCGGATTCATCAGTTTGAAAAGCAGGAGATGATTGTAGTCTGTAAGCCGGAAGAATCCCCAATATGGTATGAGAAATTGTGGAAAAATACCGTGGATTTATTCCGTTCTCTGGATATTCCGGTTCGTACGCTGGAATGCTGTTCCGGAGACCTGGCCGATTTGAAGGTGAAATCAGTGGATGTGGAAGCATGGTCTCCAAGGCAGCAGAAATATTTTGAGGTAGGAAGTTGTTCAAATCTGGGAGATGCCCAGGCGCGTCGTCTGAAAATCAGAATAAATGGCAAAGAGGGTAAATACCTGGCGCATACTTTAAATAATACAGTGGTCGCACCGCCGCGTATGTTGATTGCATTCCTGGAGAATAATCTGAATGCAGACGGAACAGTAAATATCCCGGCAGCATTACAGCCTTACATGGGTGGAAAAGAAAAACTGGTTCCGGGTAAGTAATGGATTATATCAGTGAATTTGTGAAGGGAGGTGTTTCCATGCATGCATATATGAAAGCAGTCGGTTTTTCTGCTATTTCTTCCAGAAAGGAAATGCAGAAATTGATTGAGGATGTAATCAGGAACAGTGACAGACGTAAAGTAGTGGAGAATGAGGAACACCACCTTTTTGTGGAAATATCCAAGGAATATGGATATGATTGTGGATTAACGGTGTGTGGAGAGCTGGACGAGGAAGATAATTTTCATCTGGACTACTGTTTTCCATTTTATAACGGTTCAGGAGTTACCAGTCAGGAAGATCTGGTAGTGGAACGACATTCGGACAAAGAGTCTTTTGCAGGTGCCTGTGATGATTACAGGGTAGGGATTACGTTGATCTTTTATCTGCTGAATGCGGCGGAATATTTGACGGATAAAAATCATAATCTGCTTCATGATCCCAGAACTTCCGTGACTTTGTCTGCGCTTGGCAGGAATGGGACAATCCTTCTTCCTGTGAAAAAAGATGAAAATACGATGAAAGCAGAGCAAAGCTGGCAGCAGCATAATGCACTGATTGCGGCAGCAAGAAATGGTGACGAAGAAGCTATGGAAAGTCTGACAATGGAAGACATTGATACCTATTCTTCCATTTCCAAAAGAATCCGAAGGAAGGAAGATGTATTTTCGATTGTAGATTCTTACTTTATGCCTTATGGGATTGAGTGTGACCAGTACAATGTGATGGGGGAGATTACGGAACATGATACGACAGTAAATGAATATACCGGAGAAAAGCTGCATTTGCTGAATATTGTATGTAATGATATTCCGCTTGATATTTGTATTAATGACAAAGATCTGATTGGAATTCCGGAAGTCGGACGGCGGTTTAAAGGCGTTATCTGGCTGTTGGGAAAGATTAATTTTTAGTGGGAGTATCTTTGACGGACAATTATTCGGGCAGATATAAATCAGATGACCGGTATCTGGAGGTTAAAAAGTGGCAAAAAAAGCGAAGAGAGAAAAGCAGAAGAATCCAGAAGAACAGGAAAGAGTAGAAAAGCAAGAAGGCCTGGAAGAACAGGGAAGTGCAGAAACTCAAGAAGATTTAAAAGAGCAAGGAAGCGCAGAAACTCAAGAAGATTTAAAAGAACAGGAAGTTGCAGAGAAACAAGAGGATTCGGAAGAAGAAGGAAGCGTAGAAAAACAAGAAGCTTCAGAGGAGCAGGAAAGCGCAGAAGATCAAGAAAACTTAAAAGAACAGGAAAAAGCAGAGGAACAGGAAGAACAGAAAAAGTGGAATGTGGTACTGGGATTCGGGATTGGGATTTTGGTTCTTACGGTGGTAATTTTGTTCGGATGTGTGATTGATGCCCAAAACATAAATCGGGATCTTGTATCTAAGGTGGAAAAACTGCAGGATGAATATAAAAAGCTTCAGGCAAGCATTCCGGAAGTGACTCCAACTTTGAAGCCAACAACAGAGGTAACAGAAACACCGTCTCCAGAACTAACGCAGGTAACTGTTCCGACGAAACCGGCAGAGGATAATTTTGAGGCAGTGGAACAAAATTTAAGAGATCAGCAGCAGTTTGGACCAGATCAGCAGGAGAGTTTACAGAATCCGGAAGCAGGTCAAAATCCGGTAGAAGGCGAAGATAATAAGGTGATTACATCTCCTGAAAATACTGCAGAGTTTGTGACATATGAGCATTTTATTGAGGGAAAAAAATTCAGTTTTGAGTATCCCTCCGCCTGGGATGGTAAAATTATATTTGCAAATGTGACAAATGATGACGGATCAGTAGTAATTACCTGTTATCAGAGTCGACAGTATGCGGATCATCAGAATGGAGCCGTTGACACAGGGGAAATTTTTCATATTCTGGTAAATAAAAACCCGGCCTATCAGACCGAAGCTAACGATCAGTATAAGATTGCAGAGAAAGATGGATATTGTGCATATTATGAGGAACCGACGGGGGTTACATATGATTATATCAATCATAAAGAATATGCAGTAGATTATAAGATGGTCTATGAGAGCCAGGCAAAGGTGTGGAGAAGTTTTCAGTTCAGCTGAGACGAAGTTTGGGAACTATAGTTATGTGTAAAAAGATGCCTTACAACAGAACTGTCAGAGACAGGAGGATGGAGGCATCTTTTTGTATTAATATGATATTGTTGAAATTTAAATGGTTTACATAATATTAAATTCAGAAGTATCCAATGGGGAAAAATTGAAATAGGGATTGATTCTTTGAGGAAAATATAGTATTATTTTATTTGCGTACAAGAGTGTTGTGTACAGTTAGAAAAGTAAATGTTACTTTTTATGATTATGATTGTCGCTATAGCTCAGCTGGATAGAGCGACCGCCTCCTAAGAGAAAGCCGAGGCATTCCCCAAAGGGAAAAAATGAAAAACAACTTTCAGTTCGAATCTATTCTGAAAAATGCTAAGGGTGACAACAAAGCATTCCCCAAATTGGGGAGCGTTCTAATGTTACCAAATCGAAAAAATCTGTAGATTGACAACTCAAAAAAGAGTTGATAATCTTATATATGGCCGAAGGGAAAAATCCCAGAAACCCAGTAAAATCAAGGGTTTGCGGCATGTGTCGTCATAGCTCAGCTGGATAGAGCACTCGCCTCCTAAGCGAGGGGTCGGAGGTTCAAATCCTCTTGGCGACGGGCTTCAAAGCGTTCGAAAATGTTAGCTGGATTAGCTGACAACGAACGCTTTATTTATTTTCTAATCACGTTCGTGACACTAAATTCCATTCAAAATGATCAATTTCCAGCTAACGCAATCCGATTTTTGTTAGCTGACAGCTAATCAAAATCACCGGTTTGCAAACATGGGTTTTAGGAAGTCCAGCTAACATTTGGGTTTCGCTCTGTTGTCACCCCTTATTTGGGGATGTAAATCAGAGAAAAGGCGGGAAAAGAAACAATCTCTCCCAAACCTGCAAACATAAATTAGCTGAAACAGTATTCAATTCTATTAGCTACAGCTAATGGTCAAACAGCAATGTCTGTTTGGAACTTTACTATCTATAAAAGTTCCAGGCAGGCATTTTTTAGTTCCTGAATCCTGGAGGAAAGGAGTCAAGATGGCTGAGCCAAACAGACAATCAGGAGAAAACGAAGAAAGAATCATAGAAATTGAGATTGAGCGTCTTCGACCGTTCAAAGAGCATCCGTTTCAGGTGAAAGATGATAAGGAAATGTTTCTTCTGCAGGAAAGCATTGAGAAGTATGGAATCTTAAATCCGCTGATCGTCAGACCGGTACCGGATGGCTACTATGAGATCATATCCGGTCACAGAAGAAAACATGCTGCGGAGAAACTGGGATACCGTAAAGTACCAGTGATTATCCGGGTATTAAGTGAAGATGATTCCATTTTAAGCATGGTGGATTCCAATCTTCACAGAGAACGGATCAGCTACAGTGAAAAAGCTTTTGCTTACAAATTAAAGAATGACGTATTGAAAAGAAAAAGTGGTCGAAAAAAGAGCCAAGTTGACCACAAAACACCAAGAAAAAGAGCAATAGAGATCATCAGCGAGGATTGTGGTGATAGCCCAAAACAAGTGCAGCGTTATATCTCACTGACAAAACTGATACCGGAAATGCTGCAGAAACTGGATGATGAGATTATTTCTTTTTGTCCGGCTGTAGAGATAGCTGCATTAAATGAAACAGAACAAAAGGAACTGCTTGTAGCAATGGAATATGCACAGGCGATTCCATCACTCTCACAGGCCCAGAGGATCCGGCAACTGAGTAAAGAAAAGCAGTTGTCACTGGAAAAGATGGAAGAAATTATGTGCGAAGTGAAAAAAGGTGAGATCACAAGAGTGGCATTCACAAACGAGCAGTTACACAAGTATTTTCCAAATTCCTATACACCGGCAATGATGAAACGGGAAATACTGGCACTGCTGAAATTATGGAAAAAAGAATCATGGGAAAGTTAAAGGAGGAAGAAATTATGTGTAAAATTATATCCGTAGTAAACCAGAAAGGCGGAGTCGGAAAGACCACCACAACCGTAAATGTAGGCATAGGACTGGCAAGAGAAGGTAAGAAAGTGTTGCTAATCGACGCGGATCCACAGGGAAGTTTAACTGCAAGTCTTGGATATGAGGAACCGGATGATCTTCGCATCACACTGGCAACGATCATGATGGATGTCATCAATGAAGAAGAAATCTCTCTGGAAGATGGTATCTTACATCACCAGGAAAATGTAGATCTTCTTCCGGCAAATATTGAGCTTTCTGCCCTGGAAGTAACGATGGGAAATGTTATGAGCAGGGAAATGATCATGAAGGAATATATCGATGCGATAAGATCCCGATACGATTATATCCTGATTGACTGTATGCCAAGTCTTGGTATGATGACAATCAATGCACTGGTCTCTTCCGATTCTGTGCTGATACCTGTACAGGCTGCATATCTGCCTGTTAAAGGACTTCAACAGCTGATTAAGACAATTCTTACAGTAAAGAAGAGACTGAACCGGAAACTGGCGATTGAGGGCATTCTCTTGACTATGGTAGATTTCAGAACCAATTACGCAAGGGACATTGCATCGAGAGTACATACAACCTACGGAAGCCAGATTGAAGTATTTGAAAATGTGATCCCGATGTCCGTAAAAGCTGCTGAGACAAGTGCAGAGGGAAAAAGTATTTACATGCACTGTCCGAAAGGAAAAGTTGCCGAGGCATATATGAAATTGACACAGGAGGTTTTGAAGAATGAAAAATAGAAGTGGCGAAAAGATTAAACTGGCAAGTATTGATGAACTGCTTGGTGTGGTAAATGAAGAGTCAGCAATGGAAATTGAAATTAGTAAGATCCATCCGTTTAAGAATCATCCGTTCAAGGTGCTGGATGATGAGAAGATGCAGGACCTGGTTGAAAGCGTAAAGATCAATGGAGTACTGACACCGGTACTACTTCGCATGGATGAAAATGAAGAATATGAAATGGTATCCGGTCACAGAAGAATGCATGCAGCACAGCTGGCAGGACTTACGACTATTCCGGCAATCGTAAGAGAATTATCGGATGATGATGCCATTGTGGCGATGGTGGACGCTAACATTCAGCGAGAGGAACTGTTGCCGAGTGAGAAAGCTTTTGCTTATAAGATGAAACTTGAGGCAATGAAAAGACAGGGTGTCAGAACAGATTTAACTTGTGTACAAAATGAACACAAGTTAGGTAAAAAGTCACGAGAATTATTGGGTGAGCAAGTTGGAATAAGCAGTGTGCAGGTGACTCGTTACATTAGACTGACAGAGTTGATACCAGAACTTCTTGATCTGGTAGATAACAAAAAGCTTCAGTTCACGGTTGCTGTCGATATCTCCTACATCGATAAGGAAGTACAGGAATGGATTTACGAATATATCAGCGACACTGGATTTATCAAGCCCAAACAGATTGCAGCACTTAGAAATCAACTGAATAATGGACCAATTAATCAGATTCAGATGTTATCGATTTTCAATAACTGTGTGATGGCAAAGAAAGTATCCCGGTCTCTCACTTTCTCAGAAAAGAAACTAACAAAGTACTTTCCGGATGATTATACAGCCAAAGATATGGAGCAGGTGATTGAATCATTATTAGAAAAATGGATGCAGGAACAGTCCTGTTAAGGATAGAAAAAGCTAAGAAAACAAAGTCAAAGAAGTTTAAAAAGAGGACTTCTTAGCAGAAAATGAAAGGAGGAAATTATGGAGAAAAAAATGACATTTAATTATTTTTACGGTACCGAAGCTGATCAGTTCAGCTTCTACCGCATACCAAAAGTATTATTTACAGACAGTTATTTTAAAGATTTATCGAGCGATGCTAAAATTTTATATGGACTGATGTTGGATCGAATGTCTCTTTCCATCAAGAATCAGTGGTTTGACGACAAAAACAGAGCATATATCTACTTTTCCATCGAAGATATCATGGAATTACTGAACTGTGGCAGAAATAAAGCCATTAAATCCATGAGAGAACTGGATGACGAAACAGGAATTGGTCTGATTGAGAAACGCAGACAGGGATTTGGAAAGGTGAACGTTATCTACGTGAAAACCTTTATGCCTGAGAAAACAGATGAGAAAAAATTTGGAGAGGAATTAAAGAAGTTTAAAAAACAAACTTCTGTGGAAAATGAGGAATCTACAGAAGTTTACAATTCAAACTTCATGAAGTCCCAAAATCAAACTTCTAGAAGTCCCGAAAACAAACTTCAAGAAGTTTACATTTCAAACCCTAATAATACTAATCTTAGTGATACTGAAATGAATGATAATAAATCTAATCATATCATATCTGTGGATGAGAAAAGATTTGATAGCGATAATCACTCTGAGGATTATCAGGCTTATGAAAACCTTGTCAAAGAGACCATTGATTATGAATCACTGGAAGTAACCCATCATGACGATATGCGACAGGTAGATGAAATCGTGAATCTGATCGTAGAGACTGTGATGTGTAAAAATGACAAAATCCTGATTGCCAGCAACTGGTATCCGGCATCACTGGTGAAGAAAAAATTTCTGATGCTGACCTATTCACATATCGAGTATGTCTTACACTGTATGAGTGGTAACACCACAAAGGTGAAGAACATCAAGAAATATTTATTAGCAGCCCTGTTTAATGCACCGTCAACGATGAACGGGTATTATCAGGCAGAGGTGAACCATGATATGCCAGGACTGGTAAGATAGGAGGTGCACATGTTTATTTTAAAACTTGCTGGAAAGATATTATTACTGCCGGTATGGCTGATCCTTTTTGTGATCGGCCTGGCAGTGAAGATGGCAGTACAGACTTATGCGGTTGTAAGGGGAATCCTTGGTTTTATATTCACCTTGTTGATTATAGCAACTGCATACTGTTACCATGACTGGGTACAGGTTGCATTCCTGTTTGCGCTGAGTGTTATTCTGTATCTGATCCTGTTTGCAGGAGTGTTCGTAGATACTGTACTGGACATGACAAGAGAACGTATTATTGATTTTATTATATCGTGAGGAGGATATGAAAATGAGCGAAAACAATGATTATATTCAGTTACCACCACTTAAAAAAGACACACCGTCCGACGTGGTAGCATTTATGTGGGAGTACATGAAAGTACCGGAGGATTCAAGAGAAAAAGTTAAGAATCTGCTTAAAGATGCAAATGAAAATAGCGTAAAATTAAGTCATCAGGCACCAACACTGTATGATGTTGTCCCAAAAGAAGAAATTACTGAATTTGAAGAGCTTATGCGCAAAACCATAGCTGACATTGTATCAGAAGCCAGTAGCGTTGCCTGTTGGGTGTATGTGCAGAAATATGTGAAACAGAAAACTCTTGATGAAATGCTGCAAGAATTGCCAGGAGCAGGCCAGTTTATCATTGTCATGGATACCTGGTTCGAAAAACTGATGGCGGAATAATGGATGCTATGATAGAATAAAGAAAACGATTTGAAGTGCAAATCGGAAGTTGCAAAAGAGAATAATGAGAATTACTTAACTGATGAGGAACAGCACAAAATCATAATTAAGGATTATGATATGTTGTTTGAATACAGAGAATAGCAAAAAACGGAGGAAAAATCATGAAAAAACGCACTCTTACTGTACTAGTTGTTGTGTTAGTATGCACATTCTTGACGGCGTGTAGTAAAGAAATAGACACTGTGACGGAATCTGTAAACGAAAAGGAAAGTAATGTAATAAAGAACCCTACAGTTTTAGAAGATACAATAGAAATTGTTTTTCCAGAACAGTTTGAAGGATTGTCTGGGTATGATGAAGAAGCACTAGTTGACTATCTTAAAGAAAACAGTGACGGAAATTATCAGAAAATCGAATGTATTGACGGACAAGTTAATATGGTTGCTACTCAGGAAGAAATTGAGTATTGGAAAGGATATGTTGAAAAACATATAGATGATCAAAAGGCAGTATTAACAGGTATCAATCAGAAGTATGATATGTGTTGTAATGATTCATATAACACTATTAATATGTACTATGATCAAGAGCTTTCATTTAAAAAAGCTTTTTCATGCGTTGGAAAAACAGCTATATATTGTGCCATGTATCAGATATTAGATGGCAATCCTGATTATTCAATTTATCTAAATATTTATAATGTCGATACAGGGAAATTAGTAGTTGGCGGAAATCTAATGAATGAAGAAGTTTCATATACAGATGAGGACTGGGAAAAAACTTTCTAGAGAAAAGAAAAATTTTATGCTTTGCAATAAGATGGATTTCTATTAGAATGACAATCTGGTATGATATATTACTCTGACAGGCTATAACTTCCAGTTTACAGAATCAAGAAAATTGAAATTTGAGGAGGAGATTGTTGTAACAAGATAATTTTTATAGGCAGAAAAAATTAGGAGAAGTGAGGAATATGCAGAAAAGAGACTTAATCCAAGCGAATGCTTCATTAGAAAATCTACGACAGAACTTGGACATGAAGGATTTTGCAAAAGAAATATTACTTGAGGAGAATTATAATAAATTTATAAGATCATACAAATTTACATTTTGGTTTCAATTAATCGGTGTATTAGCTGGATTTATAGTGCCATCAGTTGTTCTTCTTGTTATTTTTAAAGAATTTATTTACTGTGCTTTTGGTGCAACTATAGGAATTTTTTGGATGTGTGTATGGATGCTGCTAAGTATGGTAATTCCCCCGACAAGGATATATCGAAAATTTGCAAAGTGGTATAGGAAAAGCGATGTGTCTATACGCGACTTGGATGAGATATTTTATTGAAGGGGACAGAAAAATAGATGGAGATGAAAAAGGAATCTAATATATTGACTGAGGAAGAACCCAAATACATAATATCGCTAAAGAAGAGATATAGAATTCTTGTCGAATTAAGAAAACCGGTATTTGTGGAGGAGGAATTCTGTAATGAGATTTTTTGAAAATACCCGTAAGCCACAAGGCTTCGGCGGAAAATTGATGACGAAGATGATGAACAGCGGTCACGCCAAATTATCGCAATGGGGATTCTCAAATATCTCCGCAAAGTCTGATGCTGAAGTTCTGGACGTTGGCTGTGGCGGCGGAGCAAATATTGCGGTCTGGCTTGATAGATGTAGAAATGGCCACGTGACAGGAATGGATTATTCTGAGGTTAGTGTGGCAGAATCTCAAAAATTGAACGCCCTCGCTATTAAACAAGGGAAATGTAATGTAGTTCAAGGAGATGTATCTGCTGTACCCTTTTCTGACGCGACTTTTGATTATGTTTCTGCCTTCGAAACAGTTTACTTTTGGCCAGGATTAGTAAAATGCTTTTCCGAGGTCAACCGTGTGCTGAAAAGCGAAGGCATATTCCTGATTTGTAACGAGAGTGACGGAACGAATGCCGCAGATGAAAAATGGACAAAGATGATCAATGGTATGAAGATTTACACATCTAAACAACTTGTTGCCGCTTTGAAAGAAGCGGGTTTTACAGAGATCAAAACGTATTCAAATGCAAAAAATCATTGGATAAGTATTGTTGCAACGAAATAGCCAAATTCCAGTTTGTAGAAGTAAATAAATAACGAGATAAATAAGAATTTAACGAGGAGGTTCAAATGGACAAAAAGCTGATGAAGCGAATGGTTGGAATAGCAATTCCTATGGCTCTTATTATCACTGGTATTAACTATAACGGATATATCAGAACGCATACTTTTACGCTTTCTGGGGGAGTCGTAAAAAATGAGCAGATACAGCCTATCAATAATAAGATTAAAGTTTCTGGAAATACAGATACGGATGTTATTTTTACGGATATTGAAAGTCGAAAACAATATACTATAGGTTACATTACACATGGCATGTCAGAAACAATTCAACTTGAAAAAGGAAAGTGGTATAGCGTAGAAGGTGCTGGAGAACTTACAATAAGACCAGTTAATGTTCGTATTGAATAATTATTTCTGTTTGCACTAAAATAATTTCCCTAGGGATAGTAAACAGGCAGAAAATAATCACATTGACAAATTCCAGTTTGCAGAGCTGACAGTTTATGATTATATCAAAGTAAGATAATTACAATCAATAACGCCGGTGCGGGATTTTGATATCCAGTACCGGCGTTATTGATTTCACAGGGGCTTGGGGGTGTAGCCACCAAATATACTATTCGTTTTCTGCTTTGGCAAGTTTGTTAAGGATCCACTCCCGATTGATAACAATGTCCTCATCATCTCGAAGATCCTTGAAATCATCGCAGTGTGAAGAAGCAAATTCATACATACTGTCAATGTCAACTGCACCAGTGATCTCACCCTTATTAATGATTACAAGAATATTTGTTCCATCGTCGACAGCAAAGCGCAGTTCATCAAATTCTTTATCAGGATCATTTTTGAGAATAGAATCTGTCGCAAGCAATTTAACAAGTTCCATTATCCTGTCATCCTTACCAGCATCAAAGATCTGGATCTTTTCAACAAGCTGATTTGCTGATGTCACAATCCGGTTTAAGTACTTTTCGGTATGAAAATCAGCCAAAGCATTTTTTTCATAAAATATTTCATATGTTTTCTCTACTTCTGATTCAGGAACCAGATAAATCATGACAAGATCTTCCATCTGGTGATAGAGTATAGGGTAGTTTAAACGGAAGGTTTCTCCACAGTTAGGGCAGGTATAAAGGAAAATAGACTGATTAAGTACCTTCTCCTTCATTTCAGGATCCAGGACAGTATTAATGCTGTCCCAGACTTCAAAATCTCCATCATGATGGCAGGAAGGGCAGGTTAGATTTTCCATATGATGTTTTGACATAAATAATCCCCCTTTCAGTGAGATAAATCTATATTTTTCTATTGTAGAATAAGCGTATCCTTATATTATTTCGCCAGGAAATTACTCTGTATCTCCATTGGCATATGATAAGCTTGGCCTCGTTTTGTCAGGCTGTATAGTTTAAAGCTCATGAGTTCCGGAGTCGCATTCAAAGAACTGCAGAGTCCAAAATAATCCAGGTCCTCGTTTTGAACCATATCTTCGATTTCCTCATCATCAATCAGCAGATCGGCTGCAAACAGATTGGCCTGGTATTCTGTATTATCCGTCATATTGTAGAGTGTATCATCTTGCATTGGAGCCATTTTCAGCTGGGAACGATGCAGGATGATATGCCCTAATTCATGGGCGGCAACGATCATCTTTTCTTCTTCTGAAAGGAAACTGCTGATCATGACATAGATCGTCTTGCAGCTCATAAAACAATATCCTTTCAGTGTCTTATATCTGGAAGTTTCCCCGACAACAATGTTCATCTGATCCATGATCTCAAATGGATCTCGGGTTCCATATTTCTTGATTAATTTCTTTGTTTCTGTATATATGTAAGTGTTTCTCAAATAAATCACCTCAAAAGTAAAAAATAAAAGGGCAGAAATATCCTTGTAACTATAAGGTAACAGATTAGGTGTACAATAATCCCGCCTTCTATTATTTTTCCTCTTGGTTTTTCAGATATTTTTTCGGTGTAAATTTCTTTGCACGTCTTTTGGAATCCAGATAAAGGCTCTGGATCTCATCCATAAAAGCTATTTTATCTTCGTCTGTCAGTGATCCACCGGCAAACATAGCTGCAGCCTGTTCCAGAATCTGCTGAGCCTGTCTGGCACCACGGTTACCAAACTGTTCGGATGCTTCTGTGATAAAAGCTTCATTCTCACTCATGAGATAAGAAACGTCACACTGTAATGCATCTGCCAGTTTCTGATACAGAACATTTTGTTTTGGAAAACGTCCTTCTACTTCCCAGGATCGAATGGTCCTATATGAAACACCAACCATACTGGCCAGTTCCTGCTGACTCATCTTTTTTTCTTTTCTTAATGATCTTACTTTTTCACCGAATGTCATAAACATACCTCTTTCTAAGCCTTGTCTTATAAGTCTCATTAGCCGCCTCAAGGCAAAACGGGAAATGTGTCTCCTAAAAATCAAAAATTAATCTTGACAAAGGGAAATATCTCTCCTATAATGTGAATCACAGATAAGGGAAACATCTTTCCTATAAGATACACAATATTTCCTCTTTTGTCAATGAATATGTGGAATGAATTTCCTATATTTTAAAGAAAACAGGAAGGATGCACAGTCATTGACAGTCAAAATGGGATACATGTTACAAAAAGAGGAAAGACGTATGGGAGGTGACAATGTGAGTCAGGATCAGACTTCTATTATCTGTATTGATCTAAAGTCCTTTTATGCTTCTGTAGAATGCGTAGAACGTGGACTGGATCCGTTTAAAGCAAACCTGGTGGTTGCAGATCCGACCAGATCAAAGTCAACAATCTGCCTGGCAATCACTCCGGCTATGAAGTCTCTTGGCATCAAGAACCGGTGCCGGATCCATGAGATACCGGATTGTGTAAAGTACATCACAGCCATGCCAAGGATGCAGCTGTATATGGATTATTCCGCAAAGATCTATGGAATCTATCTGCGGTACGTCTCAAAAGAAGATATCCATGTGTACAGTGTCGATGAGTGTTTTATTGATGTGACAAACTATCTGCAGCTTTATCATCTCACTGCAAAAGAAATGGCGGTAAAGCTTATGCAGGAGGTTATGGAGGAAACAGGTATCACTGCAACCGCTGGTGTGGGAACCAATCTGTATCTTGCTAAGATCGCAATGGATATCGTAGCAAAGCATGTGGATGACCATATTGGAATCCTGGATGAATTCTCTTACAGAGAGCAGCTATGGGATCATAAACCATTAAGTGACTTCTGGAGGATTGGATCCCGGACTGAAAAAAAACTGGCCGGTTACGGGATCCATACGATGGGCGATATCGCAATGGCTTCTTTAAGATCCGAAGACTGGCTGTATAAGATGTTTGGGATTGATGCAGAGCTGTTGATCGATCATGCATGGGGCTATGAAACATGCCGGATGAGTGACATCAAGAACTATCATTCGGAGGAACACAGCCTTTCAAATGGTCAGGTGCTGATGCGAAATTATTCTTTTGAAGAAGCACTTGTAATCGTAAGGGAAATGACAGACAACCTGGCCCTGGATCTGTTTGAAAAAGGACTGGTGACAAGCTCTCTCACCTTATGGATCGCATATGACCACAGGTATGAGCATGAGGCATCCAAAGGAACCGTAAAACTCGAAAGAGGAAGTAACAGTTCAAAAAAAATCATGGATGCAGTGGAAGATTTATATCTCAGGATTGCGGACAGATATACCGGAATTCGAAGAATCGAGGTGTGTGCGAACAGGGTTGCTCCTGAAAATTATGTGTAGTACAGCCTGTTTGATGATCCAAAACAGACCGATAAAGAACGGCATTTACAGGAAGCAGTATTGAATGTAAAGCAGCGTTATGGAAAGAATGCGATCATGCGTGGATCTAACCTGCTAGAGTGTTCTACTTATCGAGAACGCAATGAACAGATTGGTGGTCACCGTGCTTAGAGGAGGTGCAAAAAGTGCTGGCAAGTGCATATCAACCGTATTTATATTTACCAAGACCGGTTTCCAGGAGGCATCCCATGGATGTAGGACGCAGGGCAAAACAGTTTGCTCCATTTGCGGCACTTCGTGGACTGGATGAAACGATCCGGCAACAGGAAATCATTTACGAACCGAAAAGAGATTTATCTGAGGAAAAGAAAAATGAGCTGGATATGAAATTAAGGATTCTGACATATGGAATGAAGATACAGGCGACTTATTTTCAAAAGTTCTGGAAGGATCCATCTGTTGGTCAGTACCATACATTATCCGGAACCATAGAATTTTTTGATCCATCAGTTCACTTACGGATCGATGATACCGAGATTCAGATTCAGGACATCTGTGATCTGACTGGTGATGTATTTGAAACTATTGAAATATCATGTTAATTAATCACAGCGGAATTTTTTATACCGGAAAGAGTGTGTGGTAGCTGGTGGAAGGATAAAAAAGGATGCACAGATCGACAAAGCAGATCTGATCAGAATAGAAATCGTGCTGTTCGTGTAGCTTTGGCACTTACGGAATGGATGGCATGATGCTCATAAGGCGGATTTGATTTCCCTTTGGTCCGTTGAGTAATAAATGGAGAAATATCTTATTGCTTAAAGGAGGAAGCCTATATGGGATCAGGTGCTATTAAATGGCATGTACACTGCTCTGTATGCGGAGCATTTATTGAAAAGAGCGCACAAAGCGATTCAGAAGTGGAGTGCAAAAAATGTCGCAGTACATTGGAGATATTTGTAAAGGATGATATGGTGTCGGTTCGTCCGATCCACATCCGAGATGAACAATTAAAGTCCAGGATGCGGACGTATTCCCGAAAGATGATGAATCAGGGATCATAACAGAATAGAATGAGCTGTCTGTAGTAAGCGTTGGATTTGGCAGGAACCATCAAGAACGCACCAGGCAGTAAGAGTTTGTCAAGGAGCTGAACCTGACTGGAATCACTAAGAGCCCGGCAAAACATTTACGGATACACTGCAAGATCAGAAGTATTTTCTGGTTTTGGAGATTGTTGAAGTATTTGTTTTGTCGGGCTTTTTTGACGTATTTCGAAAAATTTTTAAATTTTTTGTCGTACCCCACTGTAAAACAGGCTCTCAGCGTTTCGTTATATAGAGGTTGAATTCTTTTTTGCAAAAATAATTGTAAATAGAGATTTTGATAATATGACACAAAGGAGGAAGCAAAGATGACTGAAATCGAATACCAGGAATTTGTAAGGCATTGTCCTTACGATGCTATGGGCGATTATTCCATGTTTCGCAAAGAGCAAACAGAGAATGAATCAGAAGATGCACATATCAACTGAATAAGCCAGGCAATCTGGCAAACTTAATCTAAACGCAGATACATGCGTTACAAAGGAGTCGCGGACTCCCGTTCAAAAAAAACGGGTGAGTTCGTGACCTCTTGTACTGCAGTTCTTTATGTCTGTGCAGAAATTTCATAAAAGATGGAATGGACCACCCGGAGCCGAAAGGCAGAAAGGTGGTCTTTATGTTGACATTAAAAGAACTGAAAAAAATCGTGAAAGTTGCTGATGTGGAGAAGAGAATCCCAAGCGTGAAATCCTTGAAGGAACACAAAGTTGTAGTAAAGGAAATGATCAATGCAGATACAACAATCTCTGTTTATGATCACGGATATGTACTTTATACAGCAGGAAATCAATCAACCGTATTTCCGCTTCATAGTTGTGATGACTATGAATATGTGAGTGTAACTGGCGATAACAAGGAATTCAATAAAGAGTTCTTTGATAATGAAAACTGGTATATCCGTCTGCTGATGGAGGCTGAAGACCGTATGGCATACAGCCAGAGCAAAATCAGCACCAATCATGGTGTGTTTTCTAACAGCGATGTTACAGATGATGCGGAGATTATGAGAGGATCTTCAAAAGATTTTGTTGACGATGTTATCGACAGAGAAATTCTGCATGCGCTGATCAAGGAATTGACAGAGAGGCAAAAGATGGTACTCAATCTGGTTTATTTCGAAGAAATGCGTCAGCAGGATGTCGCAGATTATCTGGGAATCAAACAACAGAGTGTAAATGACCTCCTGAACAGAGCATTAAAAACGATGAAAAAAAAGGCGGAAAACGAAGAATTTTAAAAAAATTTCAAAAAAATTGAATTAGACCACTGTAAAACAGGCTCTGAGCGTTTCGTTATATGAAGGGTTTGCATAGAACACCTTCATGTACCTTGAAAAATGAATAGCCTGCCCGGAGTGATATTTGATTTGAACATGCATAGAGCGAAAAGCTGCGTGTCTGCCAGAAGAAAACGTATCAGAGATGGAAACTGATATAGGAACGGATCCGGGAAAGAAAACAGGAAAACGCTTAAATCTTAAATCAAAATAAAATGTCTGAATCTAAAAAGAGGATGACAGTAGAAATCATGTGGCGGTATTTGTGACAAACAGGTACCGCCATATATTTGTGCTGTTATCTCAGCTTGTGCTGACTGTCCCAAATAGCACAAATTTCAGGAAAGGAGGCGATCATCTTCGTATAAAAGATAATATGCAGAAACTAACAGATAACCATACACAAAAGAATCAGAAAGGAAGGATTTAAGAGAATGAACGTGAAAAAGAAAGCACGCAGGGTGATGTCCGGTTTACTGACTGCAGTAACGGTTCTATCGACGGTACTCTCTCCCGCTGTTGCCTATGCTTCTGATGATGCTGGATCTGTAAAAAAGATTCCGTATTATGAGGAGATCAAGGATCAGCTGGATGAAGATGAAGTGGTAACTGCAAAGGATTATGAGATCAAGGTTGGAGACAATTTCGATGTAAAGAGTGATTATACCGGTCTTACGATCCAGGATGACAGCAAAGTAAAAGTTACATTTCAGGAAGCAAAAGATGCGGACGGGAATGATTTTTCTACCGATTATGCCAATTCCTATAAGGCAGTCTATTATGTAGAACCACAGACAACGGATCACCCAACCTACCAGATCAATCGAAAGATCGTGGTAAAAGAAGCGGATCAGCAGAAAGATTCGCAGTCAGAAAGTTCTTCTGATCAGGATGCTGGTTCTTCCGATAAGACAGAAACTGAGGATTCTGAGGCTGACTCGTCTACAGAGGAAACTGGTGCTGCTGAAACGGAGAGCAAAACAGAACTGACAGAAAAAGAATTTGATGCAGAGATCGAAGCAACGGAGAATCAGGAGACCGTTGATCCGGAAACAGGGATCACACTCTCAGAGGTTATGCAGGAAGCTGTTGACCAGGAAGTTGCTCTTGCGGATCTTGAAGCAGGCGAAAGTATTACTTTTGATATGCCAATGATGCTTGCTTCCGGTGAAACAGGAACAAAATCAGTCACAGTCACAGCCGGTTCCTGGTACTATTACGCAGATTATGGATTAGGTTCTTATCTGACTTGTCCGTATTATGTGAAATGGGGAAGCATCAATGCGACAGCATACTGTGTTGAACCATCGAAAAAAGGACCGGGAAATGGAACTTATACGATCCAGAAACTTGCCGATGGAAAGACACTTGCAAAGGTCTGCTATTACGGAACAAAAGCAAGTGATGAGAATGGTTTCTTCGATGAGAAACATCCGGATTTTCCGGCAGGAAAGAGATTCATCATTACCCATCTTGCAGCAGCTTATGCAAATGGATCCAGTGACTGGGCATCCGGAACCAATGCAACAGGAAAGAACCTGGCAATGGAACTTTACAATTATTGTGTAAATATGCCGGACATTCCGTCTGTAGATATGAGCTTTTCCGAATCTAATGTAAAGGCTTATGTGGAAGGAAACAGCCAGCGAACAAGCGTGATCACATTCAAAGCAGATAAACTGCAGACAATCACATTTAAGTTGCCAAGCGGTGTAAAGCTTGTAAATGTGACAACCGGTAAAACAAGTGCTGCAGGAGCAAGTGTAGAAATCAGTGGAGGTACACAGTTTTATCTGACAGCACCACTTGATCAGGCAGAGAGCGTCAGTGCTACATTTTCTTCTCGGATGAAGGGAAGCATTGATAAAGAATACTCTGCTTACAAGATTGTAACAGGATCCGGAACACAGGACCTGGCTCTTGTTTTCGGTGAAGGTGTCGGAAATGAGAAATATGTGGATTTTAAAGTAACCTGGACAAAAGAATGCAAAGTATCCATTGTAAAGAAAGATCAGGATACAGGAAATGCACTGGCTGGTGCAGTGTACGGGATCTATTCCGATGCTGCATATACAAAGCTGATCGCAGAGATGCCTGCAACTGATCAGAATGGTGCTTCACAGCTCACAATGGAGAAAACACAGGAAGTTGTTTATCTGAAAGAAATCTCTGTTCCAACAGGGTATCAGATCGATACAAAGTCTTATAATGTGACTCTTGCTATCGGAAAGACAACGACCAAAAATGTAACAGACAAACGTGTAAATGCAAAGATCAACATTGCAAAACAGGATGCTGAGACAGGGAATGCAGCACAGGGTGATGCAACGCTGGAAGGTGCAGTATATGGCCTTTATGCAAGGGAAGATATTGTTCATCCGGATGGAAGAACCGGAACGATCCATAAGAAAGACAGCCTGATCACATCCCTGACAACGGATAAGAATGGCGAAGCTTCTGTATCGGATCTCTATCTTGGAAAGTATTATCTGAAAGAGCTTAGTGCTCCGGTGGGATACGTACTGGATCCGACAGAACATGAGGTGGACTGTACTTACGAAGGTGCTACTGTTCCGACAGTAGAAAGAACTTCTGTATGTAAAGAAACTGTCATCAAACAGCCATTTCAGATCATCAAGGCAGCAAACAACGGGAAGACCGATGCAGATCTTCTGCAGGGAGTTGGTTTTTCAGCATGGCTTGTCAGTGATCTGAAAGTAAAAGCAGATGGAAGTTATGATTTTGACTCAGCCAGACCAGTTGTACTGACTGCAGATGGCCAGGCAGAAATGTTTACCGATGAAAAAGGATATGCAAGATCGATTCCGCTTCCATATGGAACTTATGTGGTAAGAGAAACCACAAGCAAACACAACTATGCACCGGTTGATGATTTTATAGTGAAGATCACAGAGAATCATCCGGATACACCGCAGACATGGCGAGTGCTTCTGGATAAAGAATTCAAAGCAAAATTAAAGATCATCAAAAAGGATGCAGAAACACAGAAATCTGTACTCCTGGCAAATACAGAATTCAAGGTATATGACCTGGATAACCAGAAATATGTGGAACAGACAACATCCTATCCGAAGCCAACGGTACACAAATCCTATTTCACAAATGAGGAAGGATACCTGGTACTGCCAAAGAATCTGAAACCTGGCAACTACCGGATTGAGGAAGTGACGGCACCCGATGGGTACACAATATCCAAAAACTATGTGACAGTTGCAGTTGATACAGATACTGCTTATCTGACCGATCCTGTCACAGGAGATGCAGTCATTGATGTGGAATATACCAATGCCCCGGTCAAAGGTCAGTTAAAGATCTATAAACAGGGTGAAGTGTTAAAGGGATTTGATAAGGACTTCCAGTATGAAATGGCTGGACTTGCAGGTGCTGAATTTGAAGTCTATGCGGCAGAGGATATCTATACTGCCGATCATCAGGTAGATGCAGATGGACAGAGAACTTTGTACTTTGCAAAGGATGCACTGGTGGCAACCGTTACAACGGATACAGATGGTTATGCAACTGTAAAGAATCTTCCACTTGGCAGATACTATGTCAAAGAGAAGAATGCACCGGACACTTATGTGTTAAATACGGTGCCGGAAAATGTCGAATTTGCTTATGCAGATCAGGATACCGCAGTGATCGAGAAAGAAATCTCTGTCACAGATGAACGACAGAAAGTGTCGATTACGGTCGAAAAACAGGATGCTGAGACAGGCAATACAGTAGCCGGAGCAGTGTTCGGTATTTACAATGCAAAAGACATTCAGACGAAAGATGGAAAAGTGATCGTCAAAGCAGATACTCTTTTACAGGAAATGACTTCTGATGAAAAAGGTCAGGCAGCATGTACACTGGATCTTCCACTTGGAAGCTATTATGTAAAAGAACTGAAAGCACCAGATGGATTCGTATCTTCGGATGAAGTACTGAGATTTGATGCTTCTTATCAGGGGCAGGATGTACAGACAGTAACATTAAAATCCGTAAAGAAGAACCAGCCGACAACTGTTGAGATCACAAAATCAGATGCAACAACCGGTGTAGAACTGGATGGAGCTTATCTGAAAGTAACGGATAAAGATGGAAATGTGGTAGACAGCTGGGCATCTTCCAAAGATGCACCACATGTGATCAAATATCTGAAAGTGGGTGAGACTTATACCCTCCATGAAGAATTTGCACCGCATGGTTATCTGGTAGCCAATGATGTGACATTCACAGTCAAAGATACCGGAGAGGTCCAGAAAGTGGAAATGAAGGATGGGGTACCGGTTGGTGAACTCATCATCAACAAAAAGGGAGAATTTCTGGATTCTGTTACGCTGGCCGATAAGGTCAAAGGTGTGGTGGAACACATTTTCAACTATGTAACCGGAAAACTGACAGATGTTACGTTTGAAGTCTATGCTGAGGAAGACATTAAGGCTGCCGATGGCGTCAGTGACGATTACTATAAAAAGGATGAACTGATCGCAACGATCAAGACAGATGAAACCGGTATTGCAAAACTGGAAAATCTTCCACTTGGTAAATACTATGTGAAAGAAACAGGAACTGCTTACGGTCATGTACTGGATGGTGAGATTCGTCATGTAGATCTGACTTACGTGGATCAGAATACACCAGTTGTAGTCTATGACAAAGACTGGCAGAACAACCGCCAGAGAGTAGAAGTCAGTGTACTTAAGAAAGAAAAAGATTCTGACCGTACATTGGAAGGCGCTATCTTTGGATTATTTGCCAAAGAAGACATTAAGTCTGAGACAACAGGTAAAGTCCTGATCGAAGCCGATGAGATCATTGAACTGAAATCTACGGATGAAGAAGGAAAGATCACATTTGTTGCAGATCTTCCAATAGGAGCAACTTACTATGTAAAAGAGCTCTATGCACCTGACGGATTTGTAACCAACGATGAAGTAAAGGAATTTACTTTTGAGTATGCAGGCGAGGATCAGCCGGCAGTAACCTATGATTTTACCTTTGAGAATCAGCCAACCATTGTAGAATTTACCAAATCCAGTCTGACAACCGGAAAAGAACTTCCAGGATGTAAGCTGAAAGTGGTAGATGCTGATGGAAATATCGTGGATGAATGGACTTCCGGTAAAGAAGCACATGTGATCCGTGAGCTGACTGTCGGAAAAGAATACACACTGGTTGAAACAAAACCTGCTGATGGTTACGTGACAGCTGAAAGCGTGAAGTTCACGATCAAAGATACTGCCGATGTGCAGAAAGTTGAGATGAAGGATGATGTAACGAAGGTGAAAATCTCCAAACAGGATATCGCCGGAAAAGAACTTCCGGGAGCGAAACTCACAATCCTTGATCAGGATGGAAAAGTTGTGGAAAGCTGGACCAGTACAGAGAAAGCACATTACATCGAAATGCTTCCGATCGGAAAATACACTCTCCGTGAAGAAACAGCACCGGATGGCTATCTGGTTGCAAAAGATGTGGAATTCGAAGTAAAGGATACCAGTGTAGTACAGCATGTAACCATGGTGGATGAGGAAAAACCGGCAGAAAAGACACCGGAAGGTGGAAAACCTGTCAGTGATTCACCAAAGACTGGGGATAACACCAATCTGTGGCTGTGGTTTATGCTTCTCGGCATTGGTGCGACTGGTACAGGAGCCCTTGCATTTATGAGAAAAAAGAAACACTAATCAAATAAGAATGAGCGTTCATGGAAACCGAAAGGAATCTGTGGACGCTTTTTTAGATGGGAGAAACCATGAGAAATATCATTATTTTTGTTGCTCTTCTGGGAGCAGCGGCAATATTTACAGTTTTGTATTGTCTCATTGCTGCCGGAAGTCAGGCAGAGAAAAAACTGACAGAAATCATGAGAAAAGAGGAAGAACAGAATGAAGACAAATAAAGATCTAATTATAGAACCAAATGCAGCTATTGAGGGAAGAAAGTACAGCGAAGAAAAGCCATGGTCCTGCAAGTACTGTTACTGGTGGGGAGGCAAAAAGAAAGGCTGTAGCTTGAAACAGTGCCACTATCTGCTTCCGGAAAAGAAAAAAGCAGTAAAAACAACACCATGTGGTGGCTGTCCGTATGGAAAACATGTTCCATGCATCGGATATTGTATTGCCCGTCTTTATTCTGAGATGAAAGGAAAGAAAGGACGTGGGTAATTGCAGGAAGAAGTAAATCAGAAAGTGATCAGCCTGAGCATCCAGGGAGTCAAGATCACTGCCAGTGTGCTAAAAGCAGCCCTTCGGAAGTTCCTGGAAATGGATAACCGCAGGAAACAGAAAGCAACGCAGGTGAAAATGGCTGAAAAGACCGGACGAGCTCAGGAGAAAGGAAGGGAAAAAGCCCGAAAAAAGATTGAAAAGAAAAAGCCACATGGAAAGCAGACCATCAAGCAGCTGAATGCACAGGGAGTACAGCTTTCCAACTTAAAGATCACAGATGAAAATATCAAATCTTTTGACCGTGTGGCAAGAAAGTACGGGATTGATTACAGCCTGAAAAAAGAGGTTGGTGCGGATCCACCGAAATTTCTGGTCTTCTTTAAGGCCAAAGATGTGGATGTGATGACAGCGGCTTTCCGGGAATATGCCGGAGTAGAACTGAAAAAGAAACAGTCGAAGAAACCATCCGTCAGAAAGAAACTGCAGAAATCTGTAGAAAGAAAAGCAAAGCACCGCCAGCGTGTGAAGCAGAGACAAAAATCCAGAGGTCAGGAACGATGATCCGGGAAAAATTACAGAAGATCCAGGTCAAACGGCTGGTGATCTTAAATCTCCCATATTTCTTTATTTTCTATGTAGCAGATAAAGGATCCTGGCTGTACCGGCATTGCCTGGGAGAAAGCATGGTCCAGAGACTTGGCGTGATGTTAGTCAATTTCCGACTGGCATTTTTAAGCTGGCTGCCAAGTGTCGCTTTGCAGGACCTTGCAGTAGGTGTTCTGGTTGCAGGTGCATTAAAACTGGTGGTCTACTATCGTTCAAAAAATGCAAAGAAGTTCCGACAAGGTGTGGAGTATGGATCGGCCAGATGGGGAAATAGAAAAGATATCGAACCCTTCATGGATCCGGTCTTTGAAAACAATGTCATCCTCACAGAAACGGAACGTCTGACCATGAACAGTCGACCAAAAGCTCCGAAGTATGCCAGAAATAAGAATGTGATCGTTATCGGTGGTTCCGGATCTGGTAAGACAAGATTCTATGTGAAGCCCAACCTTATGCAGATGACGGATCACGTATCCTATGTGGTCACCGATCCGAAGGGTACGATCATCGTCGAATGCGGGAAGATGTTGGTAAATGGAGGATACCGGATCAAGGTATTAAATACGATCAACTTTAAAAAGTCCATGCATTACAATCCGTTCCATTATATCCGGAGTGAAAAAGACATCTTGAAGCTGGTCAATACCATTATCGCAAATACCAAGGGTGAGGGCGAAAAATCAACGGAAGATTTCTGGGTCAAGGCCGAACGTCTATTGTATTCTGCACTGATCGGATACATCTGGTATGAGGCACCAGAGGAAGAACAGAACTTTTCTACTTTGTTGGAATTTATCAATGCCAGTGAGACCAGGGAGGATGATGAAGAATTTAAAAATGCAGTGGATGAATTGTTTGAAGAACTGGAAGCAGAAAATCCGGAACACTTTGCAGTAAGGCAATATCGCAAGTACAAGCTTGCTGCCGGCAAAACTGCAAAATCGATTTTGATTTCCTGTGGTGCCAGACTCGCACCATTTGATATTCAGGAGCTAAGAGAAATCATGTCGTATGACGAAATGGAACTGGATATGATCGGTGATCAGAGAACAGCCATGTTTGTCATCATCAGCGATACCGATGATACATTCAACTTTGTGGTAGCGATCATGTACACCCAGCTCTTTAACTTGCTTTGTGATAAAGCGGATGATGAGTATGGAGGCAGGCTCCCTTATCATGTACGGCTGCTTCTTGATGAGTTCAGCAATATCGGACAGATTCCAAAATTCGACAAATTGATTGCTACGATCCGAAGCAGGGAAATCTCCGCTTCTATCATTCTGCAGTCACAATCTCAGCTGAAAACCATCTATAAGGATGCTGCAGAGACGATCACAGGTAACTGTGACACTGTTCTTTTCCTTGGTGGAAAGGAAAGTTCCACACTGAAAGAAATATCAGAAACCCTGGGAAAGGAAACCATTGATCTTTATAACACATCAGACACCAGAGGCAGCAACCGGTCCTATGGACTGAACTATCAAAAGACTGGAAAAGAACTGATGAGTAGAGATGAGCTGGCGGTCATGGATGGAGAAAAATGTATCTTACAGCTTCGTGGAGTCCGGCCGTTTTTAAGCAACAAATATGACATCACAAAGCATAAACGGTACAAAGAGCTTGCCGATTTCAATAAGAATAATGCGTTTGATGTCGAAAAATATCTGGCACACCGACTGGTGATGTCGAAAGATACAGAATTTGAAATGTATGAAGTAACTGTAACACAAGAAGATGTATCAGCGATTGAAGCTGAGGAAGGTGAGGACTGATATGAAAGAAAGAATTCGAGCACCCTGCTACTACTGATAAGGGTACAAAAAGGTCTGAATAAAAGGGAAAGGAGTAGAGTCAAACGCTTACAGACCATAAGAAAAAGCGTTTGTTCATACATTTGATTATGGCTTTTTTTAGCAGTGCAATCAATATCCTTCAGACACTGGTCGTTGCAATCGGTGCAGGCCTTGGTGTCTGGGGCGTAATCAACCTGATGGAAGGTTATGGAAACGACAACCCGGGTGCAAATGCTCATGTGCGGTAAAGTAACACACAAGAATTTGATAGACAGCCTTCACTATTCAGAAAAATTAACCAAAAAAAAGCAAAATTGAATTTGATAATTGATATAATAGCTAAAATATGGTACTATAAAACAAAAGGAGATGATGCCAATGGTTTGATGAAACACACAACAAAATATAACTTTTTAAGCAAAGGAGGAAGTCCATAATGAGAAAAATCAAAACAATATTAGGGATAGTTTTTTCTTTAGCTATTGTAACAACAATGAACACTACTGTTTTTGCAGCTAACGATTCAGGAATACCAGAACGTAGAGGAGTATATATACGAGAATGTGTAGGTTATGAGCCTAATTATACGAATATTGATTATACTCATAAATTATTAGGTTCTGTTTCAGGCGATAATACTCAAGGCTCAAGTCCTATGCAAATTACATATCAATATGAACAAAGCGGAACAACCACCGCATCTATTGCGGGTTATGCCAATGGCACAACAGAAGCAAATGTTGTTTTTGCAAAAATGCAGGCGGAAGTAGGAGTTGAAGTTACCGGTTCACGTAGTTGGACAAAAGGAACATCAGCGGGTGTCTCATATAGTATTGCACCGGGGAAATTTGAAGTGTTAAATGTTTATATTCCTGCTGTTAGAACAGCTGGTCGTTTAAAATACAAGGTTTATATGGACGGCTATCCTGAAAATGTTTTTTATGAATATAAAACATTAACAGAATCTTATGCACCACAAAAAAATTCTGTCCATTATAAAGTAACAACTTCTAGCTACTCAGCCATAAAAGTTCCAAAGGGAATGACGGTATACACGCCAACAGGAGTATATAAAGCACAATGAAAAACAAATTGTTTATATTACTATTAGCTTTTGTACTTTTGTTGAGTGCTTGTTCTAATAATTCTCCACCTGATGACAACACAAAAGAAGTACTGCCAGAGCTTGAAAGTGCCGGTTCTATTGAAAGCCGGGGCGAGAAATTTATTGAAAATTTTCCACAAGACTATCCTTCATTTGAATTATTAGAATATGTTTTTGGTTCCGCTGAAAATGCCCCAATACAACTGGTTGCGATAGCCCGAAATAAAGAAACTGGTTCATCAGCTACATTATTTGTGCTTGATGAAAATGGGGTAGGTCAGGTAGTTCTTGCAAGTGGTTATTCAGCGACATATTGCAAAGAAGATGGATTACAACTTGATAAAAACGTAATTTCTATTTCTTTGAATTTGGAAATCTCTAGTACAAATTCTGAAATTCACGACTTTAATATTACAGTAACACAGGAGGAAAATCAAGGTAAAGTCAATACAGTGTATTCTTCACAAGAAAACATCAGATCGAAAGTAGCAAATCCAGCCGAGCCAGTCAACGGCAAGTAAATGGGCTTCGCCCACCGTTGACAGCCCCGCCTGTCTTTGCAAATGTGTAGCCAAGAGGACGATAGCCCAAAGTGCTACCGCCCTCTTTTATTTTACAACTGAATAACCGCTGCCCCATAGCGGCACATGAAGCAGTAAGTCTGAAAAAGATTTGCTGCTTTTTTTGCGCCCATTTTTGGCA